>CAXTMT010000007.1:7791-37391 GCA_964245355.1 uncultured Sphingomonadaceae bacterium
GGGGGCGCGCTCTCGTTCGGGTGACACCCTTTGTTTCGGCACGGGGGTCTTTTGCTTTGATGGATGGGGAGGATCGCGGGGGGGGGGGGCCACCCACCCCGGCGGCGGCGATGTCGCCCGTTACCCCTCAGGTGCCCACCGTGGTGGAGCTTGGGATCATCGCCGTTGTCACGCACGACCGAACAGTCGGTTGATCTCCAATCGCACAGACAAGGCAGGTTACCGTGATGCGCATCATTTGTGGAGTGGATGTTTCCAAGGCCTGGCTCGATAGCTGGGCCGCCGGGCGGTATCGGCGTTTCGCCAACACCGCGGACGGGGTCGGGCAACTGCTGGCCTTGTGTCGCGAGCACGATGTCGAACTGGTCGTGATGGAGGCTTCGGGAGGCGTCGAGCAGCCTGCCTTCCTGGCGCTGTGGAAGCAGGGCCAGCCCTGTGCCATCCCCAACCCCAGGGCCGTCCGCAGCTTCGCCGACGCCATGGGGCATCTTGAGAAGACCGATCGGATCGATGCCGAGATGATCGCCGGCTATGCCGAAGCCAGGAAGCTCGTCGCCACCCCGCCGCCATCCGAGAACCAGCGCCGGCTGACCGCGCTCACCGCACGGCTGCGGCAGGTCTCGGCCGATCTCTCGATCCAGAAACAGCGGCTCCACAGCACCAGCGAGCCGACCGCGCTGGCAAGCCTCAAGGAGGCGATCACCTTCTTCAATCGCCAGACCAAGGCGCTTGCGGCTGGGATCGCGGCGCTGGTCGCCGTCGATCCGCTCTGGGCCGCGCTCGACAAGACCATCCGTTCGGTCAAAGGGCTCGCCGACCGTAACGTCGCCGTCCTGCTCGCGGATCTGCCCGAACTCGGCACCCTCTCGAACAAGGCCATCGCCAAGCTGGCCGGCCTCGCCCCGATCGCCAACGACAGCGGACAGCGCAAAGGCCGGCGCTCCGTGCGCGGCGGCAGGGCCTCGGTTCGATCGATCCTGTTCCTCGTCGCCGACGTCGCCAGAAAATATGACGATGACCTCACCACATTCCGCGACAGGCTCCGCGACCAAGGCAAGGAAAAGATGGTCGTGCGTATCGCCCTCGCTCGCAAACTCCTCGTCAGGCTGAACGCAAAGGCGCGCGAAACACGTGCCCTCCTCGCCCAATCCGCTTGACCTTGCAGATAGTCGCTCCACCGCGATGAGCCCGCAGAAGCTCGACAGCGATCGGGGCACGATGGCGTTCGCCGGCACCGCTAAGGGCAACACGCTCGCCTGGACGATGAAGGTCAGCAAGCCGATGCCGGTGACGCTGAAATACGATCTCACGATCGGCGGCGACGTGCTGACGGGAAGTGCAGGCGCGCCATCCAATAAAGCATGAGCGGCGACGCCAGCCACAGCCACTCGCGCGCGGGATAAAGTTCGGCAACGACATCGGCCTGCGTGTACATCGCCATGATCAAGACGGCGATCATGCCCGATGAAACGCCGAGCGCCAGCACGACAGGCATATCCTCGGAACGATATCCCCGACCGGCAATCTGACTCTTGCCGGCCATCGCGCGAAGTTCGGAAACGCGCTTCAGCATGGCCAGGCTGACGAAGACGAAGCTCGACATGCCGAGCAGCCAGAACGAGGGCCGAATCGTCATCGCAGCCGCGCCCGCAAGGATACGGCTGGTGTATATCCCGCCAGCATCGTCACATCCACGGTAACCTGCCGCTTCAGCCAGAAGGAGTAGAGATTAGTGAAGAGATAATAGCCCGCCAACACTCCGAGGAACCGCGGAGGAAGTAACTGCTTCATGCAGCATATCGGTACGCACCAGCGTACCGTCGAGGTCGACACAAAGGGGGATCGGTCCCACTCCGCAATCCACAAATGCCCCTTCCTCACCGAAGATATACGCTGAGAACAGTTTTTAGCTTGACTGCCAAGAGCCAATATTACGGGCAGTGAACTGTCAGACTATGTGGAACGCGTCTCGAAGTCTGCATCGTGAGCGGATCGCCATGTCATCCAAGTAATGGAAACAAGCGAGGATCGAAGGCGAGATCTTGCCGAACGTCGGGGCGGAGCCGTCTGCGACCGCGCGCATGATGCACTCGTCGAGAACCCCACGAAGGGTCTGTCTCATGGATGGTCTCGTACGGCGTGAAGCCGTCGGGATATACCGAGAGCAGTCCCGGATTGCTGATGAAGATCGTGTTCGGCAGGCGAAAGTTCTGCGGCGACGCACCCATGCGGTGCGCATAGGTGCCGAAGGCATAAGCCGTAACACCATCCGTCAGGTCATAGCTGGCATTGAGCGAGCCGTCGGCGGTCCGGGTGCGCGGCAGGCCCGTATTCTGCCAGGGCTTCGAATTTCGCCCGGCTTCCTTCGGATTGGGCGAGGCGCCCGCGGGCAGCGCATTGTTGGTTCCAGACGCACCAATGCTCCGGTGGTGTTGCTGATCGCGGGAAAGGACAGGTAGGCGGACTTCAGGCCAAAGTTGCGGACAACCTGATTCTGGAAATTATATTCGCCATCCACATGAATGAAGCCGCGATCCCCCAGCTTGATGCCGTAGCCAACGCGCGTGTCCCCAGTCGGGGTCACATCCGCCGCAATAGGCTACTTCTCTAGTGGGATTTGTTTGAGCCGATAAAAGAAATCCTACTGCCTCACTCGGGATTAATTCACTAAGGCACGAACGCTGCTCTACGAAAAGGGGCGGCGTGGGAGGCAAGGTGCGAGTTTGGCGGACACGCTTCACTGTTGTGGTGTTATGCGTCGCCGGCGCGACCTACGCGCTTGCCGCAGCCACGCATGCGCAGAGCCGCAGTATCCAGCAATTGATGATCCAGCATATCGACCCGGCGGCAGACACACTTTGGGGTGCGGTCGGCCTGGAAGAGACGGCACGGGGAACGCATGAACGCGCTCCTGCCACCAACGCCAAATGGGACGCGCTTATCCCGCATGCCCAGGCCGTTATCGATGGTGCCGAAGCTCTCAAGCACGTCCATCTCCCCGTCGGCGGCAAGACCCATGGCCTGCTCGCCGATGCCTCGACGCCCGGCATTCGCTCGGCCCAGCAGATCCGCGCCGACATCGATCGTGACCCCGCGAAATTCGCGGCCGCGGCCGATCGGCTGCAACGGGCGGGAAGAGACGCCCTCTCCGCGGTCGTTGCCCGAGACGCCGCTCGACTGACCGTGGCGGGCGCGGCGATGGATGGTGCCTGCGAGTCTTGCCACGCCGCTTATTGGTATCCGCGCCAGCGTCTCACCCTGCCTTCGGCTGACGCGTTCGGCCGCAAGGCCATTCACCCCTGACATCTGGTCAACTGAAGGACTGATCTTGTGACCCGACACCAAAAACCAGGTCTGCTCGCCGTCGCCTTGCTGGCGACCGCACCGGCGATTGCCCATCACAGCTTCTCCGCCGAGTTCGACGGATCGAAGCCGGTTCGCCTGACCGGCAGGATCACCAAGATCGAGTGGACCAATCCGCATTCTTATTTCTACCTCGATGTGAAGGGCCGCAACGGCGTCGTCAGCAACTGGTCGTGCGAGGGCGGCGGCCCCGGGGCGCTGTCGCGCCGCGGCTGGAAGAAGGGGGACATCAAGATCGGCGATACGCTGGTCGTCGACGGGTATCTCGCCAAGGACGGGTCGCACACGATCGATGCGCGGCGCGTCCTCCTGCCCGATGGCCGGTCGGTCTACGGGGGTACGCCTGGTGATGGCGGCCCGGGTGATGGCGACCCGAAAAACGGCTGATCGATGTCTTCGCTTCAGGCGTTTTGCCAGTGGATCAACGATCTGCCGCCTTCGGTCGCGCTCGCCGAATCCGAATGGGCCTTTCCGATCGTCGAGAGCGTCCACGTCCTCGCCATCACGCTGATGGCGGGAACCGTGGCGCTGGTCGATCTGCGACTCCTCGGCCTAGCTTTCCGTCGTGTTCGCGTATCCGACATTGCAGGGCAGCTGTTGCCGCTAACGTGGGTCGGCTTCGTGATCATGTTGCTGAGCGGGGTCGCGCTTTTTGGATCGGAGGCCGCAAAGCTTTACGAGAGCGCGGCCTTCCGGCTGAAGTTGGTGCTGCTGATCCTCGCCGGCCTCAATCCGCTGATCTTCCACTTCACGATCTATCGCAGCGTCGCGACTCGGGACGAGGCGCCAGTGATCCCGTTTCGGGCAAAACTCTCGGCGGCGACTTCGCTCTCCTTATGGACGGCCGTCATCGTCTGTGGGCGCATGATCGCCTATTTCCAGCATTGAGGGCGCGCGCATGATCGAAAACGCGTTCCGCTGGCTCGGCGCCACTAGCATCGGCATCACGATGCGCGATGCGACCTGGGGCTTCGCGATCGTCGAGACGATCCACCTGTTGGGCCTCGCCACCCTCGGCGGCGCGGTGCTCGCGATCAACCTAAGCGCCGGGCGATTCCGTTTCCGCCGCGTCGATCCGGCAGCGATCGCCAGGGCAGCCTCGCCAATCCTGATCGGCGCCCTCGTCATGATGATCGTCTCGGGCGCGTTGCTCGTCTCGTCGAAGCCGGTCCGCTATTATCTGGATAACATGTTTCGCGCCAAAATGGCGCTGCTGCTCCTCGCCATTTTATCCTCCGTGGCAGTCGCGCGCCTGCTCCCGAGCGGTCGGCCCGCGTCGTTCTCGCTTCGCGCGCTCGCACTTGTCTCTCTCTCCCTGTGGCTCGGCGTGGGTGTCGCCGGCCGCCTTATCGGCTTCCTTTGACATGAAAGGCCTCACATGAACGGTTTTCACCGCAGCCTGCCGCTGCTGGCGGTCGCCTCGATGATCGCCGGTCCGCTTGCGGCGCAGAATGGCGCGCCGAAGCCTGCACCCTCGGTGGAGGTCGAGGGATCGGGCGCGACCCTACGCGGCGAGGAACCTAAAGGCCCCGCCCGTCCGACGCCGCGCGACGCTGTGGGTCACCCCGATCTCACCGGTTACTGGAAGCCGTTGAAGGAGAAGGGCAAGCCCGGCGGCAATATTGGCAAGGATCTGCCCGGCTTCAAATTGCCGCTGACCGCTGCCGGCAAAGCAGCGCTCGAGCATAATCTTACTGAGACGATTGATCCTGAGGCGCTCTGTGTGCTCGGCGGCATCCCGCGCCACGACGCCAGCGGCCTGCCGTTCGAAGTGCTGCAGACACCGAAGCGCCTCGCCTTCCTCTATCTCTATTCCACGCATCGCTTCATCCCCACCGATGGCCGCAAGCGCGACGAAGATCCGGAGCCGCGTTTCTTCGGCAATCCGATCGGCGAGTGGCAGGGCGATACGCTCGTGATCGATTCGACCGGCTTCAAGGACGAGAAGATCTGGATCGACGAAAACGGCAATCCCGCCAGCGGAGAGATGCACGCGATCGAGAAATGGACGCGGCCCGACGCAGATCATATCCACCTCGAACTCGTTGTGGACGACAAGAAATATTATACGCACCCCTTCACGTTCAGCCGCACATGGGTGCTGGGTAAGCCCGGCGAAGGCCTGACCGAATATTCCTGCGCCGAGAACAATGTCGATGCCAAGCACATCGGGCCCGGGCCTGGAGCCATCGGTCCCGACGGCAACCGGGGCGCGGATATTCCAAATAAGCTGCCCGACAATCCGCCGCCCCCAGAATTCTATGACAACCCGCCGGAGAAGCCTAAGGGGCGGACACTCAGCTACCGGGGCGATGTCATCGGAACGGGCGATCCGCAGGCCGATCGGTTGCTGGTCGCCTGGATTGTGCCCTAAATTCGACGCCGTCAGTTCTGAAGGACGTATCAATGCGCAAATTCACATTAGGCGCCCTGATGCTGCTTACCGCCTCGCCGCTTATGGCGGCGGCGCACACGCCGGCCGTGCGTACGCAATCGATCGACCAACTCGCGCAGCCTCTTCCCCTTTGTTCGCGAAGTGCGGTCCTTCTCTGCAAGGAGGAAGCGTCGCGAGCTTGATCGGCGAGACCTACTGCTAGATATGCCTCAAGCGCGGCGGTGCGGCGGTGTATTTGATACCGATGCCTCCGGTCGGCGCGCGACGGCGGCGAGCCTGCCGCGGTCGACCATGCGTGAAATAAGCGGAAGCCGCCGGCTTCGTCGGCATCCTCCATTTAAAAGAGGGACATGGTGACGGGTCGCCTGGCGCACGGAGGCCAGGCGACCCGCATTAAGTGTATCAGAGCTTGATGGTCAGGCGGCTGTAGTAATAACCGCCGTTGATACCGAAGGGCGACCAGCTGTCCGTCGTGGAAACGCCATTCCCTCCAACCGCCAAGCCGGCCGCATAAGTGATTGGATTGATCTTGGCGGGGCGGGTGTCGAGGATGTTGGTTGCACCAACCGAGATGCCGACCCGGCGCGTGATATCGTAGTGGATGTCGAGATCGATAATGGCCCGCGCACCGAACTTGTTATTCACGAATGCACCGGTGCTACCACCATCCACAAGGACCGAGGATTTGCCATAGAGCGTACCGCGTAGATCGATTGCCCAGCCGTCCTTGCGGAACAGATTGTCGAGCGAGACCTTATATTTGGGCGTCGCTGACTCCAGGTAGGAGATGCTGCCCGCATTGAGATAGGTTTGCCCCGAGGCTGCGATCTGCGCCGACGAGGGCGCGAGCTTCGTGACCTTGGTATCGTTGTAATTGCCCGAGAGCGTCCATTCGAGCGAGGCATCGCCGAGCACCGTCACCCCATAGTTGACGACCAGTTCGGCACCGCGCGTACGGGTGCTGGCGCCGTTGACGAAGGTTGAGATGGACGCGGTTGTCACGGTTGGATCAACCGTATTGCCGTTGGCAGCGATCGCATTGAGCACCGCCTGAGAGCGAACCACGCCATTCTGAAGACCGTAAATGGTGCCGGTGCTGACGATGCGATTGCGGATACGGATCTGATAGATATCAAATGTCGCGCTCAGCTTATGTGTGGGCCTGAGCGCAATGCCGGCACTGAGGTTGGTGGATTTTTCGGGCTTCAGGCCGGTGAAGCCGAGCTGCCGCGCCGCTGCGGCATTCGCGGGCAATGTCGCGTTGGCCGATGTCGGCGAAACGCTAGTCGCCGAATAATATTCCTCGGCCAATGTCGGCGCGCGGAAGCCGGTTGAGACGGTGCCGCGTAGCGCAAAGGCATCGCTGAAATCATAGCGGCTGGTGAGCTTGCCAACCGTGGTGGTGCCGAAATCGTTGAAGTGCTCGAAGCGGCCCGCGGCGTCGATCTGCCACCTTTCGACAGGCTTCAGCGCTAGATCAATATAGGCCGCGACATTGTGGCGCGCATGCGCGCCGGCATCGGTCAACGCAAAGCCCGGATAGGCGGCAGTGCCGACCTTGTAACGCGACGCCGCATCACCGGCGTGGATCACATAGGTCTCGCGCCGATACTCCCCGCCAAAAGCGACGTTCAGCGGGCTCGCGAGCCCGAGATCGAAACCGCGCACGAAATCGAGCGTGTTGGTCCACTGGCTGCCAAGGAAATCGCCGACATGGAAATTCTTCGGGCTCGTACCCGTATCCGCGACCAGCGACGTGTTGACCGAATTGTCGTTGTGCAGCTTGTTGATGTCACGACCGTAGGTCGAGGACAAATCCCAATTCCAGCCCGAGAAAGCGCCCTTGATACCGCCGGTGACCGCATAATCATCTTCCTTATCCGTCAGCAAGGGCGTGAATCCCTGCGGCCAGATCGTGGGTGCGATGCTCGGGAAGCGATAATTTTGGCGCGATTGGCCGAAACGATGGCCATAGCTGCCGAACGAATAGAGTTCCGCACCGCCCAGATCGACGCTGGCATCATAGGTGGTAGTCGTCAGCTCATATTTGGCGTCGCCGTAAATGAGGTTGAGATGCGGATAGCCAGGTAGCAGCGGCAGCGCGGGATTGGCACGGTTGGCCGCCGTGTAGACGCGCTGATCAGCGACGCCGCGATCGCTGAAGCCATGGTAGCGATGCTCGACCGAAAAGTTGATGTGGGCCTTGTCGGATCCGAAGCCGATGTTGCCCGCGCCCGAAACAGTGGCGCCGTCGCCCTCCCCGTAGGCACCGCCCGACCCCACAAGTACGCCACCCTTATAGCTATCCTTTAAGATGATGTTGATCACGCCCGCGATGGCATCGGTGCCATATTGGGCAGCGGCGCCGTCCGTCAGCACTTCGACATGGTCGATCGCGACGGTTGGAAGGAAGGAAAGATCGGCCGAAGCCGCGCCGCCGAATCCTCCTGTCGAACTGACCGTGAGGTTCGACGAGCCGTGGCGACGTTTGCCATTGACCAAAATCAGCGCATGGTTGGGACTGAGGCCCCGCAGCCGGGCCGAAAGCTTCAGGTTACTGGCATCGCCGCCGAAGGACTGCGATGTAAAGGACGGCACCGTTTCGTTGAGCGCCTGGCTCAAATCGGGTTTGCCGGTGCGCGCCAGACTCCCGCTGTCGATCAGCTCGATCGGTGCGGCGCTATCGGCCGCACGTACGCCAGTAAGACGTGTGCCGGTCACGATCACCTCTGGCCCCTCCTCGGGCGCGGCGGCTGCAGGAGACGGTGCTGGGTCCGCCGCGTAGGCGGACACGGATGAAAGTGCCGACGCTAACAGCGCAGCGCGGAGCAACTTGGTCGTCGTCAATTCTGTTCCCCTTTTGCGATTCTGCTCCAGCAGCAACCTCTCGCGGTCGTCGTCTGCGGACGATCCACCAACACGATCGACACGTTGTCGCGCGTCACGGCGTTGCGATCGCGGCCCTGAGGACCGTCCTCCCAACGCAATTGACAATACCCTACCTTTTGAGTAGGGATTCAAAGGAGCAATTCTTCTCACATAAGAAACAAAAGTTTCTGACAATAAGTGCGGGTGGCCGGAGTTGGATCGATACAGATGTGTGCCCGGCAGCCTTTGGGCTGATTACAGCCCAAGAAGAAACTCCTGAGAATTCACATTACATGTGAGGAGGATGGAGTCTCGTCTTCTCGCCGGTTTGAAATCCGGGTCCATTCCGGTATTTTCTTTGGCTTCGCTAGGCCTTTTGAAATCGGAACTTTCATTCGGCAAAGAAAAATACAATCCGCATTTAAGGGTAGGGTTTTATGCCTGCACGAGAGGGCGGGCAGAGCGTCGGTACGATGCCTGAACGCTTTTAGCGTGGTGCGTTGATCAAGTGCCGTTCAATCGAACCGCGCCTGCGCCAAGCACAGCACAGCACAGGGGGGCTTAAGGTAATTGTGCGGCGACCGCGGGCATCGCGATCGCTTGAGGGATCAGCTCTTGTCTTGATCTCGATAGGTTTCGTGGCATCCCTTGCAGGTTTTGCCGACATTGGCCGTGGCGGCCTTGATCGCCTCCAGATCACCCTTGGCGGCGATTGCCGCATACGTGGACGAGGCATTGGCGAAATCGGTACGCTTGGCGTTGAAATCCGCGAGGTTTTGCCAGATTGCCGCTTTCGCCGCGGTTTGGAGACCTTGCCCTGCCTGGGTGCCAGCCGGGAACCAGTTTTCCTTATTTTGCTGCTGGCCTAGGCGGGTGACGACCGGTGCGTTGGCTTTGATGACGGCAAGGTCGGGTGTCCCCGTCTTCAGCGTGTCGTTGATCGCCTTAAACGCCTTGCCGATGTCCTTGTAATGTGCCTGGCGTACCGCGATCACGTCGCTTGCCGCACCGGCGATGGCGGCAGTGCCTGCGACCATCATGACGAGCATTGGCAGCATCTTTGTGAAACTCGTATATCGCATCGACTGTCTCCCTCTGAAATTCGGCATGAGGCCATGGATAGGATGGACTGACGGTTACGGTCAGCCATTGTGCACGGTCAGCCAAATGAGACCTGCGATCACCGAGAGCGCGATCGCACCGTGCCACCAACGGCCGATGCGCAAAGGCTGGACCTCGCCCGCGAAGCGCTTGCGGCCGGTCAGCATCGGCCCAATGAGATTGTCGCGTTTGGCCAGGAGGTAGAAGATCACCGCGGCCAGATGCACGGCGATGAGGATCTGCAGCGCCTTAAAGAGACGACCGTGCCATTCCGACAGCAATCGGCTGGTGTCAAAGCTGACCTGCGGTGACAGCGGACCGGATTCGAGTCCATCGACGTCGGTCACGAAGAGCCCCAGCCCACATTGGGCGAGCAAAACGCCCAACAGCAGAAGGACCGAGATCGCGCCGATCGGATTGTGCCCGACGATCGTCGTCGGACCGCGCCGGAAAAGGCTGCGTCCGTAGCCGACGATGGTGGATGGGCCTTTGACGAAATGGGCGAACCGCGCCGTCGTGCTGCCGGCAACACCCCAATACATCCGAAAGAGAACGAGGGCCAATAGGGCATAGCCTGCATAGCGATGCCATTGGAGGTTGCCGCGGTGCGTATACCACGAGGCGGCAAACAGAAACGCGATCAGCCAGTGCGTGATCCGCACCCAACCGTCCCAGACCACCACTGTGCGCGGGGGCGTACCGGGTTCACCGCTAACCGTTGCCACCTGTATCAACCTTTCCTGCTGTCCCATCGACGCCCAGTGTTTCCGCCGTGGCGCTACGCTATTTGAGTGTCTTGACATGTTCGATGATCGCGGCGCGTTCGCTCGGATCTGGTGAGTTCACGTCCATGTCGGCGCCCGGCGCGAAAGCCTGTGGATCGGCGAGATATTTGTCGAGCATATCGGGCGTCCAGAGGCCGCCCTTCGCTTTCAGGGCGGCCGAATACGGAAAGTCCGGTCGGCTGGCCGCCGGCCGGCCGACAACGCCGATCAGCGACGGTCCGAGGCCACCATCGCCGTCGCCCTTCTCTCCGTGGCAGCGAGCGCAACGGTTCTCGAACAATATCGCGCCGTGCGGACGGGTGTCGACCTGCTGCGCACCGACGGCGGCGATCATCAAGAGCACCCAGGCTCCAGCGAGAACGACAAGACCCCAACGCACAAACAACTCCGAAGTCCTGTCGACCGTCTGGCCATCCGTCTCGACCGCAGCGACTGCGAGCGGATTGCCGCGGCGCCACGCTCGCACGTGGCGCCGCGGTAATCACGTCACTTGAGCGCAAGCCGTGTCGCTGGGCCGGTGTCGGCCTGCGCAACGTCCGATGATGACTTCTCCGCAAGAAGCTGATCGATCCGGTTGGTGAATTCCTGCTCGAGCTGGGTGTGATATTCGCCGCTCGCAGGTGACGCGAAGCCCGAGTGGACCGCCTTCACCTTGCCATCGCGGCCGATGAAGACCGTGGCGGGCCAGGTGTCGAGATGCGCGAGCTGCGGCACCTTCTCCCACATCTGCGCGGGTGAGCCGGCTTCCAAATAGGTATATTTCACACCATATTGCTTCACGAACGCCTTCTGGCGCTTGAGCGTCTCCTGCTGCTCGGGCTCCTCGAAGTTCAGGGCGACGATCGCCACGCCCTTGTCGCGATACTGCTTGTCGAGCTTGACGAGATACTGGGCCTCGTCGTGGCAGTTCGGGCACCAGGTGCCGGTCACGACCGCGACGACCACCTTGCCCTTGAAGCGCGGATCGTCCTGCGTGACGATCTTGCCGTCATTGTCCGGAAACGCGAACTTGAACGTCTCGTTCGGATTGTTCACCGTCGTATGGGTCAGGAAGCTGTCCGGCTGCGGCAAGCCCTTCGCGCGCGCCACATCGGGACGAAAGGCCGTCAGCGTCTTGGCATAACGTCCGTCAGGCGCGGCCTCCGCGACATAATCGTTGCCGCTCGGCTTATAGGCGACCTGCGTCGTGGACGAGGGCGTCGCCGCGACCTTCGGGCGGGCCGCCTCCTGTTGGACATCAAGCGTACCGTCGGCCTTCGGCGTTACGACGATAACGCCCGGGCGGCCGCCATCGAAGTGGCTCAGAACCCATTTGCCGTCCTTGAAACGCCCTGTGTAGGAGCCCGTGTCGCCATCGATACGCAAGATCGAGGCGGCGATCTCCGCACCTTGCTGTTGAACGACGAAACGAAAGGATTTCTCTCCTTTCGACGAGGGCGACGCCAGTGGGATTTCCCAGTTGCCGGCAATCTGCGGGGCCTGAACCGCCGACGCGGGCGCATCGACATGGCGCACCGCGTGGAAGGCGTAATCCGCGCTGCTCTCGCGGTTCTGCGCGACGACAGTGCCGTCGAGCTGGCCACCTTCGAGCTTGGCGTTGATCGTCGTCAGGTAATGATCGACGTTCAGCACGAGATTGCCGTTCTGGAAGGTCGCGCTGGTCGTGCCGTCATACGGCTTGAAGCCATCGTAGAAGACGCCTTTGACGCCGGCGCCATCGGCATTGATGTCCAGCCGGAATGGGATTTCGGTGCCATTCCGCGTCAGGGTCGCATCCCAGCGCCCAACGACGGAATTGTGACTGGTGTCTGCAGCGATCGCCGAAACGCCGGCGAGCAGGGTGGCGGCAAACGCTGCGGCTTTAAAAATCATTTTCATGGCTGGTTCCGATCACTTGCTGGGAGGGTACGCGAGGTCACGTCGTTTTCTTCTTGGGGTCTGCCGCCAGGGCCACGCGCAATCGGTTGGACTTGGCGTAGGTCAGCCACTCGGCCGGGAGGCCCGGTTTCGTTTCGAGCAGGATGGACAGAATCGCCTGACGATCCGGTGCCGACAGATTGGCGAAATCCTCGCTCTGATCGCGGCCGCTCAGCACCTCGAAGAGGCGATGATAGACATAGGTTTTGGCCGGCTCTGGGATCGCGTCGAATGCGGTCGAATAAATCAAATAGCTGCAAGGATAGCGAAAGATCCGGTCATGCAGGTCGAAGTCGCGGAGGGACCGGCCCTTGGAATCGCGAGCACCGTGTGCGGCAAAGTCGCGCGCGAACGCCGACGATGCGATCGCCTTGTGGCGATCCAGCCCACCAAGCGGCGTCTCCCCGGAGAAAAGGAGGTAACGGACCAGCTGTTCGGCGGGTCGCCTGATCTTCTCCTGCGTATCGGCGCGCAGCGCTTCGAGCGTGACGGCCATGACAGTCCCGTTCTGGGAAAGTGCGTAGAGCGCCAGCCGAGTCTGATAGTTGGTCAGCGTGATCAGATTGTGCATCTGCGTCTGGTGCGCGAGCACCAGCAACGCGACCTGATCGCTGGTCCGGGTGAGATAGGTGGAGGCATCGAACGGCTTTTCGACTGGCCCAAGCTTCGGCAGCGGCTTGTCTGCCGGTGCGGCGGGATCGATCGGCTGCGGGATGGCCGCGGCATTGGCCATCGTCGCCGGCGCCAGCGCGCCCGTGACGTACCAGCCGCCCCAGCGCTGGTTGAGCGGGCTTTTCTGATCGGTGATATATTGCGGCGTACGCGGCGTCAGATTGCCGGTCTGCGAGGGATAGACCGAGCGCAGCAGCACACCGGGAACGCCACGCGTACCGGCGGCGATATGGCATTGTGTGCAGTCGAGCTCGGCCCGCTGGAACTTGGGCTTGTCGGTTTTGACGTCGTCCAGCAGGTAGAAGATCGCGCCCTGGTTGGGATCGAACGACACCAGCTCGACCGTCTTCCCCTGATGGACCGAGCCGACATAGACATCGTCGTTGTAATAGAGCGCGCGTGGATGATCGGCCGAGATCTTGGTGAACTGGAAGCTCGTCTTCGAAAAGACCAAGGTCTGCGAATTGACTGGGACCTTAAGCAGCTTCAGCACGGACGGCAAATAGCCTCGGGCATCATCATAGGTCAGGTGCGCCCTGCCCTCATCCAATTCCTTTTGGATGATCGCGACGGGGTCGTTGACCGGGCCGCGATACTTGATCGGTGCGTCGCTATAGGGAACATAGCCTTGGTTCTGCACGGCGATCTGGGCGTCCGCCGGTCCCACCAGATATTTTGTCAGCGCCGCGCCGCCGATCGCCAACACTCCAAACGTCAGCGCGATCGGACCCACGATCGCCGTCTTGCGATCAGGCCGCGGCGGCCTCGGCGCTCCAAGGGGCTGGACCGGTTCCGACACGTCTCAGGACCCCGCCTGGACATCGATCGGGGCCGACAGATGCACGGTCTTGGGAGGAAGACAGGTCCGTCCGTCGCACGATTGATAGCGAACGGCCACCGGGATGACCTGTCGGCCCGTCGCCAGGCCGGAGCGCAATCGGACCGGGACCGTCAGGCTGAGGGTGCGCGCGTAGAAGGGCGTTACAAAGCCGAACGCAGGTTCGAATGCGACCGTGGGGGGGCTTCCGGCTGCCCCCCCGTCAGCAAGACCGACATCATTTTTTTCGACCGCGATGACGAGCGGATTCGGCCCATTGGCCGACTGCTTCAATCCATAAACATGCCATCCGTCACGGATCGTGCCTTCGAGCGCGATCGCAACGCGCCGGGTGCGCTTGGCAACTGTAGTCGGCGCCACCGTCCAGGAGACGGTTGCGCTGGAATCCAACCCGCTTGGCGCCTGGGCACCCGCCAGTGACGACACGGCCAAGGCCGCCACACCCGCCAAAACGCTTCGAAGGCGAGGGCGCTGGCGAGTTTTTGTAACCGAAACTGATGTCATCTCGACCAACAAAGTCCCTCTCAGCTTTGGTGAAACCGACGTTGAAGACCGCTTAAATTGGCGGACCTGCGGCGCTCAGTCCCAAATCCTGCTGTCCCATCGAGCTTCTAGGAGCGCGGCCAGCGCAGCGCGCCAAAGAATTTCTACTAATCCTATTAGTTAAGTAGGAGTTTAGTCAATCAGCACCGGTGTCGTCGATAGAATGGAGTGAAAACAGAGAGTTGAATTGCCTCGACAGATGCCTGTGGCGACGATGGTCAAGAAAGCGGGCGTCGACTCGGGCGCGGACAATCCGCGCATTGCGACGAAGTGCATCGACCAGAGCCGCCGCCCTACCTGCTCCAGATAGTGGAACAGGTATCGTCGAATTAACCAGAAGCTGGCTCGCGAGCCCTTGTCCAGGGACAATAGGTCCCGCAACCGGCGGACCCAAATGCGGGCAAAGAGGTAAACGTTTGATCTGGTCGCCGCTCCCAAACGCTGACTAACAAGCTCGGAAACGAGGGCAATTTGGTTTGACGGGACCCGGCGACAATGTGAGGCAACGCGCTCTGATGTAGCCGCGCATCGGCGGCGACAGCATCAAGTCACACTTTGGGGCAACTTGGTCCGGCAGACGATGGTATTTCTCTCTAGCAACCGGAATAGCTTGTCAGTCCGGGCCAAATCTTCTTTCGAATTCGGGGGTAGCTTCCATCGCGGCGCTGGCTACGCTCTCGGGGTCTGCAGGGCGGATTACTTCTTGATGCGAGGGATGGCGTCCTGATGCACCCAGGCTATGATTTGCCGATCGCCTCTTCAAGGCAGCCTGTGTGCTTCATGACCGCAAGAGTAGAACATTCGACGGCAACTTATCGTAACCGCAGCCTGTTCCGCAGGTGACATGATAGACCACCCACTCCGATTCGGCGCCGATAGGAAAGGGCCGCTCGTTACGCCTCATGTCAATCGGGCCTTTGCTACGGCTTCATGCAGCGCAATCAGCGCCCGCGAGCCCTGCGCCCGATCCGGCGCATTGTAGTAATCTATCTCTTCTTGATTACCCTGTCGGCTTTCTTATCGATCTTGCCCTCTTCCGCCTTTGACATATGCCCAGTCTTGACCGCCTGGCTCGCCCTGGCCTTCGCGTAATATTCCTCGTTCGTCACCCGCCATAACCGCATGCACGCAGCCGCGCCCCAGGCGGTCAGGTCGCCTGGTAGTTGAGCTCAAACCGCATATCGCGAGCAGCGTCGATCGCCTTGCGAGCTTCTTGGACGTAAACCTGCTCGCCGGTCAGTTCGTAAGCCCGGACCATTACATAAGCGAAGATGCCGCCGACGTCAGTTTGGCCCAATCCGTCGTCATTGCGTACCTCGACGATCACCTCGAAGCTATCGACCTTGAACTGGATCGGCCAGGCATAGTCGAAGTGGCGGGCGGCGTTGACCGTTAGATCGAGGGACCCAAGGAAGAGCCGCTTTGCAAGGGCATCTCCCGCTCGCCGATGGCGGGGCAGTTGGGCGTGGAGACCTATTGCCTTGGTGCGTTCAATCCTGCGGTGACCCGACTGGCCAATGGCAATCTGTTGATGATGGTACGGGTCGCCGAGGCGCTTCGCGAGCCGATCTTTGACAGCAAGGTGCACAACATCCGCTGGTGCGACGGTCGTTACAAACTCGATGCCTGGCCGCTGGAGCAGGCAAACACCGCCGATCCCCGCAAGTTCATGCTTCCCGGAAGCGGATGGAAGATCATGGCACTGACCTCGCTGGCCTGGCTGTTGCCTGTCGAGCTTACGCCCGATGGTCTCGAGGTGATCGCGCATCATTATGATAAGGTGGTCCAGCCACATGACAGCTTCCAGATGTACGGGCTGGAGGATGCACGAATAAGCAGGATCGGCGATCGCTGGCTGATGACGACCTGCTCAGTAAGTCCCGAGCGCCATTCGACCACGCTTTACAGCTCTCCAAATGGTCTCGACTGGCAGTTTGAAGATATCGTTCTTGATCATCAAAACAAAGACATGCTGATCTTTGAAGGATTGATCGACGGGCAATATTGGGCGCAGACGCGGCCTCTCGGCGACCTTTATTTCGGTTATCCACCAGGCAGCGAATGGCGCGCCAGTCCTTCGATCAATCTCGCCACATCGCCAGATGCTCTCCATTGGAAGCCGCACCGCAATCCCGGCATTCGTCCGAATTCCTGCACCGTGGCTACCGCACGGATGGGTGGAGGAACGCCCCCCATTCTGACCGACCGCGGTTGGCTCACATTATGGCACGGTGTCGAGCCGAAGGAGATCGTCGGCATCTATCGAACCTATTGGTCAATCCTCGACAAGGACGATCCAAGCAAAACCCTACACGCGCAGACCGAGGCGTTGTTGGAAGCGGCGCCCGAACTAACCCGCCCGATCGAGCACCAGATGTATGTCCGCGATGTGGTCTTCACGACAGGCATCGCCGACGGAGGCGATCACTATATTGTCGCCTCGGGTGAGGCCGACTTGGCCTGCCGCATAACGCATATCCCGAAGAGCGTCTTCGCCTGAACGGTCGCGATTGCGACGAGCGGGCACTGATTGACGTCCCAGAGGTTACAGCAATGCTCGCGCGTCGATCCCGAGCCACGAGTTTGAGGACACATGATGAACAGCGATACACTCGAGGGCCAAGGAACCAACGTTGCGGGCCAGATCAAGGAAGTTGTTGGAAAGGCGACGGGCGACGAACAGCTAGAGGCATCGGGTATCGCTGACCAATGGAGCGGTATCGCGCAGGACGGATTCGGGAAGCTACGCGATTTTGCTCGCGACCGGCCATTCGCAGCAGGCGTACTCGGCATCGTAGTCGGCGCGGCAATCCTTGGCACCCTACGCGGCAAGCGATAGCAAGGCGTCACACAGCGTTCAGCCGGGTTTGCCGTTTGGACGGTTGCTCCCGAAGGGTTTGAACTTCCAGCTGCTTTACAGGCGAACTCCTGGACCATTGACGGACGATCGATTCCTGTCGCTCTGGTGAAGACCGACCGCCGTTAAACGTCGACTAGCTCGGCAACTCGTCTATCCGCCCGGGCGCGGTCTCGCGCGCTAGCTGGTCCAATCGGCATTGTTCGGGCTGCTTGTCGGGTCGCCATCGCAGTGGGGGTATGTGGTGCAGTAGCACTCAACACCGCCCACCTACTTGAGCGCCGGACCGTCCGAATGCGCCAGTTGATTCCCGTTGCGCGGAGGAAACGGCGATGAATATGCGCGGCATGCTGCGCAAAATCATGGAAGTCGATGCGATGATGCGCTAGCACCAAGATGCCTCCCGGGCGCAGACACTTTGCAATTTGCTCAGCGACTAATCTCATATCTCTGACAGAAAGATAATAGAGCAGCTCGGCGACGACGACGGAGTCGTAACCCGCTCGCGGGAAGGAGGCGGGCAGCGCGAGCTGGATTGCCCGGGCGCGCGGAAATTCTGCAACGGCCCGGGCGGTGAGCGCGGTTCCTTCCTTTGTCCCTTCGGTCGCGTCCAGTCGAAGTGACATCGCCGCCATCGCGGCGCTGTTCGATCCGTTGCCGCTGGCAAGTTCCAGGACCCGACCCAGTGGACCCGCACCAAGCGCATGTAGGATAGCATTGCGTTTGACCGCCTCGTCGCGGTTACGGAATGTCGCCCAGGGATCAGCGTCACCAGCAAATTTGGCGTCGAAGCCCTTAAGATCGATCGCGGTCATCAACGCACCTCTACGAATTGCTCGATCGGGTGGCAGAAATTGTTCAGCTCGTGGCGCGCAATCGCGAAACCGCAAGGATCGTCATGGATCACGCCTAGTTGCGTACGATAAAGCTTCAGCAAGGACCGCTTTACCGAGGAGCTTGTCGCCGAGACTGTACGAATTGACCGGCCCCCTCGTTGATCATGCGGCCAGACTTGATAGCTAAGGCGACGAGCCGGGGACCGACAGCCGACAAGGACCCGCGCTATTGCACGATGGTCCGGATGAGCATCGGTATCAGCAGGACCGACTATCAGACCGAGATGCCTGTACCGCGCCACCACCTGTCGAACGGCGCGGCCGCAGCTTTTGGGCTGGCCAGACAAAGATCCGTCAGCGAGGCCGAGAAACCTCACGCGCCCAGCCGTTACGCCTTGCCGTAAAAGCGCCCGCCTGCTTTCCCGCTTCCTCGCGGCAACCAACCTGCTTTTGGGCCACAGCGGGCTGGCTGCATGCGAGGCAGCGCCGTCCGTAACTATGACAACGTTCACGGTGATGCGACCGCGAACGAGCCTGCTGATCAGCGTTCCGGCCCCGATTGTCTCATCGTCTGGATGCGGTGCGATCACTAGAGCCGGGCCATGTAGGGATTTAATCATTCTCACAGCGCTGGCGACAAATTACCTGCGGCAACCGCGCGGCCAACTCGCAGACGCTGCGCATCGGGCGCGGGCTGACGGAGATAGACAGCGAGATCGCTGAGATTGGCAGCGAGGGGGTGGGCGACAAACATGCCGGGAAGACCGACCGCCTGTTGCGCCAACTCGATTGCCCGTTCCGCCGCGGTTGTTACTGCAAGTCTGGCGGACGCGACGCGAGCGGCTCGCAAATCGTCCGGCTCGGCGAAAGACAAATCGGCAGCGCGCCTAACAACGCCGGCAGCGCCGTCGGCTAGGGCAAAGAGCTCCGCGAGGCGGGCTGACTGAAATGGATCTTCCGCGCGACCTGACTGCACGAGATGATCACGTGCCCGGTCGAAAAGTCCGGCAATACCTCCTGCCTGAACAGCAACGAACCGAAGCGCGCCGCCGCTGAAGAACGGCTCGGTGGCATAGGCATTAGGAAGGCCGATAAGGTCATCTCGCCTGACGGCCACAGGTTTCCAGCGAGCGATGTGGGTTTCGGACCGCTGCATCCCGGTGGTCCGCCACCAGTTTCGATCGACTTCTGATGGTGTGCGTTCAAGATCGAGAAGAAGCAGCTGGGACCCGTCAGGAGTGTCAGCGGTGACCAGCGAAAAGGTAAGGACGCCGGCACCGGACGCATACGCCTTGCCGCCGTAAAGGAGGTCGCCTTCCAGCCGCAGCGGTTCTCCTGGCAGCGTGGCGTTCCAGACACCTAGAAGTGCCCCCTGGGCCGCCTCCGCGACTAGGCGTCCACGCTGTTCGACCGTGCCGTATCGCTGCACAATCTGCGTTGCGTCGACATGCCCCTCGAGCAGACGGCCGAGCGGCAAGTCCCGCCGGCCCGTGTCGTAAAGCACATTCAGCAAGGCGAGGTAATCTGCAGGATTTGTGGGGTCACAAGGTGGCGAGTTGTTCCAGCCGGCCGCAGAGATCACATCACGCAATATCTGCTGCATCGAAGGCGTCACGCAGCCCCCCTCCACGAGCCGCGCTCAAAATCGGCCAGCATGGCTTCGGCATCGGCGAGCGAAATCAAAACGTCATGCCCCTGCCGCGATGGAACGATACGCATCGCAAAGGCTTCGGCATTCGGGCAGTCGCGACCAACGCCGAGAATATGATCGGCGGACAATTCAATCATAGAACCAAAGGTTTCTCGCGCGGAGACATCGTTAAGCATCGCAAAAGTTTTGCGGGCAGCGGCGTGGAGCTCGTATTGCCAAATCGCAGCGCTTGGTGATGCGACCATGGGCGAAACGCCGCTTGCCAAGGTTTCGAGAGCGGTTGCCAACCCGCCGTGGACGCGCCCAACGCGACGCGAGGATGTGGTGACGACCATTGACGGATCGCGCCTTACGCGAAAGCCGGCGCGGCTTGCATCGTCCAGAAAGCGGGCGTCTTCGCCGGATGCAATCGGCTTGAAACCACCAATAAGGCGGTACGCGTCAGCCCTTATTGCAAGGTTGGCGCCCCCACCGAAATGGCAGCCGGGAGCTGCATCCCATGGCACCGGGTCGACCAGCCGGCGATAAGCATGTAGGCAGTCGAAGTAGCGCTCCACCCGGCATTGCGCCGGATCGCGTTCGCTGTTCATCCTCACGATGCGGCCAGCGGCAACGTCAGCTACCGCAAGGGCTCGCAGCGCTGCATGAACCCAATCCTCTCTCGGGCAGCTGTCGGCATCGGTGGTCAGCAGCACAGCGTCGGGCGCGGCTGCAATAGTGTGCTGCCCGAGCGCCATTGCTGCGCGTCGCGCACGTCCGGCAGAGGCCGCTCCTTTCCCGTTATGCGCTTGGCTAAGGATCGGAAATGGAAGCTTCGGCGCGAATTGTTTAGCTATGGCTTCGCTTCCATCGATGCAGTCGTCGAACAACAGACAAAGGGTCAGACCGACCCCGTCAATGCGAAGTGCGCGTAATGCTTCAAGCAGGTCAGGGAGCGCGGCTTCTTCGTTACGGACTGGTACGCAGATAGCGGCAGAGATGCGGTTGGTCAGCAAACCCTCCCGGCAGACGTTAGCGCCGAAAATAGCCGCTTGTTTCAACCACTCCCGCGGCGGGATGTTCCAGGAGCGTTGCCGTATTGGCTCGCTGTAGCACGTGGGCACTCGCCCACCGCCAATATGCCGCGACCGGGGGCGACGCCCGTGGAGGACTTTGCCTTACTAAACATGTGCTTCAAGGGCCAAACCTGTTCCACCGATGCCGGACAGTCTCACGGCAGATGTCGATCCCACGCTTGAACAGCAGGTCCTCGACGTTCCGTAGCGACAGCGGAAATCTGACGTACATCATGACGACCAAACGGATCACGTCGGGAGACGGGTTGAGATAGCGAAATGGGCTGAGCGGCTGATGAGGACGGGGCATGACGTTGCCTTACCCTTTTCCGCTTAACGATCGGTGCATTTGCTCTGACAGCACCCCGAACTGCCGCGCGGTAGGCGCGGCTCACATGAGCAGCAGGCGAATGCCGAGGGCAGCAACCAATGCCGGCGGCATGGCGATTGCGCCAACTTTGAGGAAGCGCCAAAATCCCACGTCCTCGCCTTCACGCCGTATTGCCGAAAGCCACAAGATCGTTGCCAGCGATCCAGTGATGGAAAGGTTGGGGCCGAGGTCGACGCCGATCAGCAAGCCATCGATGACCTGACCCGGCACATGCGCTTGCGCGACCGCGGTGCTCGCGATGAGCCCGGCGGGCAGGTTGTTGATAAAATTGCTGGCGATGGCGAGTATCGCGCCCGCACCAGCCGCCGTTGCCCATGAATGGTCCGCGGACGCATAGGTCAACGCACTCGCCAACCGCGCGGTCACGCCGGTGCGAGCGAGCGCTTCCACGAGCACGAAGAGCCCCGCGACGAGAGGCAGTACGCTCCACGAGATTGCAACGACCAGCGCAGCGGGCGTTTCACGCGCCATCGCGCACACAAGGATCGCGGTCGCTACTCCGGCCAACGCCGTCGGTAGCCCAAGCGGCTGGTCGCATGCAGATAGGATCAGCAAAAGAATTGCGGTCATGATGATCCCCGCGAGCGTGGCCCAGCCTCCGCGGGTCAGCGGTTGGCGCGGTACGTCGCGCGAGCAAGCGGCGCCCAGTCTCTTGCGCTCGATGATGCGCAGCGCGCCAAAGGTTACTAGGATTGAAGCGATCGATGGCAGGGCGAACGATCGGAGCCACGCGCCGAGCGGCGGCATATGTCCGCCGTAGAGCACGAGATTTGCAGGGTTTGAGATCGGCAGCACGAAGCTCGCCGCGTTGGCGATGAGCGCGCAGGCGAATAGCAGCGGTAACGGATCGCAGCGCGCCCTCTTGGCGACGACATAAACCGCCGGCGTCAGGACGACCGCCGTCGCATCGTTCGACATGAATGTCGTGACGATAATTCCTGCAATGTAGACGAGGCCGAAAAGCCGGACCGTAGAACCTTCTGCACGATTGACAGCGGTAGCCGCTACCCAATCGAACAGGCCTTCGCGGCCTGCCACCTCAGACAGCAGCATCATGCCGATCAAAAACAGATAGACGTCTGAGCCCTTGGTCACGGCCGCCAGGGCAACGCTGAGCGGCATCAACCCAAGAACCAACAGCAGCCCTGCGCCCGCGATAGCCCAAATCGCTTCGGGCAGGCGAAAAGGGCGCGTGATCACCCCCGCTGTCGCTGCGAGGCAAATCCCCCAGATCGGCCACGCCGCGGTCACGCAGCTGCTACTCGGCGCTTCGCACCGACCCCGCGCACGCGGGTCGTAGCGTCGAGGCGAACCCGATCCAAAGCGCAAGCGAAACCAACGAGAAGCTGCCAAGGATAAAGAAAGCGAGCCGGTAGCCAAGTAATTGGGCGATCCAGGCGCCAATCGCGGGACTCAGCGAAGCGCCAACACCTTGAACCGTCATCACTGCGCCTTGCCCCACATTTACGCGGCCGGTGCCGTTCAGCAAACATGCGACAAGACCTGGTACTGCGACGCTTTGCAAACCGGCGCCTACGCCGTCGAGCGCCTGTACCGGCCACACGCCCCAATGTTCGATCACAGACCCCGCAATCAGACCCCGCAGCGGGAGCGCCGCGAACGAAATGAGCATTACCAGCCAAAATCCGCGACCAGCCGCCATCCGCATCGCGATCAGCGACGTCACAATCATCACCGCTTGCGCAACAACTATAGTAGTTGCCGTGAACACTGCCGGATTGCCTTTACCAGCACCGACCACCGCAAGGCCGTAAAGCGGTAGCATCGCGCCATTCCCAAGATGGAAACATGCGAGCGCCGCCGCGAGGATCAGCATGGGCTTGTTGCGAAGGAGTATTCGAAAGCCCTCAGCCTTGTCCGCAGGCTCGCCCCCCTTTACATCTTCCTCCAGACCCCGCGCCGCCGAATGGTCGATGGCCCGCTCGGGGATGCCCAACACAGAGGCAATCGCAAGCACACCAAAGATCGCCGCTAAGTAAAAGATCGCTGGCATGCCGAATTTCCAGCCGAGCCATCCGGACAGACCTGCGCCGACCATATTGCCAGCATGATTCCATGCTTGGTTGCGTCCATTTTGGGCATTGAAGCCCTTTTGCCGAACGATCCCGAGTGTCATCCCAGATACAGCAGGACCAATCGCGGCGCCGGCGATCGCGGTCGCGATCTGGCTTCCGGTCACAACCCATGCCGTTTGCGAGAGCAGGATCAGAAAAGAGGCAGCGACCGCGCAGATGCCCGTGACAACTACAACAAGGCGCTTCCGCGTGGTGTGATCGATAAAGGCGCCGGCAGGGGCGGTCATCATCATCCCGGCGACGCCCCCCGCCGTCATCACGGTGCCGATGGGTCCGGTTGCCCAGCCCTTCGATTGGAGGAATACGCCGAGAAATGGGCCTATGCCGGCCTGCATATCCGCCATGAAGAAATTGAGCGACTGCAGAGCGCGGCGCGCACGCTTCATCCTCGCCGATCGCGCCGGCGAGACCTCGTCCGTCATTGCTTGCCTCCTGTTGCGCCGCAAACGATTGGGAGAGTCGGAACGATGCATGGGGCGATGGCCAACCGCCCCATGCACTTGGCGCTCAATTGGCTGCGGGTGCGCCGCCGGGCGCAATCGCCGGCGCGGGAAGGCCGTTCGGCCCACGGTCGGCGCCCGGCGGCGGCGGCGGCCCCTCAGGACCACCCTCGGGGTCATGTCGCCCGCGCGGACCGTGCGGCGGCCCACTAAGCGGTCCGAGTGCGACCACCTTGTTGTCCGGCCCGACGAGGAAGGCCGCGTGGACAAAGCCGCGATCGAAGCGACCCTGCACAGTGACGGTCTCGCCAGCCGTTACCATTTGCCGGTCGTCGCCTTCATGGCCGAGATCCACCAAAGCGCGCCCCGATGCGTCGGCTACAATGAGCTTGTTGCCGAAAATCTCGGCGACACGGCCTCGGATGGTAACGATCCCGCTCGACGACAGCGAGTGGATGGCGATGGGGTTGGCAGGTGCCATCGACACCGATGGCCGGGTTTCGGCGACAACAACCGCGCCGGCGGCCGCACCGATCACAAGCAATCCTGCACCCGCGAGGCCAAGCATGTGGCGCGGGCTCCTTTGGCGTGGTGCTCGGCGAGTTTCATTTTCTTGGGGATTGGGAACGGACATTGGGACACTCCTCTTGGTGTAAGTCCATTCTTCATACAGGCTGCGCCCCCCAACGCTCTGAACCGCGCGGTTCAGTTTCAGTTTAAACATCGAGCCTATCTCCGCTTTAAAGGACCAAGCCGCTGCGCATTTTGCTGGTTGAGGATGATGTGACGCTGGCGGACGCGATTGCTCGCGCCTTGCGCGCCGAACACTTCGTCGTCGACGTTGCGCGCAATGGCGAGGATGGCGGCCATCTCGGTTCCACGGAGCGATACGACGCTGCTGTGTTGGACCTCGGTTTGCCGATCCGCGACGGCGTTTCCGTGCTGCGCGATTGGCGTAGCGAGGGTCGTGACCTACCCGTGCTGATCTTGACGGCGCGCGACGCATGGTCGGAAAAAGTCGCGGGGTTCAAAGCTGGTGCCGACGATTATCTGACCAAGCCATTTCGAATGGAAGAGGTCATAATGCGGCTTCGCGCGCTGGTGCGCCGGTCGGCCGGTCACGCTTCGACGCGGATCGAAAGTGGAGCGCTGGCTTTTGATGCGCAGCTCGGCACGTTCGAGCTGGACGGACTACCGCTAAAGCTGACCGCCCTGGAATGGCGCGTACTATCCGCACTTATTCTTCGAAAAGATGTCGTGATCGAACGAAGCGAACTGATCGAGCGGGTCTACGAAGGGGATGCCGATCCCGATTCCAACTCGATCGAGGTCATCATCGGGCGGCTTCGCCGCAAAATTGGAGCCGACAGGATCGAGACGGTGCGCGGCCGCGGCTATCGGCTGACGGCAGAAACAGCGTGAAGCCCGTGCCAAGATCGCTGTTTGGGCGACTGCTTGCCATTGCCGCACTGACGACGATCGCCGCGCTTCTGTTTGCCGGTTTCTCGATCAGCCATGTGCTCGAGCGTTTCGTCATTCATGGGCTCGATCAGCAACTGGATGCGCAGATCGGCATTCTGGCGAAGGCCGTCAAATCAGACGGAACGCTCGATCAACGTCGCATCGTCAATCTGCCTGCGTTCGACGACCCTGGGTCGGGCTGGAGTTGGCAGGTCGATGGTCCGACCGGCGGACGCTGGTCGAGTGGTACTACCATCGATTGGTCGGATAATCGTACACCCCTACGGGACCCCGACCCAATGGGGCACGGCCCTCGTCCCGGCGACAGTCATGGATTTTCCGGTGAACCGGTCCATTTCCGCCAGCTTGTCGTCGAGACACGTCGCGGACCAGTCCGGGTAACAGCTGCTGGGCCGCGCCGTATCGCGCTTCGACCATTGCGCGAAGCAATGGTGCCCTTATTGGGGTCGCTCGCGCTGCTTGGCGCGGGTCTGACTCTCGCAACGCTGCTTCAGCTACGCATCGGTCTTCGCCCGTTGCGGACTTTACGAGCATCCCTGGCCGAGGTCCGCGCGGGCCACACTCGGCATGTCTCGCTTGACCAACCGGATGAACTTGTGCCGCTCGCCGCCGAGTTGAATGCCCTTATCGATCAGAATGCGGCAGGCCTTGAACATGCTCGCCGCCACGTCTCCAATCTCGCGCACGGACTGAAAACGCCCTTGGCTGCGTTGAGCGTCAAGCTGGCGGAAAACGGCCATGACCCGGATGGCAGCTTATCCGAGATGGTAGCCCGGATCGACAGACGTGTTCGTCATCATCTTGGCCGAGCGCGAGCAGCTGCGGCCTCCGGCGGGAACGCGCGGGCGCGAACGTCGCTTGCGCCAGCTTTGGCCGATCTTAATCATGCTATGGAGCGCATTCATGCGGATCGTACGGTCGTGGTGCTGTTCGATGTCTCGGCCAATCTTGCCGTCGCTGTTGATCCACAGGATTTCGACGAAATGGCGGGCAATCTGCTCGACAATGCCTGGCGACACGCGCGATCTGCGATCCAGTTGGCTGCACGGCAGGCCGGCTCGACGGTGATCCTGACCATCGACGACGACGGGTCTGGTTTATCCGAGGTCGCGATGGGAGAGGCGCTGATGCCCGGGCGCAGGTTGGATGAGCGCGGCGACGGCCACGGCTTCGGATTGTCCATCACCGAAGAATTGGCGGAGCTGAGCGGGGGCAAGCTTACCTTGCTCGCGTCGCCTTCGATGCCCGGCCTTCGAGCCAGCCTGACGCTCCCGACAAGCCGTTGAAGTTACGTCGGAGGATCGGATCGAGCGCGGGCCGCTCGCAATTGTTTAATGTAATCGACGACCGCTTGGGGCTCATACGGTCTCGCGAGATGCGGACCGCCTTCACAAAGTTCGGCAGCGGTGTCGGCAGCGGCGGGCATATTGCCAGCAATCCTGACCTCCAGCTCGGGACGGTTTTGTCGCACCCACTGCGCAAGCTGGAAGCCTGAACGTGTGCCGATCGCTTCGATGTCGCACAGGATGACGTCGACTGTGAGAGATGACTCGCCAAGAGCGGTAACCGCTTCGTCGGTGTTTGCCGCTTCCACAACGATATAACCACAATGCCGGAGGTAGTCGGCGATCGCGTGGCGGGAGAGGATATCGCCGTCTACGACTAGGATCCCGCCAATCGCATTGGTCGGGTCATTTGCGCCCGTCATTTTAGGCTCTCCAGCTCCATCGTAATGAGACTTACAATACGGTCTATGAGGTATGGCTTCGCCAGAAAATGCGTTGCCCCCTCCACCATCGCGACGCCGGGATCCAAGTGGCCGGAGGTTAATATGACCGGTAGCGCGGGGAGTCGTGCCCTCACCCTCCGGAGCAATTCTAAACCATCGACCGCACCAGGCATTCGAACATCGCTCAGAACGAGGTCTACCGCTGGCGTAGCGCGCAAAATATCCATTGCTTCGTCGCCGTTGAACGCCTCGATCACCTCGAAACCGGCATCCCGAAGGGACTCGCTGACGAGGATTCGGATGAGAACCTCATCCTCTACGACGAGGACACGCGCCGGTCGGTCGGGCGCTGTCTCGGCTTGGCCTGGCACTGAGCTAAACGTCATAATTCCCCTTTCCTCCAAAACGGGAAATAGAGCCGACAAGTTCCTTAATTTCTCAATCACTTCAACTGCCGATCCGATTTTTCGGCGGCCAGCCGCTCCAAATTTGCTGGAAGATAGAATCGGAAAAACGGGAAGTAAGATAATTTTCCGAACGCTACCGTATGGAGAGCAAAATGGGCTTCCGGCTGGCGCGAGCATGTATGACTGCCCTATCTCCGACGCTCGACATTGCATCTGAGAGCGCAGCACACCGCGACCCTGTCAAGGTGCTCCGACAATGTCATACGGATAACTTGGCTGATAGCATCAAACGGTGTGCCAATGAGGTCGCTGCGGTTGAGAAACGGGACGTCGCCCGCTCTCGCTAGGTGCTTAGTCCCGGCGTGTGATGGTGCGGCTCGAGTGTGAACCGTTGGGGTTTTGCTGTCCAGATTTTGCAGATGTATTCGTATGGGGTGAGGCCCCGGAGTGTCTTGAGGCGGCGCCCGGTCAGGCGGTGCTCGATCCCATTCTCGTCGTAGACCCGGTCGAAGATGTGGTGAAGGCGTATTTGGGGGGGGGGGGCGTGATTGGTGAACTGGATGCCGTTATCGGTCAGCACGGTGTGGATCGTGTAGGGACCGCAGCGACCAGGTTGCGCGGGAACCGGGCGGCGATCATCCTGCCGGCCTGCTCATGAAGTTCGACGAACGCGAACTTGCTGGTCCGATCGATCGCGACGAACAGGCGCAACTTGCCCTCGGCGGTCTGCACCTCGGCAACGCCTGCCCCAGCGCAGGCTGGGGTCGATGTGGAAATAGCCGATCGGATAGGACTTGAACTTACGCTTGGGCATCTTGTCGCCGGTGATCTCGGGCAACCGGCTGATGCCGTGCCGCTGGAGACAACGATGCAGCGAGGAGCGGGTCAGATGCGGGATCGACGCCTGCAGCGCGTAGAAGCAGTCCCCGGCCTTCGCCGGGGCAGGCTAGCGGCAGCAGCGTGTACCGACGGAATGCCACGATGACGGACTCCTCCTCGATGCTCAGCACCGTCGAATGCGCGTCCCTGGGGCCGGTCGGTAAATCCTTGACCGCGGTACGCTTCTTCCACTTGGCGACGGTTTTCCGGTTGATGCCGTAGCGCTTGGCCAGAACCCTCAAGCTCTCTTGACTATGTTGTATCGATCGACGGACCGCCTCTGTCGTCGTGGCGCTCCCGTGTAGAACCTGACCCATAACGCATCCCTCCATACCGTAGATGATGCACCATCAAAAGCCGGGATCAAACACTCCTTCAACGCGCGGATCTGCGCGACCGTCAGCTTCCCCATGATTCTGCCTCGATCAGGATCCGAGTTTTGCCCCACACTTGTGTGGGGATGACCCTGAACACAGCAGGAACATGTGAAATCCAGCAAGTGGCCAAAAGGCCTATTCTTACAGGCGCTTAAGGGACGTTTTTGGACTTCATGGGACACTGTAGCTGGCGGATAGGGTGTCCGCCAGAGCTATCTAAATACACGGCCTTTTTCCTTATACTCGTTGGGTAATCCAAACTCCAGTCCCAATCGCGGCACCGGCTGATGACGAACCTTGGCGAACTATCTCGACACATGAGGGAGTTCTAAAACAACGTATGATCCTTACCACGAAATTCAGATCAAGTAAACTACGTCCGTACCGCCCGATCTCTCAAAAGAGCAATAGTTGGATAGCCTCATTAAGCGCCTACATTGCGATTGGGACACTTTTACCTATCCGATTTTGCGCCGAGGCGTTCCGAGTATTGTAGGTTAAACACCAGAGACGCACAATGAGGGGATGCGAGACGCCGCACCATATCCGTCCCTTGCCCGTCCCGACCCGCTATCGGTGACCGTTAACGATGCCATGAGGTTGACGGGTCTGGGCAAGACGAAGCTCTTCGAATTGATCGCCGACGGCACACTTGAAACCACATTAATCGGTCGGAGACGACTCATTCTCTTCCGTAGCCTGAGGCTGATGATCGAAGGCAGTATAGCCAGTCAAATTGACCCCAATCGACGATCTGGATGAGGGAAAAGCCTTCCCCTGTGACGCCCCTGTAATCGCTTCGTTACCCCTTTACGGGCTCCGCATCGCAATGCCCCGAGAGTGAGAGTGCCGCCGGATGGCCCGATGGGTCGAGGGTTTGCGGGAGAGGCTCGCAGCCGGCCCATCGCGGAGACCCGC
>CAXTMT010000008.1:0-8259 GCA_964245355.1 uncultured Sphingomonadaceae bacterium
GGCAAAGGCGCGCGCACCAATGCAGAGATCGACGGGCCGCTGCTCGACGAACACGCCACGCCCGACGAGGCCGGCCGCGCCCTCCTCGAACAGGCGGCGCAGGCGATGGGCCTCTCGGCGCGCGGCTACACCCGCGTACTGCGTGTCGCCCGCACCATCGCCGATCTCGCCGGCGCGGCGAAAGTCGGCCGCATCCACATCGCCGAAGCGCTGAGCTATCGCCGCCAGAGCCCCCGCGCGTAGCTTCAGGATGAGATCGGTGCGAAAGGACCCGCCGTGCGCCTTCGTCCGACAGAGGATAGCAGCCGAACGGCGCGTGATTCATGCCGAAACTGGCGCATGCACGGTCGCCTGGGCCTATGGCGAGGCCGCCGATCCTGCGACCGTTGCAGCGTTGGAAAGCCTGCGCTAGGCGGAGTCTGTGCCCCTGTGGTGGAACTGGTAGACGCGCCGGACTCAAAATCCGGTTCCGCAAGGAGTGTCGGTTCGATTCCGACCGGGGGCACCACCTGTCCTTTTTGGCGGGGATGGAGGCGAACGGCTGTAGAGAACGCTTGAACGGGCCGTCAGGCTTGGGTGCGTAGCGGCGCATCGATGGCTATCCGGCGATCAACCGAGCGAATGGACTTTAACGACCTGTCCACTGAGGCGTCCGCTTTTCCCCAAATGCAAGCGGCCCTTCCGACGCATCGTCCGAAGCCAACATCGCTTTCATTGCGGGATAGTCCCACGCATCAGACATTCCCTCTTCGATCGAAGTCGACAGACTATGAAGCGCTGCTTCCTTTGTCGCCCTTACCGCCATAGGACTGCAAGCGAGCACCTCGTTCGCCAGGCGCCGCGCGGCATCGAGCGCGCTGCCTTCGGTAATCTCGTTAATGAGACCGACTTCAAGCGCCTCTTCAGCGGAGACGCGGCGGCCGGTCAGAAGGATTTGCATCGCGCGCTTTAAGCCAAGTTGGTGCGGGAGCCGCTGGATGCCTCCTCCCAAAGCCGCCAATCCGACCCTGGGTTCGGGAAGAGCAAATACCGCATTCGACGATGCGACCGCCAGATCACATGCCAGGACGAGCTCGAAGCCGCCGCCCATCGCGATTCCGTTGACCGCAGCGATGACCGGCTTTGTCAGATCAAATCTGGCGGCCAAGCCCCCGAAACCCGGCGCCGCGGCCATGGATGGGGACAGGACGGGTTCGAGCTTCAGGTCGTGCCCCGCGCAAAAGGCCTTATCGCCTGCGCCCGTAATGATGGCGACCCATTGGGAATCGTCGGCGGCAAAATCGTCGAAGATCGACGCCAATTCCTTTTGTGCCGGCCCATGCAGCGCGTTGTGCGAAACCGGTCGATTGATGGTGACAATGGTCAACGGACCCTCGCGGACGACATCCGCAAATTCATAGCTCATGCTGCCATGGCCCTCTCTCACAGCCGCATCGCGGCGAGGCGGCCGCCGATGATTTGGTTCGCCTCGGCCATGATCCGGTCAATCAGTTCCCGGCAGGTCGGCACGTCGTGGATCAGGCCCTGCACCTGCCCCGCCCAGACGAGCCCGGCGTCGAGATCGCCGGTCTCCAGCGCCACCCGGCCCTTGGCGCCGGACACATAAGGCTGGATATCCTCGAACACCGCCCCTTCGCGCGCGCTGATCTCGACGACCTTGTCCGAGATGCTGTTCCTGGCGACGCGGCCGGTATTGTGGAACTTGCGGAAGATCAGGTTGGTCGCGCGCTCGTCGTTGGCGACGATGAGCTGCTTCACATTGTCGTGGATCGGCGCTTCGACCGTGGCGCAGAAGCGCGTTCCCATGTTGATGCCCTCGGCCCCCAGCGCCAGCGCCGCGACGAGCCCGCGTCCGTCGCCGAAACCGCCCGAGGCGATGATCGGGATGGTCAATTTGTCCGCCGCCGCCGGGATCAGGATCAGCCCCGGAATATCGTCTTCGCCCGGATGCCCCGCGCATTCGAAGCCGTCGATCGAGATGACGTCGACGCCCATCCGCTCGGCGGACAGCGCGTGGCGGACGGCGGTGCATTTGTGGAGCACCTTGATGCCGTGCGCCTTGAAATCGTCGACATGCTCCTTGGGCTTGTGGCCCGCCGTCTCGACGATGGTGACGCCGCTCTCGATGATCGCCTTGCGGTATTCGGCATACGGCGGCGGATTGACCGAGGGCAGGATCGTCAAATTCACGCCGAACGGCTTGGTCGTGAGCGTCCGGCAACGATCGATCTCGCGGCGCAGATCGTCGGGCGTGGGCTGGGTGAGCGCGGTCAGGATGCCCAGGCCCCCCGCGTTCGACACCGCCGCCGCCAGCTCGGCGCGGCCGACCCACATCATGCCGCCCTGCACGATCGGATGCTCGATCCCGAGCAAGTCGGTGAAGCGTGTGCGAACGGCCATCACAGCGCCTCGACGATCGTCACGTTCGCGATGCCGCCGCCCTCGCACATCGTCTGAAGGCCGTAACGCTTGCCGCGCGCCTTGAGCGCATGGATCAACGTCGCCATGAGTTTGGTGCCCGACGCACCCAGCGGGTGACCGAGCGCGATAGCGCCGCCGTTTACGTTGAGTCGGTCGGGGTCTGCGCCGATGGCCTGCAGCCAAGCGAGCGGGACCGGCGCGAACGCTTCGTTGACTTCATAGAGATCGATATCCTCGATCCGCATCCCGGCGCGCGCCAGCGCTTTTCTCGTCGCGGGAATCGGCTCTTCGAGCATGATGACCGGATCGCCGGCGCTCACGGTCATGTTGACGATACGGGCGATCGGCGTAAGCCCATGTCGCTTGAGAGCGGTTTCGGACACGATAAGTGCCCCGGACGCGCCATCGCAGATCTGGCTCGCGTTGGCGGCAGAGATGACGCCTCCTTCCCGTAGCAGCTTGACCGAACCGATGCCTTCGAGCGTCGCGTCGCCGCGGATGCCTTCGTCGGTGCTGCGGAATGTCCCGTCGACCTCAAGCGGAACGATCTCTCGGTCGAAAGCGCCGGCGGCCGTCGCTGCGGCGGCCTTGCGGTGGCTGTCGAGCGCGAACCGATCGAGCGCGTCGCGGTCGAAGCCATATTTCCCGGCGATCATCTCGGCGCCCTCGAACTGACTGAATTCCTCGATGCCATAGCGCGCCTTGATGCGCTTGCTGAGGGGGCCGATGCCGATGCCCTCCCGCTCGTGGAACGACATGTTCGTGAACATCGGGACCCGCGTCATGCTCTCGGCACCGGCGGCGATGATGACGTCCTGGGTCCCCGACATGACGGCTTGGGCGGCGAACTGCACGGCCTGCTGCGAACTGCCGCACTGCCTGTCGATCGTGACCGCGGGAACGCTTTCCGGAAGCCTGGAGGCAAGCACCGCGTTGCGCGCAAATGCAAAAGCCTGTTCACCAGCCTGCGTCACGCATCCCAGGATTACGTCCTCGACGACCGAGGGATCCAGGCCGGTGCGTTCGATCAGGCCATCCAGAACCTCGGCAGCCATGTCCGCCGGGTGCCATTCGGCGAACTGACCCTTGCGTTTGCCACCGGGCGTCCGGACTGCTTCGACAATATATGCTTCGGCCATGGTTCAAGCTCCTGCGAAATCGGGAGGTCGCCTGTCAAAATAAGCCGCGAGTCCCTCACGGCATTCGGAGGACGCACCCGCAATGCCGATCGACCGAGCTTCCCGCGCGAGCTGGGCCTCGTATCCGCTTGAGAAGCTTTCCTGAAGCAGAGCCCGCGTGGCGCCGAAAGCCATGACCGGAGAGGCGGCCATGCGCGCCGCGACCTTGCGACCCTCGTCGCGAAGCCGCCCATCATCCACGAGCCGCGTGACCATACCGATCCGTTCGGCCTCGTCGGCCGCAATCCGCTTATTCGTCAAAATGATCTCTTGCGCCTTGCGGAGTCCGACGAGACGGGGAAGCATCCAGCTCATGCCACCGTCCGGTGTCAGCCCGAGCGAATTGTAAGCGGCGGTGAAATGTGCCGACCGGGCGCACAATACGACGTCGCCCGAGATCGCCAGGCTAAGGCCGGCACCGGCAGCCGGACCGTTGACGAGCACGAGAAAGGGCTTCGGCATTCGCGCAAAACGGGCGAGCGCCGTGTGCAGCGTATCGGCGAGCTCGTTCAGGAGCGCCGGAACCTGATCTCCAGCCGCAGCGAAGAGGCTGACGTCGCCGCCCGCGCAAAAGAGTCGGCCCGTTCCGGTCAGCACGACGCAGCGGATGGTCGCGTCCGTCTGGCAGCGGACCGCAGCGTTGCCGAGCGCGCGGACCATCGGCAGATCGAGCGCGTTGCCAGCGTCGGGGCGGTTCAGCGCCAGCCAGGCGATGCCGTCGACGATATCGACGATCAGCGGACCTGTCACAGGCAAGCCTCCATGCTGTTGCGCGCGAGCATGACCAGTTTAGGAAAGCTTGCGGCGCGCTCCCGTGCGTGTGCCGACGCGGCGGTGCCCCGCGCAACCCGTCCCTTGATGCCGTGGAAGATCGCCGCGAGACGGAAGAAGTTGAACGCCACGTAGAAGGCGTAGTCCGTCTCGGAGATCAGCGGCCGGTCGACGCGCCGGCAATAATCGGCGAGATAATGCTCCTCGGATGGAATGCCGAGCGCGGCGAGGTCCGCGCCGCCGAGGCCGGCGACTATGTCGGGCGGCATGCGGAACATCATCGCGTGATAGGCGAAGTCGGCGAGTGGATGGCCCAGCGTGGAGAGCTCCCAGTCAAGCACGGCGAGAACGCGCGGTTCGGTCGCGTGAAAGATCATGTTATCGCAGCGGAAATCTCCATGGACGATGCGTGTCTCGTCGCCTGCCGGAATTTGCGCGGGCAGCCATTCGACCAGCCGATCCATGTCGGGATCGCGCCCGGCGTCGACATCCTCCAGATACTGTCTGGACCAGCGCGCGATCTGGCGTTCGAAGTAATTGCCGGGGCGCCCATAGTCGCCGAGCCCGACCGCTTCGGGATCAACCCGATGCAAAGCGGCGATCGTTGCGTTCATCGCGTCGAAATAGGCGGTGCGGTCATCTTGGCCGACATCGGGGAAAGTCGCATCCCAGAAGATGCGGCCCTCGACCATCTCCATCACGAAGAACCAGCTACCGATCACCGCATCGTCGACGCAGAGCGCGTAGACGCGGGCGACCGGGAAGCCGACGGGGCCGAGCGCCGAGAGAACGGCAGCCTCGCGCTCGATCGCGTGCGCGCCTTTTAGAAGCGGTCCGGGCGGCTTGCGACGCAGGACGTAGCAATGCGTCGGCGTGACCAGCTTATACGTCGGGTTGGACTGGCCGCCCTTGAACTGCTCGACCGTCAATGGACCGACATAGCCCGCGACATGCGCTTCAAGCCACCGTGCGAGCCGCGCCTCGTCGAAGCGGTGTGGGCCGCGGACGGCGGTGGTGCCGGCGTTGGCTGCCGCGTCGACGCTCATCCCTGCTGCGCCTTCCAGTCCTTTTTGATTTTCTTGGCGATGCTCCATTTGTGAACTTCGGTCGGCCCGTCGTAGATCCGAAAGGCGCGAATCTCGCGAAACACCTGTTCGACGATCGTGTCGCTCGTCACGCCGGTCCCTCCCATAACCTGCACACAGCGGTCAGCGACGCGCATGAGCGACTCGGAGACCGAAACCTTCGTCATCGAGCTCTCCGCCGCGCCGGTACGGCCTTCGTCGAGCACCCCGGCGCACCAGTCGACCATCAGCGCGGCTTGACGCAGGTCGATGAGGTTCTCAGCCAGCATGAAGCCGACGCCTTCATGGTCGATCAGCGTCTTGCCGAACGCCTCGCGCCGGCACGCGTAATCGGTCGCGATCTCGTTCGCGCGGATGCATGCGCCGAGCCATCGCATGCAATGCGACAGCCGGGCGGGCGCCAGCCGCACCTGAGCGTAGCGGAAGCCCTCACCCGGCCGGCCGAGCATCTGGTCGGCGGGGATGCGCAAATCGTCGATCGCGACCACGGCATGCCCACCGGGCATCGAGGAGTCGATCGTGTTGGGAATCCGTTCAATCCGGATCGCCGGATCGGGCAGATCGACCAGGAACATGCAAGCGCCGCCCGCTCCGTCCGTCGCTTCCGATTTCGCCATGACGATGCCCACCTGCGCTCCGTCAGCGCCGGTGATGAAGGCTTTGCGGCCATTCACGACCCAATGGTCGCCATCGAGGCGGCAGGTCGTGCGCATCATCGCAGGATCGGAGCCTGCACCCCCTTCGGCCGCCGGCTCGGTCATGAAGAAGGCCGATCGAGCGCGCCCCTCGATGAGCGGCTGCAAAAAGCGCTTCCTGATTTCCGGGCTGCCGACCTTGCCAAGGAGGAACATGTTGCCCTCGTCGGGGGCGGCCGTGTTGAGCGCGAGAGGACCAAGCGGCGACAGTCCCGAAGCCTGCAGTACGATCGCGGTCTCGCGCTGCGACAAGTGACGGCCGTCCTGCAATATGTGCGGCGTCAGTACGCCGGCCGCACGGGCTTTCTGTTTCAACTCCGCGATCAGCTCCTCGGTCGGGCAATCATGGTGGTCGCGGCGCGGGTCCTTTTCGTAGGAGACAACGACGTCCCGCACGAAGGCTTCGACCTTCGCGGCGATTTCGGCCGTGCGATCAGGCCCGACCCCGACGGTATGGACGGGCGCGCTCATTTCGGCGCCATGCGGATCGCGCCATCGAGGCGGATGGTCTCCCCGTTAAGCATGGGATTGGTGACGATGCTTTCGACCAGCTGGGCATATTCGTCGGGCTGCCCGAGGCGGCTGGGAAACGGCACCTGCTTGCCGAGCGAGTCCTGCGCCTCCGGCGGGAGCGTCGCCAACAACGGCGTCCAGAAGATACCGGGCGCGATGGTCATCACGCGGATACCATAGCGCGCGAACTCTCGCGCCACCGGCAGAGTAAGTCCGACGATTCCGCCCTTCGACGCGGCGTACGCTGCTTGACCGATCTGGCCGTCGAACGCGGCTACCGAGGCGGTGTTGACGATAACGCCGCGTTCCTCGCCGATCGGCTCTGCGTCGTATAGCCGCGCCCCGAACTTCGACAGGACGTTGAACGTACCGACCAGATTGATCGTGATAATCTTCGAGAAGTCCGCAAGCGGAATTGCCGAGCCGTCGCGGTTGATGACCTTCGCGGGCGGCCCGATGCCGGCGCAATTGACGAGGATGCGTGCCTTGCCGTGCAGGCCCTCGGCCTTTTCGATCGCGGCGCCCACGGCGAATTCGTCGGTAACATCGACGGATGCGAAATAGCCTCCGATCATTTCCGCCGTTGCTTGGCCGAGAGCCGCGTTCAGGTCGAAGATCGTGACCTTCGCCCCGGCAGCCGCCAAGCGCCTGGCCGTGCCGGCGCCCAACCCCGATGCGCCTCCTGTGACGATGGCCGCGACGCCGTCGATTTTCATTGGCTCAAATCCTTGTGCAATCGAACGTTGAGAGGCGTAGAGAAAACGAGGACATGCGCGGGATGGGCGAGGCTACCGGCGAGCTTGCCCCAAGCCGGCGTCACGGGATCAGGACCGCCTTCACGCAGTCGCCTCTCGCCTGCGCGGCCACGGCCTCGTTGATCCGATCGAGCGGAAAGGTTTTGATGAGCCTGTCGAACGGAAGGCGACCGGCACGATGCAGCTCGATCAGTTCCGGGATGAACCTATCGAGGTCGCTGTCGCCTTCGATGATCCCGTGTATCCGTTGGCCGTAGGTAATCAACGCCGCCAGATTTATGGAGAGGGTGCTCTCGGGGCGCGGCGGCACCCCGACAAGGCCGAGCAAACCGTGGCTCGCTAGCGCGGCTAGAGCCGTTTCGACGACAGCCTCGCGCCCACTCGTCTCGAAAGCGAATTCGACGCCGTCGGCAACGATGCCCCGGATTGCTACGCCGACGTCGCCGTCCTCCGGATCGATGACGTGGGTCGCGCCGAGCGACCGGCCAAGCGCGCGACGGTCGGCAACCGGTTCAACGAGAATGATCGTGGCGCATCCCTGGATGACGGCACCCATGACGGCCGAAAGACCCACCGGTCCACCCCCGAAGATCGCGATCGTGGAGCCCGGAGGGCAAGCGAGCGAGCGCATGACCCCACCCGCACCGGTCTGGAAGCCGCATCCGAGCGGTCCAAGGATTTCGAGCGCGATGTCCGTCGCCTCGATCTTCACGACGTTGCGCTCCTGGGCGAGAGCGTATCCGGCGAAGGACGATTGGCCGAAGAAGTTACTAGAGACCGGCGTACCATCGATGGACACGCCTGAACTGCCGTCGGGCCGAGCCCCCGCGTAGTTCAGCAT
>CAXTMT010000008.1:8269-36960 GCA_964245355.1 uncultured Sphingomonadaceae bacterium
AGTCGCGGCAGTAAGAGGGCAGATGCTCCGCGCAGCGGGCGCATCGCCCACAACTCGAAAAGCCGAGCACGACGCGATCACCGGGACGGACTTTCGTGACGCCCCCACCCACGGATTCCACAATTCCCGACCCTTCGTGCCCAAGAATGGCAGGCAGGCCGATAGGGATGAACTGATCGCGCGCGATCAGATCGGTGTGGCAAAGTCCGACACCGGCGATCTTGACGCGGACCTCGCCGGGTCGCGGATGCTCGAGATCGATTTCCTCGATGGTGAAATCGGCATGCGCTTCACGCGCGATGGCTGCGGTGGTCTTAATTCTGTCTCTCCCAGGCAGCGGTGGAGCCGCCATCGGCGGCGAATTCGGCGCCGGTCGCGAAACGGGCGCCGCCACCGGCAAGGAGCGCGATCGGCTCGATGTCGCGACCCGGCGGCGTCACGCCAGGGCCATGATGACGGACTTGGGCTCGAGATAGGAATCGAGCACCTCGCTGCCATTCTCACGGCCAATGCCCGACATCTTCATTCCGCCGAACGGGAAGGCGGGATCCGCGAGCAGGACGCAGTTTATAAAAACCGTGCCGGCCTCAAGCGCGGCCGCCGCTTTGTGGGCGATGTTCAGATTTTCAGTAAAGACGTGCGCGGCGAGGCCGAACGCGCTGTCGTTGGCCAAAGCGATCGCCTCCTCGATATCATCGAATGGCGCGGTTGCCAGAACAGGTCCGAACACCTCGTTGCGCGAAACCTCGGAATCGAACGGGACGTTCCGCAGGACAGTTGGCGGAAAGTAGAATCCGACGTCCGGAACGGGGAGCTGGGCGGTGAGTGCCTCGATGCCGGCCGCTTTCGCGCGCTCGACGAAACCGGTCACTCGTTCGCGCTGCCGCGCGCTGATCAAGGGGCCAAGCCGGCTGTCCCGGTCCGCGCTCCGGCCAAGCTTCTGCGACGTCCCGACGGCGACAATGCCTTCGAGCACCTGGTCGTAAACCGATCGGTGGATGTAGAGGCGCGTACCCGCGTAACAGACCTGCCCCGCGTTGAAGAAACAGCCCATCGCGGCCTGCGGGATCGCCGACGCAAGATCGGCGTCGGCGCAAAGGATCGAAGGCGACTTGCCACCCAGCTCGAGGGTGACGCGCTTCAGATCGGGAACGGAAGCCTGGAGGATCGCCTGCCCGGTCGAGGTTGATCCGGTGAACGCGACCTTGGCGATGCGGGGATGCGCGGCTAGCGCCGCACCCGTTTCGCCGTCGCCGGTGACGACGCTGATGACACCGGCCGGAAAACCGACTTCCCTCGCCAACTCGACAAGCCGTAGCGCGCTGAGAGGTGTCTCGGGAGCCGGCTTGAGCACGACGGTGCAACCCGCCGCGAGTGCCGGCGCGATCTTCCACATCGCAAGGACGATCGGGAAATTCCACGGTGTGATGGCCGCCACCACACCGATCGGCTCGCGTCGCGAGTAGACATGATAGCTGCCGGGCGTCGCCGCGAGCGTTCCCGCCCGGCCCGCGATCTTGGACGGCCAACCGGCGTAGGCGCGCAACCAGGAGAGGGCGGCGGGGAGGTCGACGGTCTCCACTATACCGACGGGCTTGCCGGTATCGAGCGCCTCGAGCGCGGCGAGCCGAGGAAGATCCGCCTCCATCGCATCGGCAAGCCGGTGCATCAGCCGCTCGCGCGAAAGCGGGGTCAGGTCTCGCCAGCTTGGCGCCTTCAACGCCTGTGAGGCGGCCTCGACGATCTGGTCGATCTGGCTGGCGTTCGCGACCGGAATTTGGGCGAACGCGATCCCGGAACAGGGATCGATGTCTGGGGTCGTCGCGCCGCTCCGCAGCCGGTCGCTGCCGGCATTCAACGCCAAATCGGGAAGCGCGAGATTCTCGAAACCGTGAAGGAAAGTCACTGCAGGGTTTCCCGACCGCGGCGTCGGAAGTCGCTGGGGGTTTCGCCGGCGAATTGGCGAAACGCGCGGGTGAAGTGGCTCTGGCTCGTGAAGCCGAGCGCGTCTGCGATGGTCGCCATCGACGCCTCGGATTGCTCCAGCATGTGCTGGGCGCGATTGAGGCGCGCCTTCATGACATATTGATGGGGCGAGACGCCGGTCGCTTTCTTGAAGATGCGGCAGAAGTGCGTCGGCGTCACGCCGGCCTGAGCTGCCAGTTCCTCGATGCTGTGCTCACCCTGGGGACGTTCGAGGATCCCGTTCATGATGTGGTGGATGCGGTAGGACGAGAACGCAGTCGTCGGTATTTCGGTCGGGCTGGCATTGATCGGCCCACGCAGCATATGCGCCTTAAGAGCATCGACGAGTGCCCCGACGTAAACGTTACGCTCGGGGCTGGGAGGCGAATAGAGTTCCCCCAGCACTTGCCGCGTGAGCGCGACGCCAAGCGGATCCGAGAATGCGAATTTCATCCGCTTGAACTGATCGAGCGCGGGCGCGCGCTGCAGATCGGCCGACGCGACGCTGAGCGTCACGACGTCGAGTTCGCCGTCGACGAGCCAGCCCGTCGGCTGGTTGGAGGGCACGATGGTCGCGCATCCCGGCAGCGAGGCTGTCTCGCTCCACCCGTCGCGCTCCCAGGTCCGAACGTTAGGCTTGCCCGCGATGTGCACGACGAACATCGGATCGGGAAGGGCGGGCAAGGTGTAGCTGCCCACGAACTGGCGCCAGCGGCAAAGCCGCCAGCGTCCATGCTCGCCGCCGAGACTCATATCGGGCGCCCGGCCCAGCGCATCCGCGATAATATCCTCGTCGTTCGGATTGCTCTTGTCGGACATGGCTCGCTCTCCGTCAGGCCGGAACTAGGTTTACGTCGAGGTTCTTCAGCCCGTTGATGAAGTTGGAGCGGAACCTGCGGGGCTCCCCCTCCACCTCGACGCGACGAACATGGCGAGCGAGCTGTCGAAAAGCGACTCGTAGCTGCATTTCGGCTAGCCGCGAGCCGACACAGACGTGCTGGCCGGCGCCGAAGCCGAGCTGCTGCACGGCGCGGCGGCGCACGTCGAACCGATGCGGATCCTCGAATACCGCCTCGTCGCGATTGCCCGAGATGTACCACATCACGACCTTATCGCCCTTGGCGATCGCCTGTCCGCCGATCTCGACGTCCGCCATCGCGGTCCGCCGCATGTGCAGCACCGGGCTGGCGTAGCGGACGAATTCGGCGGGCGCCGTCTTAAGCAGGTCCGGATCCGCACGGATCGCATCCCACTGCTCCGGGTTCTGCGAGAAGGCGACCAGAGTATGACTGAGCGAGTTGCGCGTCGTTTCGTTGCCACCGACGAGCACGAGGATGAGGTTCGCTACGAAGTCCTTGAACGGCACCGGCACACCGCCGATCTCGGCATTCGCCAGCAGGCTGGCGATATCGGGTCCGGGTTGGGCGCGACGCGCCTCAAAAAGCTCCTGCGAGAAGCCGAAGAACTCGGTCATCGTCGCCGCCATCGACTCCGGCGACTGGCGAAACTCGGGATCGTCCTCTCCGACGAAGGCGTTCGTCCACTGATAGAGCTTACCCCACGTCTCGGACGGAAGACCGAGCAGTTCGGCGAGGGTCAGCAGCGGAAGCGGAGCGGAAAAAAGCGGCACGATGTCGTGAGTCTCGCCGAGCGGCACCTTCGCTAGGAGCGTAGCGACCCTTTCTTCAACCCGTTGCTCTATGTCTCCCAGTCGCCCGGGCGATAGCGCCGGCATCACGAACTTCCGGTATCTCGTGTGGATGGGCGGATCGCGGGAGATGAAGGGAATGCCGACGGCACTGTCGCCGGCTCCCGTCAGGCCGACCTCGTTCTCATTGAAGATTCGGTGGCCGCCGTTTTCATATGCGGACGAGAAAAGGTCCGCGCGACGTGACACCTCGACGATGTCGGCGTGGCGCGTGAGCGCCCAGAAGCCGGCACCGTCGGTCTCGGGATTCCAATAGACCGGCCGTTCCCGACGGAGCCGGTCGAACACGTCGTAGGGAGCCCGATCCTGGTAGAGATCGGGATCCTTGAGGTCGGGACGATCGATGACGACCGACATCGCGGCTTTCCTTAGAAGGACACGCGGACGGTGCCGCCAAACGTGCGGGGGTCCTGAGGGACAAGAAAATTGTAGGGGAAACCGGCACCGCGTAGATCCAGGCCGTAGCCTAACGTCCGCTTGTTCGTCAGGTTGTTAACCCACGCCCGAAGCGTGAGGTTATGGTGCACCCAGGCCAGCGAGCCGTTGACCTTGGCATATCCCTTCTGCTGCAATTCGGAGTTGACTTGGCTGGTCCCCGCCGCGTTGGCGTTGTTGAACGGCGAAAAGAATTGCTGGCTGAAGTAGCTGACCGTCGGCGAGAGCACGACGTCGCCGCCGCCGAGCTTGGACAACGTCCAGTCGAAGCCGCCCTGGGCGGTGAACTTGGGAGCGAATGGCAAGCGTTCGCCCGACAGATCGGTGCCCTGCAGGATCAGCGTCTTATATTCGGTGTGCAGGTAGCCGGCCGAAGCGTTCAACGTGAGTGTCGGAATCACCCGCAAGCTCGCCTCTGCCTCGGCGCCATAGATTTGCGACTTCGGCGCGTTGACGAGGAACGACACGGGACCGGGCCGCGTGTCCTGGACCTGCTGGTTTTTATAGTCATAGTAAAAGCCGGCAGCGGACAAGGTGAGCTTTCTGTCGAAGAATCGGCCCTTCACGCCCGCCTCGTAGGCATTGACCGTTTCGGGTTTGATGTAGGTGATGCCAACTGAGGAGGTGTACCCCCCGCCGTTGAAAGCGCCCGACCGGTAGCCGCGGTTGTAGCTCGCATAGACGAGCATACCGTTGTCGAAGGTATAGCTCAGCGCAGCGCGACCCGTCAGAGCGTTGTTCTGACCGCGAATGTTGAAGCGCGCGTTGGGATTGTAGGGGCAGGTGCCCGGGACGCCGTTACAAGGGACAGTGGTGGCGAGAGGAATTTCGGGGCCTCCGACGTTGCCCGCAAAAAGATCCGCATGGCCGTTGTCGTAGCTGTTGCGATCCCAGGTGTAGCGAAGCCCAACTGTCGCGACGAGCTTGTCGGTGATGTTGTAGTCGCCCTGCGCAAAGGCCGCGTACGATCGGCGGACTTGCTTGTAATGCTGGTAGAAGCCACCGTTGACGCCCGGTCCAAGTGCGCTGCCGATGTTGAAAATATTGTCGGTGACCGTGCGATCCCAGCCATAAAAAGCACCGGTGACGAGCTTGAGCTTATCGGATTCGTAGTTAAGACGCGCTTCCTCGCTGAACTGCCGGAACTTCGACCGCCAATTGATGTCGAGGACGTCGAGCGGCGAACCGTCGGCGGCCTGCCCCAAGTTCTGCTTGCCGCCGCCATAGTTGGTGATCGAAGTCAGCTTGAACGCATCGGAAAGCGCATAGGAAATATTGGCGGTGGCACCGTAGGCCGATGTCTTGTTGAAGCCGATCCGATTCTCGTCGACCTGATAAAAGCTAAGCCCTTGCCGATATGGCAAAAGCCCGAAGACGGGCGCCTGAGTGCCGCGGTCACGGCCGCCAAACACCTGAAGCTTGATGTCGAGCGGGCCGTTTTCCGGGCGGATGCGGAGCGAGGCACGGCCCTGTAGCGTGTTTCTCGAGTTCGGACGACGGCCGCCGGGAGAGATGTTGTCGAACGTTCCGTCGCCGCGCTGATAATTGCCGGCGATGCGGAAGCCGAGCTGGTCCTCCACCATCGTGGTTTCGAGGGCGCCTTGCGCGGTCCAGGTGTTGAAGTTTCCATAGCCGCCCTGCAGGTATCCGTTTTCGCCCGAAAGCGTTGGCTGCTTGGTGATGAAGTTGATGGCGCCGCCCGTCGTGTTGCGGCCAAACAACGTGCCTTGCGGCCCGCGTAGAACTTCGACGCGGTCGAGATCATAGAGTCCCATGCCGTGAGCGGTGCGGCTCGCGAGGTAGACGTCGTCCATATAGACGCCGATCGGTGAGGCCTGATTGGAGTTGTATTCGTTGGCGACGCTGACGCCCCGCAGCGAGAAATTCGGCTGCGTGTTGCCGTAGGCGCTGTTCACCTGGAGGTTGGGAACCGCGGTCGCCAGCTGAGCGGAATTGACGATGCCCTTAGTGGTGAGGCCCTGGCCCGATATGGCCGAGATCGCCAGCGGCACCTTCAGCACGGATTGTTCGCGCCTCTGTGCGGTTACGACGATGTCGCCGGTCGTCGCGTCGGCCGCCGCGCCTGGCGCGACGGAAGAGGCTGGTGCTTCGGGCGTCGACACTTGGGAGGTCGGCGACGTTGCGTTCGTCCGGGAGGCGTCGCCGTCTTGCGTGCTTGTCGTGGGCGTCCGGGCGAGCGCCGGCATCGCCACCGATGCGAGCAGTGCCACTGCTGCGACACGCGCGTTCCTGGGGATCTGGATCATCGACCTCTCCTGATTGGTCTGTGTCTCTCCGTCGTCGGCGGAGTTGTATGGCCATCCTCTAGCGCGACTTATCGCGCGATGCTTTGCACAGGCTTAGGCTCAAATTTTACAATTCCTGCGCGGGCCTTGCGCCGTATGCGTCGGTGCCGTCTCATCGTCTGAGCGAAACAACGCGACGTAAAAACGAGAGAGGATCTGAGATGCACCCGTCGTCGCACGCCGTGTCAACGCCATCGAAGCCCGCAATCGTCATGGCGGAATCCGGTGAGCATATCGATTACGCATCGCTCGATTTACGATCGAACCAGTCGGCGCATACGTTACGATCTTTGGGTTTGGAACGCGGCGACGTCGTAGCGACGCTGTTCGACAACGGCCCGGAGGTGTTCATATTCGGTCTCGCGGCGCAGCGCGCCGGTCTGTATCTCACGTCGATATCGAACAAGTTGAGCATCGCCGATGTCGGTCACATCCTTCGCGACTGCGGTGCCAAGATGTTGATCGCCGGCGATGCCTATGTTCCCTTCGCCCAGGAAGCTTCGCGCAACGCGGCCGGCGTGAAACTCTTCGCCTGGAATGCTGCGGCCGACACCGCGCATTCTTGGATCAATCTTGCGGACAGGCAACCGGCATCGCCGATCGATGACCAAAGCCCCGGCACCGACATGCTCTATTCTTCGGGAACGACGGGGCGGCCTAAGGGCGTGAAGTTCCCGCTGCCGGAAGGCGAGATCGATGAGTGCACCCCATTGATGTCGATGGGAATGACCCTTTACGGGATGGGACCGAACACGATCTACCTGTCGACATCGCCACTCTATCATGCGGCTCCGCTGCGATGGGCGATGACGATCCATCGCCTCGGCGGGACGGTAATCGTCATGGAGCGATTCGAGGCGGAGCGGACGCTTGAATTCATCCAGCGATACGACGTCACGCATGCGACGTTCGTGCCGACGCACTTCGTCCGGCTGCTCAAGCTGCCTGCGGATATCAGGAAACGATACGATCTTTCGACACTTAAGGCCGTCGTGCATGCGGCCGCCCCATGTCCGGTTCCGGTCAAGCAAGCCATGATCGCGTGGTGGGGACCGATCGTCCATGAATATTATTCAGGAACAGAGACCTGCGGAATCACGGCCCTGTCGGCGAACGAGTGGCTCGATCGGCCGGGGTCCGTCGGTCGCGCCGTGCTGGGCACATTGAAGATCACCGACGACGAGGGCAACGAAATGCCGGTCGGGGCGGAGGGAAACGTCTGCTTCGCCGATGGACCGGCGTTTCAGTATCATAACGATCCTGAAAAAACGGCGAAGGCCTATGACCGAAACGGCTGGGCAACGCTCGGCGACATAGGTCGTGTCGATGAGAGCGGATACCTCTTCCTGACCGACAGGAAGAGCTTCATGATCATCTCGGGCGGGGTTAATATTTATCCGCAGGAGATCGAAAACTGCCTAATCACGCACCCCAAGGTTGCCGACGCCGCCGTGATCGGGGTGCCCGACGAGGAAATGGGCGAACATGTGCTAGCGATCGTACAGCCGGCCCCCGGCTTCGCCGCGGACCCTGCCTTAAGCGAGGAGTTGCGCGGGTACGTGCGCAGGGCGCTTGGCGGCGTGAAGACGCCTCGGTCGTTCGATTTCCGCGAAAATCTTCCGCGCGAACCGACTGGCAAGCTGATGAAGCGCAAGCTGTTCGACGAATATAGGGCGCGCCAATCGCGGGCTTAACGCTTGAGATCGCGCCGCGAACAATGACCCATAGCATACCGAGCATTTCTCTTGACATATCGAACATAATGTGTACATAAAGAGAAATAATGTGGGCCTTACTAGCCTGCCTTCCGCTCTTTCTCATTGTCAGCACGGCTTCGGTCGCAACGCACCTCCTTCGCGGCGAAAGCCACAAAGGCCGGGAAAGCCACAAATGGAGGCGAAAGCCATGAAGGCCATGACTTTCGGGGTCGATCAGCCCCGGAACCAGTGCGCCAGCGCAAACCAGGCGGTGATGGCGACCGCGATCACAACGCAGAAAAGGCAGACCGCATCGAACGCCCAGGGCGCGTCGGCAAAGGGAATTCCCTTCACGTTCATGCCGAGCAGCCCGGTGACGAAGGTCAGCGGCAGGAAGATCAGCGCGACGATCGCAAGCAGCAGGGCGCGATTCTCGATCAGTTCGGAGCGCAGGTCGGTGAGCTGCTCGTGGATCAGCGCCGATCGCTCGCGCGTCGATTCGAGTTCCTCGGCCATGCGGGCGAAGCGGTCGGCGGCCTCGCGCAGATGTAGCCGGTCCGATTCCTCCAGCCAGTCGACTTCCAGACCCGCCAGCTTGGTCAGCGCCTCGCGTTCGGGCACGACGAAGCGGCGGTAGACGATCGAATCGGAGCGCGCGGCGGCGATCTTGCGGCGCGTTTCGAAGGCATTCTTGGGATCGAGCGCCGTCTCGCAATCGTCGACCAGGTCACCGAGATCGGTGACGACCGGATCGATCCGCTTGGTGATGAGCATGGCGAGCAGCGCGATGCAATCGCCCGGATCCTTGATCCCGCCGGCCTTCATCCGATCGAGCGCCTCGTCGAGCCCGCCGAGTTGACGGTAGCTGACCGAGATCAGGCGGCCCTTGTCGGCCCAGAGGCGGATCGAGACGAGCGGATCGCCCTCGACATCCTTGCCCGCCGGGCCGCGCAGGTTGATCAGCGCACCGTCGCCGATCGGCTCGCAGCGCGGGCGCGTCTCGATCGCGGTAAGGGCGTAGGCGACGGTATCGGGCAGATTGCCATGGTCATGCAGCCAGGCGAACGTATCGTCGGCCTTGCCGTCGAGGTGAATCCACGCGAAGCGACCCTCGGCGACCTGACTGGTGCAGGCGGCGCCCGCATCGGCCTCGCGCACCTTGCCATCGGCTTCGCGGACATACGCAAATTGGTTCATCGGGGTGTCCATGTGAGTTCGACGGAAAGGCCCGGCAGCGCGAACGCAGGGGCCGGCCCGACGATCCGCACGGCATCGGCACGGGCGCGATCGGCGATGGCGGCGGGGAAGTCGGGCGGCAGATAGAGGCGATCGGCCCGGCCGAGCAGTCGCGCCGCGCGCAGGGTGAGTTCGTCGGGATCGGGCGAGTTGATCGCGATACGTTCGAGGCAGGCTCCTCGGGGTGTCGACAGCGCGGCGAGCGGATCGGGATCGCCATGATCCTGCAGCGGATCGAGCGGGCCATCAGGGGCGATCAAAGCCGCGATGGCGCGACGGCGGTCGGCACCGTCCGGCAAGCGCTTGGCAATCTCCGGGCGGGCACGATGGAGTGCGTGGGCCAGCGCACCGAGCGAGGCCGGCAGGATCGCCTCCAGCCGTTGCCGCAACGCCGCCGCCAGCCCGGCCGTAGCGCCGCCCGTGCCGATCGCGCCGATCACCGGATCGCGATCGACGATGGCGGGAAGCGTGAAATCGCAAAGCTCGGGCCGATCGGCGACGTTGATCAGCAGCCCCCGCGCCTTGAGCCGCGCCGCGACGGGCTCGACACCCTCCTCCAGCGCGACGAAGCCGACCCTTGCGTCATCCGTTTCTTCGACGATCCGCGCGCCCGCCCGGTCGAGCAGGCGCCGCCGCGCATCGGCGACGGGACCGGTGCCGATCAGGATCACGGGCTCGCCTTGCAGGCGCAGAAACAGGGGAAGGCTGTGCACCCCGCCTTTTCGCGCGCCGCCGCCGCGTTGCCAAGCGGCGCGCGGCATCCCTATGACGCCGCGATGCGTATTGTTCCCCTCGCCGCGGCTATCACCGTCGCTTTGCCCCTGCCCCTCCTGGCACAAGCGATGCCCGGCATGGATATGAGTACCCCCGCTCCAAATCCCGATCCGACGCACGATCACGCGGCAACGGCCGGCGCCGCGCCTATGAAGATGACCGATTCGGGCGTCCTCACCGGCTCCGGCACCTCGCGGCTCCCCGCTGCCGCCGCCATGACCGGGCTGCACCTGATGCCCGGCGACTGGACGCTCATGGTCCACGGTTATGCTTGGGGTGCCTTCACCCATGCGAGCGGTCCGCGCGGCGATGACGAGGCTTATGTCCAGTCGATGGCGATGGTGGAGGCCACGCACGATCTCGATCCAGCGACTCGATTCCAACTGCGCGCGATGCTCTCGCTCGATCCGCTGATGGGCGAGCGCGGTTATCCCAGCCTGCTCGCCACCGGCGAAAGCGCGCATGGGCAGCCACTGGTCGATCGCCAGCATCCGCACGATCTGTTCATGGAGCTCTCCGGCCGCGTCGATCGCGACATCGGGCCGGGTGCGCTGTTCGTCTACGGCGGTCTGCCGGGCGAACCGGCGCTGGGGCCGGGCGCCTTCATGCACCGCCCCTCGGCCCGCTTCCTGACGCAGGCGCCGATCGGCCATCACTGGTTCGATTCGACACATATCAGCTTCGGCGTACTGACCGCCGGCTACGGCACCAAATCCTGGCAGATCGAAAGCTCGCTGTTCAACGGCCGCGAGCCCGACGAACATCGCTGGGACATCGAGACCGGGCGGCTCGACAGCTGGTCGATCCGGGGGACGGTCAATCCGAGCGATCATTGGTCGGCCGAAATATCCTACGGCCGGCTGAAACATCCCGAGCGCCTGCACCCGGAGGATGACGAATCCCGCCTGATCGCGAGCGTCGCTTATGCCGGCGGCGGTCTCGACCTGACCGCCGGCTTCTCCGCCAAGAAACGCGAACCCGGCCGTACGCTCGACGCCTGGTTCGGCGAAGCGACCTATGCGTTCAGCCCGCGCCACGCGCTCTTCGGCCGCGCCGAATCGCTGCGCAACGACGAATTGTTCGAGGATGATCCGCTCTCGCCGCTGGCCGATCGACCATTTCGCGTCGAGCGGTTCACTGCCGGCTATGCTTATTCCTTGCCGATCGGATCATGGGCATCGATGGCGCTGGGCGGCGAAGGCAGCGTGATCGCGAAACCGGCGGAATTGCGCGCCGCTTATGGCAAGACGCCCCTGTCGCTGACCGTCTTTGCCAAGTTGATACTGGGGCAGTGAAGCATCTTTCCCGGATAAACACAGGGTTGTGGACGAGCCGAGAGGGTAGATTGCCATGTTGCATTGCAGCAATATGACCCTTGCAAGTCTTGCCCGCGCGGACGGCTTCCGGTAGCTCCGGCGACGGGTAACTTGCGGCGGTTGGGGAACCGCGGCGGAGGAGTGGGTTTGAATCGATCGCGGCATGAATTCGGTTCCGGTACGGCGAACAGCCCGGCCGGCGAGCCGATCGCGATCGTGGGAGCGGCCTGCCGCCTGCCCGGCGCGCCCGATCTCGATGCGTTTCGTCAGTTGCTGCTCGACGGCGTCGATGCCGTCACCGAAATTCCCGAGGATCGCTGGAACAAGGCGCGGCTCTATCATCCCGAGCGCGGGCAGCCGGGCAAATCCTATACGTTCGCGGCGGGTGTGCTCGACGATGTGAAGAGTTTCGATGCCGCCTTCTTCGGCATGAGCCCGCGCGAAGCGGTGCAGACCGATCCGCAGCAGCGCCTCGCGCTCGAACTCGCTTATGAAGCGCTGGAGGATGCCGGCCTCGATGTCGGTGCGCTGGCGGGCGCCAAGATCGGCGTGTTCGTCGGCGGATCGGCTTGGGATTATACGACGCTCCATTCGGCCGATCCGGCGACGATGGACGCTTATTCGATGACCGGGGCGACGCTGTGCAGCCTCGCCAACCGCGTCTCCTACATGTTCGATTTCCGTGGGCCGAGCTTCACGGTCGATACGGCCTGCTCCTCCTCGATCGTGGCGCTGCACCAGGCGTGCGAAGCGATCCGCGCCGGCCAATTGCCGATGGCGATGGTCGGCGGGTTGAGCTTGCTGCTGGCACCGCAGAGCTTCGTAGGCTTCTCGGCCGCCTCAATGCTGTCCCCGCGCGGCCGCTGCCATGCTTTCGATCATCGCGCCGATGGCTATGTCCGCGCCGAGGGCGGCGGCTTCGTCGTCCTCAAGCCGTTGGGCGAAGCGCTGGCGGCAGGCGATCCGATCCGCGCGGTGATCCGGGGTACGGGCGTCAATTCGGACGGTCGGACGACCGGCTTCTCGCTGCCCAACAAAGCCGCGCAAATGGCGCTGTTGGAGGAAGTCTATGGCCGCTTCGACCTCGATCCGAACGACCTGATCTATCTCGAAGCGCATGGCACCGGTACGCCGGCGGGCGATCCGATCGAGGCGGGCGCGCTCGGTGCCATTCTCGGCCAGAAGCGCCGGGCGCCGTTGCCGATGGGATCGGTCAAGACCAACATTGGCCATCTCGAAGCCGCGAGCGGCATGGCGGGCCTGATGAAGGCGATCGTCGTGGCGGAAGGTGGCATCATCCCGCCCTCGCTCAATCTCGAGACGCCCAACCCCAACATTCCGTTCGATGCGCTGGGTCTTCAGCTCGTGCCGTACGCCCAGCCGATCGCGGCGGACGGTGGAGGCCTGATCGGGATCAACAGCTTCGGCTTCGGTGGCACCAACGCCCATGCCGTGCTGGAACGCCATCCGCTGCCGACGAAAAGACTCGTCAACGAAACCAAGGCATCTCTAACAAAACTACTACTTTCGGCGCAGACCGAGGGCGCGCTCGATGCGCTGGCCGCCGCCTGGATCGCCAAGGTCGACACGATCGCGAGCGAGGCTCCGGCCGAACTGCCGCGCCTGATCCGCAGCGCCGCGCTGAACTGTCAGCAGCACAAGCGCCGCCTGGTCGTGCCCGCCGACGATGCCGAGACGCTGGCGCAGGCGCTCGCCGACCACCTGCAAGGCAAGTCCGGGCCAGCGCAGAGCGACACGGCGGTCCACGGCAAGCTTGCCTTCGTCCTCTCGGGCAACGGCAGCCAATGGGCCGGCATGGCGCAGGATGCGATCACGCTCAGCCCCGCTTTCCGCGAGGCGCTGGCCGAGGTGGATGCGGTGCTGACCCCCGAGCTCGGCTGGTCGGTCGCGGCGGCGCTCGAAACCCCCGACGCGGAGAAGTTGCGCGAGACGGCGGTTGCCCAGCCGCTGCTGTTCGCCATCCAGGTCGCTTTGGTCGGCGCACTGCGGGCAGCCGGTGTCGAGGCCGACGCCTGCATGGGGCATAGTGTCGGCGAAGTCGCAGCGGCATGGGCGGCCGGTGCGCTCGACTTGCGGGCGGCCGCCTGGGTGATCGCGGCGCGGAGCAAGGCTCAACAGAGCCGGCACGGGATCGGCGGCATGGCGGTGCTTGGTCTCGGCGCCGGCGCCTCGCAGACGGCGCTCGATGCACTTGGCGATAGCGGGCTGGAAGTCGCCGCGCACAACAGCGACGGCGGCACGACCATCGCCGGCACGGCGGACGGCCTCGATCGGTTGGCGACAGAGGCCAAAGCCAAGGGCTGGCGCTACACCCGCCTCGATTTGGATTATGCTTTTCACAGCCCGATCATGGATTCGATCGAGGCGCAATTGCGCGAAAGCCTCGCCGGGCTCGAAGGCGAATCGAGCGAGGGCCGTTTCGTTTCGACGGTCACCGGCGGTGTGCTCGACGGAGCCGCACTCGACGCCGGCTATTGGTGGCGTAATGTCCGCCGGCCGGTGCTGTTCGCAGAAGCCGCCCGCGCTTTGGTCGACGATGGTTTCCGCATCTTCGTCGAGATCGGGCCGCACCCCGTGGTCCGGGCCTACCTGAGCGAAGCCCTACTGGCCGCCGATGCCGAAGGTCGGGTCATTCCGACGCTGCAGCGCCGCCCTGCAGTGCACGATCCCGTCAAGGCGGTCGTCGCGAAGGCGCATGCGGCCGGCGCCGATATCCGGGGCGGTGCGGCTTTCTTCGGCGACGTCAGCCCGCGCGGGCTGCCGCGTTACCCGTGGGCGCGCGAAAGCTTCTGGCTCGGCCGAACCGCAGAAGCCGCCGATGCCTTTATCCGGCCACCCGAACATCCGTTGCTCGGTATCCGTCAGGGCAGCGAAGCGGAGGAATGGCAGCAGCATATCGGGCTGGAATTGCAGCCGTGGCTTGCCGATCATGCCGTCGGCGGCTCGGTGGTAATGCCGGCGGCGGCCTTGCTCGATATGGGCTTGGCAGCGGCCAAGGCGCGCTTTCCGGCCGCCCCCGCGATCGAGTTGCTGGAAGTCGAGATCGGCCGCGCACTGGTGCTCGAACCGCATGTCGTGCGTGAGAGCGTGTTGCGCGTCGATGCGACCGGCAGCTTCGAAATCCGCTCGCGGCCCCGACTCAGCGGGGACGGCTGGACGATCCACGTCAAGGGCCGACTGTCCGCACTCGACGGCGTCGGGCGACCACTTATTTTCGACATGCCCGCGCGGAGCGGCCAGTTTGAAGCGATGGCGCTATACGATCTCGCAACCGCGATGGGCCTTAAGTACGGGCCGGCATTTCGGGGCGTCACCGGCGTCGATCTGCTGGGCACAAATCGGGCAGTGGCGCATCTCGCCCCGACTGGCCTGATTGGTCCGGGCTTTCTCGTTTCGCCCGATCTGCTGGACGGCGCGCTCCAGGGATTGCTGTCGCTGGTCGCCGGTCAGCTCGGCTCGGCCACCGGGGTGATGCCGTGGCGATTTGGCGCGGTGCGGCTGTTTGCAGCCGAGGATGAAGTCGCGGTCGAGGCGCATCTCCGCCTGACCCGTATCGGGCCGCGTTCGGTCCGGGCCGACGTTCAGCTCCGCAATGCAGCCGGGTTGGCGATCCTCGAATTGCGCGATTGCTGGTTCGTCCGCGTCGCGCTCACCGGGCAGCTGGCAATCGAAGATATGACCTTCCATCCGGCGACCGTGCTTGCCGCGCCGATCGCCGAAACACTGCCGAAAATCGCGCCTGCCTTATTGATCGACGATCAGGACGAAGCGCCTGCCGAAGCGGCGCTGTTGGCCGATGCCTATGCTGCCGCCGTCGCCGCCGAGACGTTATGGCCGCTCGCGGATGAGAACGGGCGGCTCGATCCGCGCGTGTTGATTTCTAATGGGTGGGTCGCAGAAGCAGGCCTGCCGCTATTTCACCGCCTGATCGGATGGCTCGCCGAAGACGATCTTATCGATCTTAGCGAAGGGGGAACGGCGGTGCTGCGGCAGGCGGAACTGCCCCCGGCCGCCGCCATCTTGCAGACTTTGCTGGCCGATGCGCCCTCAGCCATCGCTGAAATTGCCCTGCTGGCGCAAGCCGCCGCTGCTTTGCCTGCGATGCTTCGCAACGGCCCGAGTGAGGTGGCTCTTTCGGCAGCCCCCTTGCTCGACCAGATGCGCTACGCCGGGCCTACGGGGACGGCGTCGATCGAGGCTTTATTGGCAGCAATAGAGCGCATCGTCGCGGCGTGGCCTGTGGATCGGCCGCTCCGCATTCTGGAAATCGGTGCTCGCCGTGGCGGCTTCACCCGTCCGTTGATCCGGTCTCTTGGCGCGTCTCCCTTCACGCTGACCGCCTTGACCGGTTCCGACGATCTGCCGATTCTGCATGCGATACTCGCGGGTGTGCCGGGTGCGTCCGCCGTCGCAAGCGAGACCGATGTGGGCGGCACATTCGATCTCGTCATCGGGCTTGATGCGTACAGCGCAATCCCGAAAACGATCGCAGGCGCGCCGCTTTTGATCATCGCCGATCCGACGCCGGCGCGGATCGACATATTGCTGGGTATCGACCGCGACTCCGCGCCGATACCGCTCTTGCACGATGCGGAAGAAATCACGCTGCATGGCGGCCTGACGACAGGCCGTCTGTTGGTCGGGCGGATAGCGAGCATCAAAGCCACCACTCCGCACATCGCTTTCGGCACGTTGGTTGCACCGGATCACGACCTGGCGATCGAACTGTGCGGCCTTCTGGGGGCAACTCGGATCGACGTGAGCGCATTTACGCAGCTGCCTGAAGGACCAATAGCCCTGTTCGTCGACGACTTCGGCGCCCTGCCCGATCGATTAGCTGTTCTCGCCATGCTGGCACGGATGGCGCCGGACGCAGGCAGGATCGACATCGCGTTGATTACCCGCGGGACGCAGCACGATCCTGAGACCGCTGCCTTAATTGGTGCCCGCAGAGTGCTGGCCAATGAAGCGCCGTCGCTCTCGGTCCGGCTCGTCCGCCTCGATCCCGATCTGGATGACCCGCTCCCGCTCCTTACCGCCGAACTGGCCAGCGGATCGGACGAGGAAGAGGTGACACTTACCGCAGCCGGCCGCTATGTCGAACGGGTCCGCAAGGGTCTCCCGCGCCCCGATGAAGATAGCGCCGCGTTGCGGCTGGTCATCAACCGGCCCGGCCTCCTCGACTCGCTCGGCTGGGAGACAATCTCGCCGACTTCGCCGGGTCCGGGACAGCTGGCAATCGAAATCAAGGCCGCAGGGCTCAATTTCCGTGATGTGATGTGGGCGATGGGCCTGCTGCCCGACGAGGCTTTGCTCGACGGGTTTGCCGGGCCGACCCTCGGCCTCGAATGCGCCGGCGTGGTGACCGCGATCGGACGCGACGTGGCCGGTTTCACGACCGGCGATCGGGTGATGGCATTCGCCCCTGCATCGCTTTCCACCCATACCGTCACTGCCGCCCATGCCGTCATGCGGATGCCGGCGGGCATGGATTTCGCCGCCGCAGCGACCGTACCCGTCGCCTTCCTGACCGTTGCCTATGCGGTCGGGCACCTTGCGCGGCTTTCAGCGGGCGAGACGATCCTGATCCACGGCGGCGCCGGCGGCGTAGGCCTCGCCGCAATCCAATATGCTCAGCATCGGGGCGCCCGCGTCTTCGCGACCGCCGGTTCGCCGGCCAAGCGCGCTTTGCTCGAGAGCCTGGGCGTCGAGGCGGTGTTCGACAGCCGTACGATTGCCTTCGCCGACGAAGTGATGGCGCTTACCGGAGGCGAAGGCGTCGATGTCGTGCTCAACAGCCTCGCGGGCGAGGCGATGCAGCGCAGCCTGGGATTGGTGAAGCCGTTCGGGCGTTTCCTCGAACTCGGCAAGCGCGACTTCTACGAGAATAGTTCGGTCGGGCTTCGCCCTTTCCGCCACAACGTCACCTACTTCGGCATCGACGCCGATCAACTGCCGCTCAAGCGCCCCGCGCTCGCCGCCGAGATTTTCGCCGAGATCAGCGCGCTGATGGCGAGCGGCGCGTTGCGACCGCTACCCTATCGCCGGTACGACTTCGACGATGTCGAATCCGCATTCCGGCTGATGCAAAGCTCCGGCCATATCGGTAAGATCGTGCTGGCACCGGGCGCGCTGCTGCCCCGCGCTGCTACGCCACCGGCCGACTTCCAGGTTTCGAGCGACGGCGTGTTCGTCGTCACCGGTGGGCTGGCGGGCTTCGGTCTGGAAGCGGCCCATTGGCTGGGGCGGAGCGGTGCGCGCCAGCTAGCGCTGGTAAGCCGTCGCGGCGCGGCAACGCCCACCGTGGACCAAATTGTCGCCGCGTTCGCCGCCGAAGGGATCGTTGCTCGCGCTTATGCGGCAGATGTCGCCGACGAGACGGCATTGTCCGAAACGCTGGCCCAAATACGAACCGAATTCGGCCCGATCCGCGGCGTCATCCACGCCGCCGTGGCGATGGACGATGCGCTGCTTGGCCAGCTCGACGCCGACCGCTTCGCCCGCGCGCTCGCCCCGAAACTGGGCGGCGCCGAGGCGCTGGACCGACTGACCCGCGCCGATCCCGTCGAACTGTTTCTGCTCTTTTCCTCGATTACCACGCTGATGGGTAATCCCGGTCAGGCGAATTACGTCGCCGCCAATGCGGCGATCGAAGCAGTGGCAGTATGCCGGCATGCTGCAGGTTTGCCGGGCCTGGCCATTCAATGGGGTCCCATCGGAGACGTCGGCTATCTCGCCCGCGAGACCGGAGTCAGCGAGCTATTGAGCCGCCAACTCGGCGCCGCGCATTTGACAGCTGCCCGTGCGCTTGATGCGATTCCAACGTTGCTCGCCTCTGGCCTGCCGGTTGCGGGCTTCGCTACCGTGCGCTGGGCCGGCCTGCGCAAGAGTCTCCCCTTAATAGGCACACCGCTTTTCGCGGATATGGGGCTTTCAGCCGTTTCCGATACCGCCGAAGTCGACCTGCGCGCATTGCTCGCCAATTGTTCGCCAGAAGAGGCTCGCACTCAGGCAACGGCGATGCTGATCGAGGAAGTGGGGCGCATCATGAAACTCGCGCCCGAGCGGATTGAACCGCAACGTCCGCTTACCGAACTTGGCATGGATAGTTTGATGGCGGTCGAACTGCGGCTCGCCGTGGAGCAGCGCTTTGGAGTCACGGTGCCGGTGCTGGCATTGTCGGAAGGCGCCACCCTGACCAAGATGGCAAGCCGCATCCTCGCCAGCCTGGGCGGCGCGGAAACACCGCGCGACGAAACTGCGCAACTCATGGAACGTCTGGCCCTACACGAAGGCGGAGCGATCGCCGCCGACGCCCCGTCCGAGCTGTCCGCCGAGACCGAAATGTCCAGCTTCGCGGTCGCCGCCGCGGCCGTGCCTTAATCTCGTCCGTTCACCATGCGACCTGAGCGCATCATGCGTGATTCTTTTGGTTTATCGGGCGATGCCAAGGCCAAGCTGCTGGCGCGGATGAGCCGGCGTACGACCGCGGCCCCGTCCGTCCCACCTTCTGCCGTGTTACCGCCGCTTGGCCGCCCTGAAGTACGCGCCGATCTCGACATGATCCGTCGCGCAGGCGAGGCGCTTGGCATCGCCAACCCGTATTTCCGCGCGCATTCGGGCGTCGCCGGCGCAACTACGGAGATAGACGGGCGCACCTACGACAATTTCGTCTCCTATAATTACCTGGGCTTGAACGGCGATCCACGCGTCAATGCCGCTGCCAAAGAGGCAATCGACCGCTACGGCACATCCGTATCGGCGAGCCGCATCGTCTCCGGCGAACGGCCGATCCACCAGCAGCTCGAACGCGCGCTGGCCGATGTCTATCAAGCCGACGATTGCCTGACGCTCGTCTCGGGCCATGCGACCAACGTGACCGTCATCGGCCATCTCGTCGAGCGCGGCGACCTCGTCATCCATGACGCATTGAGCCACAACAGCATCGTCCAGGGCGCGCTTATGAGCGGCGCGCAGCGCATCGTCTTTCCGCACAACGACATGGACGAGCTCGATCGCATGCTGGGCCAAACCCGCGCCGGCGCCAATCGGGCACTGATCGTGGTCGAGGGCCATTACAGCATGGACGGCGACGTGCCGGACCTGCCCCGCCTGATCGAGATCGCCCGCCGCCACCGCGCCCACCTGATGGTCGATGAAGCACATTCGCTGGGTGTACTCGGCAAGCGCGGCTACGGCATCTTCGAACATTGGGGCGTCGATCCACGCGAAGTCGATGTCTGGATGGGGACGCTGAGCAAGACCCTGTCCAGCTGCGGCGGGTACATCGCCGGTAGCCAGGGACTGATCGATTACCTGCGGCAATCGGCGCCTGGATTCATTTACTCGGTTGGCTTGCCCCCGCCGGTCGCTGCAGCGGCACTTTGCAGTTTAGAGTTGATGATTGCCGAGCCATGGCGAGTTGAGCGTTTGCAGGCCAATGCTGCTGTTTTTATCGCAGCCGCGCGTGCATGCGGGATAGACACTGGCCCGGCCATCGGCAGCGCAATATTATCTGCAAACACTAGGAGCTCCATCCTTGCTGTACGGGCAGCGGACGAACTCCATCGAGTCGGCATCAACATTCAGCCGATCATCTATCCTGCCGTACCCGAAAACGCCGCTCGCCTCCGCTTCTTTCTTTCAGTTGACCATACTCCGTTACGTCTCGAGCGTCTCGCTGGCGAAGTGGCGTCGGCGCTGTCGGAGGTAGAGCACCAAATCGATCTGGGCTTCCTCGCCCAGTCTCTTGCAAAGGCGCGATAAGCGGCAGATGCCCGATCGTCGAACACCAATTGCACGATTAAACGCGGACGGCCGATCCAGATCTGGCGAAGCTTTGCCCCACATCATCCTCGATCTTTCGCGATTGCTGTCGCGATGTTCACACATCACGCCCACAGGCGTGGATCGGTGCGAAATGGCGTATGCAAAGGGCCTGCTTGCGCTCATGCCCGACCGCCTGCAATTCGCTGCCGTGCACCCAACTGGTTTTTACGGACGTCTTCCCACCAAATCGGTTCGCCGATTTTTGGATCAGACAGAACGGCGGTGGGAGGCTGGAGAATTCTCATCCTATCGCGAAAAGATTCGTTTTGTCCTGCGAACGCTTCTTGCTCTCCGCCCTCGCCGAACACCGGCTCATAAATCCGGCGAAGCGATCATCTATCTGTTGGCATCACCTAACAATCTGACCCGCCCCAATCTGATCCAGGCCATCCTCCGTCGAGAGAACGCCCGATTGGTATGCCTAGTTCACGATCTCATTCCCCTAGAATTTCCGGAATATGCACGGCCTGGCGGAGCCGAAAAGCATAGTATTCGTGTGCAGACCATTTCTGAAAGCGCCTCGGGTGTCGTAACCAATTCGGCGGCGACCCTAAGTTCGTTGCAGCCTTGGCTGACACGGATGAATGCCGCGCCACACGTTGCTGTTGCGCATCTAGGAACCGATTCTGAAGGTCGCGAGACGCCGGATGTCGAGCACAGTGGACGACCGTATTTCGTCTGCATCGGCACCATAGAGCCGCGGAAGAACCACCTTCTCCTGCTTCATCTCTGGCGTCGCATTGCAAGCGAATTCGGCGAACATGCGATTCCTCGACTCATCATCATAGGACGACGCGGATGGGAAAACGAACAAGTTGTCGACATTTTAGAACGATGTCCTTCCCTCAGAGAGGCGGTTGAAGAAAAGGCCGGCGCTACGGACGCGCAGGCTCGGGCACTTATGGCCGGGGCGCGAGCACTGCTTTTGCCCTCGTTTGCCGAAGGGTATGGAATGCCGATCGCAGAAGCGCTTGAGCTGCGTGTGCCTGTCATCTGCAGTGATCTGCCGGCTCTGCGCGAGGCCGGGGGCCTCGTTCCTGAATATCTAGATCCGCTGGACGGCCTAGCCTGGACAAATGCGGTTTTAGATTATGCGTCTTTGCACAGCTCGCGTCGTGCGCGGCAACTCGAGAGAATCGAAAGCTGGACGGCACCTACGTGGCGCGATCATCTCGACATCGTGCAGGAGATCGCTAGGAGGGTCGCGGCATGAAATCGCTAGCCCACCCGTCGTTTCGCGATACGCTGCGAGCCTGCCGCCACGGTTGGGCAGTCCAAAGGCATACCGTCGGCGCGCTGATCATGCGCGAGCTTCATACTAGGTACGGGCGTGACAACGTCGGCTATCTTTGGATGATTTTGGAGCCGATGCTGTTGGCGGTGATGGTTGCCATCTTGCATGTAGGCGAAGGGATGCACTTCGGTTCCGATATCCGTACGGTGCCATTCGCCGTGCTTGGATATTGCTACTTCATCATTTTCCGCCAAATTTTTTTGCGTGCGGAGGGTACCATCGAATCTAACGCGCCGCTGCTTTATCACCGATCAGTTACCATTTTCGATATGCTGCTCGCGCGAGCGCTGCTTGATGGTGCGGGCGTATCGTCGACTTTTTTCATTCTGATTTTCTTTTCCTACATGCTTGGTTTAGGCGATCTGCCGCAGCGCTGGTTCTATATCTTCGTCGCTCTGCTTTTGATTATCTGGTTTTCTTGGGCTGCCTCAATGGTTGTTTGTGGACTAACGCATCAATATAAGCTTCTAGCTAAGTTCGTTCATCCTTTTTCCTATATCTTAATGCCGGTATCTGGCGCTTTCTTTATGCTGAAGTGGCTGCCACCCAAGATCAGTTACTGGTTGAGCTGGAATCCGATGACGCAGATTTTTGAGATGGCACGATATGGACAGTTTTACAGTGCGAATCTACACTATGTAAATGTTATATATATTGTCGGTTGCTGTATGAGTTTGACTTACATCGGCTTATTGCTGGTTAAGATAGTTCGTCGTCATGTGAATTTAAATTGAGCAATAAAAGATGAATATGCATGGATTTTCTGCTCCGGCTGATGAGGAAAATTCCTATAGAGCCAATACTGTGCAGTATCATATTGCAAAATGGACGCGTTCGCATCGTTATTGGCTTTTGTTTGTGGCTTTGCCGTCACTGGTGGTGGCAGTCTATTACTGGGTGATTGCGTCAAACCAGTATGAGTCTGAAGCGCATATTGCCGTACGGGCCGTGTCACCGGGGGCGAGTTCGCCAACGCTGGGTCAGCTTTTCACTTTCGGGACAAGTAACTCCGAGTCCAGTCAGGCTCTCAGCGTCAGCGATTATCTTACGTCGCATGACGCGGTAAGCGCGTTGCGGCCGCGGGGCTTGGTCGAGAAATTTGAACGGCCCGAAGCCGATTTTTTCAGTAGGCTACGTAACCCCGATCCGTCTCCCGAACGATTGTTGGATTACTATCGCAGCCATGTCGAAGCGACACTGAACAGCGATACCAATATCGTGACAATCAAGGCACGCACGTTCCGCCCAGAGGATTCTTATAGGATCGTCCAGGACATGCTCTTGCTCGGCGAGAAAAGGGTCAACGCACTCAACAGCCGCGCGTATAATGACACTCTTAAAGTAGCACGCCAGCAACTCGCCGAGTCCGAGACCGGCATGGCAACCATTCAGGCGCAGCTGGCGCGCTTCCGACAAACCAAGCGCGATATCGATCCAAAAGGATCGGGCGAAGCACAAATGAACCTTGCATATCAATTGAAACAGCAGTTGGCATTGGCTCAATCCCAACTCGCCGGTATCACCGGGACCATTGGAACACGCAGCCCTCAATATGCGGCGGTCGCAGCCCGGGTTGCTGGTCTCCAACGCCAAGTCAATGTTTCTGAGGCGCACTTGACTGACGGCGTACAATCGATTTCGGCGGGACTTGGCCCCTATGAGGATCTTCAGATGCGTCAGCAGTTTCTAGCAAAGCGCTATGACGCAGCCGCCTCAGCTTTGGAAAAAGCCCGCGATCAGGCTCTGCGACAGCAGTCCTTTTTGGTGCGTGTCGTCGAACCTAACCTGCCGGTAAAGTCGACTTATCCGCATCGCTGGAACATCCTGATTACCGTCTTTCTCGGTCTTCAGATTGCCTATGCGATTGGGTGGCTTATTGCCGCGGGCATGCGCGAACACGCTGCCTGACCAAAATCAACGAGATAACGACTCCTTTCTAAAGCTGCGGGGCCAGTTGGGTGAGCAAGCCTTTCAAATCTTACAACTCCCCTGGCATTCCCGTCACCGCGGCCGTCACAGCCCTAATTCGAGAAGGCGATGGTTCTCGCGACAAATTTGAGTGGGCCGATGCGGCCTTATTCTATGGCAAGGCGGTCGCAGCAGCTCCCGAATTGCGCCATATCTGGATTCAACTCGGACATGCGCTCAAGGAGGCCGGCGATATGGCTGGTTCCTATGAGGCCTATCAGGACGCCGAACGCCTGCTATCCGACAGTGAAGTGAAACTACATCTTGGCCATCTCAGCAAGATCATGGGCGACGACAGCGCTGCCTTAAGGAACTATCTCGAGGCTTACAGACGCGATAATGCCAACGTTGACGCCTTCATGGAGGTACATAGGCTCATCGCGAGCGGCGCGCCGGTCGGCGAGCAGGAAGCACTCGAAGCTCTTCGTTTGGAGCTTTCGCAATCAGCGCCAAAAGAGCAGCCACGCTCTAGCATCGATCAAACCGTCAATGAAGCTCGTGATGTAATCGGGCGACTTCAAAATGCCCTCGAGGCCATCGGGTCCAGCACAGTTTCTGCCGGCCTGGGCTCTGTCGAGGCGATACTCAGCACTATCGAAGCGAAGCTCGCGGAGGACAAGACCGCAAATGGCGCTTGCAAGGCGACCGCGGCATTGGTTTTCGATGCTTCTGATCTGATCGGCTATTATCGCCACGCGCGCCTACCCACCGGTATCCAGCGCGTCCAGATCGAGACGATAACACGCGCTCTGCGGGCGGAAGACGGGCGCAATGTTCGCGTATGCTGTTTCATCGACGGCAGGGAAGATTGGCTTGAGGTCGCCCCGGACACCTTCCTTCACCTTGCCGATCTGAGCGTACAAAGCGATGACCGGACCGAGCGCGAGTGGATTGCCGCGCTTAATCGTATGTATCTCGAATTACGCATTTCCGACCCTTTCGTGTTTCCGCAGAACGCTGTGCTCGTCAATTTGGGTACTTCTTGGTGGCTTCAGAACTATTTTCTTTATATTCGCCATGCAAAGGCGATGTATAATATAAGATATATCCCGCTGGTTTATGATCTTATCCCGGTTCGCACTCCGGAACATTGCATCAAGGGATTAACGCAAGATTTTATTTCGTGGTTGATCGGCATCTTCCTACATGCTGATTTTTATCTGACTATTTCGGAAGCGACACGCCAGGATTTGCTAGCGATGGCTACGACGCTGGGGCACGAAGTTGACCCTACATCGGTGCGCGTGATCCCCCTGGACGCGGATTTTCGTAAGCCGTTGACGCATGGCGCAAGCCAAGACGAACTCTCCGTTTGGCGGCTTGATCGTCGCCCATACGTCTTGCTGGTATCGACCGTAGAATCGCGAAAAGGTCATCTTACCGCGTTCGACGCATGGACCAAATTGATCCAACGTAACGGGATCAAGAACGTCCCCATGCTCGTCTGCGTTGGGAAGCGCGGCTGGCTAAGCGATGCAATCTACAATCGTCTAAGTTTGAACGCCGAACTCCAGTCGCGCGTACTCATGCTTCAAGGACTTTCCGACGGGACGCTAGATCTCCTTTACAAACGCTGTCTGTTCACAATCTATCCGAGCCTTTATGAAGGCTGGGGACTCCCGGTCACTGAATCGCTTTGCTATGGTAAAGTGCCGTTGATTTCCAATTCGTCTTCATTGCCCGAAGCCGGGGGCTCTTTTGCAGTTTACTTTGAATCCGGCTCCTCGGATCAATTAGCCGATAAGCTGGAACACCTCATTTCTGATGACACTGCTCGTCAGCAATTGGAAAAGGCGATCCGAGAGGAATTCGTGCCGCGCTCATGGTACGATATCGCCTTGCAGATATATGGCAACGTGGACGAATGGGCGGCATCCGGTCGCCCAATCATGGGGGTGGAACCTCCAGAGGTCGCGCTCGGGCGCTATTATCCAATGGATCGCAATGTCGAGACGCGCATTTGGCGCGGGCTGGGGTCTGCGGAGATTTTTCGCACGGGCCTTGGTTGGTGGTGGCCGGAGGCGCATGGGTGCTGGACGCATCAGGAAGGCGGCGTTCTGGAACTGACACTGCCCGCGACGAAAGATACGTCGCGCGTCTATCTTTTTCTGCAAGGCATTCCTGAGCAGGACACGATTTTCACGATCACAGATCTCGACAGCCATTTCGAAATCGAGGGCGGCGTACCCGCGCTTGCCCGCAAATGGGTCTTTTTCGATGTGCCATCTAATGGGATGGAACGTAGAAGGCTGAGGCTTCGACTGAGAGGATATTCGTCCATTATGATTTCGACATCAGTCGGCGAGAGCAAACGCGAAAGGCCTATCTATGTCGGCTGGGCAGGATTGTTCGTAGCGGAGGTCGACGATGCGGTAAGCCGAGCCAATTTTATAGAAGCGATTACGCTTGATGCTCTACCCAGCCTCAGCGCATACGCCGACCGGAACTGAGTTTCTCAAGAATTCTAGATGAAGGACAAGGGATGGCAAAACGCGCCTTGATCACGGGCATAACCGGCCAAGACGGAGCTTATCTCGCCCAACTTTTACTCGGTAAGGGCTACGACGTACACGGCGTCGTTCGCCGCTCGTCGCATTTGGGGGTGGCTGATCATCGTCTGCGGTGGTTAGGCATTGCCGGCCATGTCACGATACATGATGCCAACCTTTCCGATCTGTCGTCGCTGGTCAGGATCGTCGACACGGTCGAGCCCGACGAGGTTTATAATTTGGCGGCCCAGTCCTTTGTGGCGTCGTCCTGGATGCAGCCGATCCTTACTGGGAACATTACGGCGCTCGGCGTTACGAATGTTCTGGAAGCACTTCGGATCGCAAAAAGTGACGCGCGCTTTTATCAGGCCTCCTCATCGGAGATGTACGGACTGATCCAACAAGAGCGGCAGTCTGAGACGACCCCTTTCTATCCGCGATCCCCCTACGCCGTCGCCAAGTTGTATGGCCACTGGATCACCGTGAATTATCGCGAAAGCTTCGGCAGCCACGCATCGTCAGGCATTCTGTTCAATCACGAAAGTCCATTGCGCGGCGTGGAGTTTGTAACCCGCAAGGTTACGGACGGCGTCGCCCGCATCAAGTTGGGATTAGCAAACGAGTTGCGCCTAGGAAATATCGATGCGAAGCGCGATTGGGGCCATGCGCAGGATTATGTGAAAGCGATGTGGCTGATGCTTCAGCAAGACAAAGCAGACGACTATGTCGTGGCAACGGGCGTAACTACAAGCGTACGCGATATGTGCCATATAGCATTTTCGCACGCCAAGCTGAGTATGGAAGAGTACCTGGTGATTGACCCTGCGCTTTATCGCCCATCAGAGGTTGATGTATTGCTGGGCGAGCCCGCCAAGGCAAACCGAGTGCTTGGCTGGTTTCCGGAAACGTCACTTGAGGACATGATCCGTGAAATGGTCGACGCCGATCTCAAACGTTTAACGGATCGGACCTAATGTTGTCTTTTATCGCGTGACATCGGCCAGAGCCTTGCCTGAAAAAGACCTATCGTATCGCCGGGTCCTAATAACTGGGGCCGGCGGATTCGTCGGGAAGTATCTCATCCCGAGATTGCGCGCACGGCTAGCACTCGGCGCTATAATCTTCGCCGTCCAACGCGATGATGCAAATCCCGAAGCCGATCGCCGTATCGATATGGACATTACCGATATAGATCGGGTCGTGGCGGTCTTCGACGAACTGCGGCCGGACCTCGTAGTTCATCTGGCCGGCCAATCGTCCATCAGCCAACAGGATGCTGAGATAGAAACGTGGCGGGTTAATGTCTGTGGGACAATTAACATAGCTGCAGCTATCGTGTCTCAGCAGCACAAACCGGACATCCTCTTTACAAGCTCGGCGGAAATTTACGGTAAGGCGTTCAAACAGGGCGAGGTTACCGAAGATAGTCCGCCCCTCCCGCAAACTGCTTATGGGCGGAGCAAGCTTGCTGCCGAGCAGGCTCTGAACGACATTGCGGGAAATTGTGGTAATCGGGTGATTATAGTCAGACCCTCAAATCATAGTGGCTCTGGTCAGGACGAACGTTTTGTTATCCCATCCTTCGCCGCACAGATTGCGCGTATTGAGCAACAGGACATCGCTCCGGAGATCCAAGTTGGCAATTTGGATGCTGAGCGGGACTTTCTCGATGTGCGCGATGTCGTCGACAGCTATATTGCTTTATTGGCAAGTCGCCCGATCTCGACGGGGCGAGAGATTTACAACATCGCATCTGGAACGCCTGTGTCGATCCAGACGATCGTAGATCGACTGCGAGTTATGTCGGAGAAGACCATCGGGTTACGGCGCGACCCCAATCGCATTCGGCAATCCGACGTTCCGCATGCCAGGTTGAGCATCGCACACCTTCAAGCGGCCACGAATTGGAAACCGAGCTATTCACTGGACGACACATTGGCCGATGTCCTTGCCGGAGCGAGGCTGATGGCGGCGCGATAATTGGCTGTTTGGTTCAAATGTGAGCGGGAGCAATATTGATTGAAGTCTTTATCAGGCATAGTCATAAATTACAACGAAGGCGCGATGTTACGTCATTCGCTGCCGGCGCTAAAGGCTTGCGTCGACAAGATTATTGTTCTTGATATGGGGTCAAAGGACGATAGTTTGAACGTCATCTCGGGTGTTTTGGGTGAAAACGATATGATCGTCCCATATCAGCGCGAGAATTTATTTCAATTTGGGTTTTCGCATCCTCGCAACTACGCCGCAGGGTTCGCCGACACCAGCTGGCTGATGATCGTCGATTCTGACGAAGTTGTCGAGCCGGATCAAGTTATGGTGTGGCGTAACTTGGAACGGCAAGAAGTCGATACACTTCATATCCGTCGTCTAAACTATTTAAATGATGGATGTTATACGCTTGAAGACTTGCCAGGTTTGATTCGCCATGCGCCGAGCGGAATGGAACATCATGTTCGACTTTATAGAAATAGACCAGAGATTCGCTGGGAAGGACTCATACACGAAGAAGTATGGAATGGGTCGGAAAATGGTTTCGTGGAAGGCGGATTGGTAGAAATTACCTTTCATCATCTCAACGCATTCAAAAACGAAGATATTCTGATAAGTAAAGAAGGTTTTTATTATTATTTGACGTTGAAGGCTATTGCAT
>CAXTMT010000009.1:0-34030 GCA_964245355.1 uncultured Sphingomonadaceae bacterium
CCGAATGCGCTGATCGCCAGCAGCGAACCGCTCGCCAGCGTGAGATGGCGCAATGAAAGCGTGATCTTCGGCATGATCTTTCCTCTCCTGTCCCTAGCATGCCGCCCTTGCCTGGGCCGGTCACTGCGGGCGGTGGCGCTGAGCCACTCGACGAACGACTTGTTCCACGTCATGAAAAAGGCGTCAAGTATCGTCGGACGATATTGATGGGCGAATGTGTTGTACAAATGCAACTTTGGCGATGGTGATCGTGCGACGGCGATGGTTCTGGAGCGGTAATGGCATGCTCGTCCGACAATTATGTTCAATGAAACCGGCATGAGCCGAAAGGACGAGGTCTGGACACGGGGCGGCCTAGAAAGCACGGATGCTTCGGCGGAGGATTTTAGATGACAGATACAGGTGCGCCGCAGACCAAGCGGCCCCGGGCAAAGGCCGAACCCGTAGCGGCACCGGACGACACTTCGGTCGCCGTGACCAGCGCAACCGACAAGGTCTCGGACGCCATCACGCGCGGCATCCGGGCCGGCACCTTCGTCCCCGGCCAGCATCTGCTGGAACCAGAGCTGACGCGCCGCCTCAATATCAGCCGGGGCTCACTCCGCGAAGCGCTGAAGCATCTGGCGGCCGCCGGTATCGTGACGCTCAGCCGCTATCGCGGCGCCTACATCGGTCTTCTCGACAGAAAGTCGGTGCTCGATCTTCTCGACGTCCTCGAGCCTTTGGCGCGCCTGGCCGCGCGCCTGGCCGCCCAACATTGCGACGATGCGGAGAAGCGCAGGCGCATCCTCGACGCCGCCGATCAATTGGAAAATGCCGATCGTCGCGGCAGCCGCGCCGCCTATCTGGAACAACGCCGGTATTTCTACGACACGATGGTCGAGCTCGGCGGCAATCGCGAACTGGCGCGGACGATGCCGCTGCCGCGGACCGATCTCTTCAGGGCACAGCTCGAAACCGTGCAGAGCGAAGAGCAGCGCTCGCGGCATGCTTCGGGCTATTCCCGAATCGCCAAGGCGATCGTCGATAACGATACGGCTGCCGTCGACCGCGCGGTGAAGCGCCATTTCGACGGGACGCGCAAAACGATGGAGGAACTGCCGAATTCGGCCTTCCCCACGCTCGACGAAGAATAGGCGCTTCTCTATCGATTGTGCTGGACGAAATCGTCCGACATTGTTAGCTCATCCTCGATCTCGCAGAGGCGGGACATCGGGGAGAGAGATATGGTGTGCGTACTGGCGCTCTACCCGAACCAACCGGGAAGCCGCTTCGATACCGCTTATTATACCGGCGCCCACGCCTCGCTCGCCGCCCGCTTGCTGGCGCCACACGGCCTGACCGCGATCCGCGCGACGCTCGGCGAAACCGCGCTCGATGGGACGCCGCCGCCTTACTGGGCCGCAAGCGAGATGCTGTTCCGGAGCCGCGCGGATTTCGAAGCCGCGATGGACGCGCGCGGCGCCGAATTGTTCGCCGACGCCGCCAATTACACCAACGTCACCCCGATCCTGCAGTTCGCGAGGACCGTCGAATTATTCTCTCACATTCAGGAGTCCTGAGCCGCCATGCCCAATTTCATCCGAAACCAGATGAGCGATATCGGCCAGTTGATCGCGCTCGACGAGCATCTCAATCACCAGATCGCCGACACCTTCGCCTCGACGGCGAGTTCGGAGCTTAGCTGGACCGAGAAGATCTGGTCGGCGATCGTCCGCAAGGATGGTACGCTCGGCATCGATTTCGGGCTCGGCCGCTACCACAATCGCGGCGTGATGGACGGCTGGGGCGCGGTCGCCCGGGGCAATTCGCAATGGACGGTGCGCGCCAGTCGGGAGCTGCGCGACGATCCGATGGTCACCTCGGTCGGGCCGCTGACCTATGAAGTGATCGAACCACTCCACAGGGTCCGCTATGCGCTCGCGAAAAACGATGCGCAGCCGATCGCCTTCGACATCACCTTCACCTCCGAGATGCCGCCTTTCTTCGAGGATCGCCACAAGCAGCGCGAGATCGACGGCTTCCGCATCGGATCGGACGTCATCCGCTATCACCAGATCGGCACCCCTTCGGGCTGGGTCGAGATCGAAGGCGAGCGGATCGAGGTCATCCCCGAGGAATGGACCGAATATCGCGACCATAGCTGGGGCACACGCCTCGACGTCGGCGCGCACAATGCCGACATCCGCCCGACCGCCGATTTCGGCGACGTACGCTTCGGCGAGGGCGAATATGTCCTCGTGTGGAGCCCGTTCATGCTCGTCGAACCGAACGGCGACAAGGTTGCCTACCATCTCTATTTTCAGTCCAAGGAAGGCCGGATCTTCTATTCGTCGGGCTACCGAAACCATCCGGATGGTACGCAGGAGAAGATCGCGCGCGTCCGCCCGGCGCTGCGCTACGACGATACCACCCGCCGTCTCCTGGGCGGTCAAATTCACTTCGATATGCTGCAGGGCGGTTCGCGCACGATCGACGTCGCGGTCGCCGGGCCGGCGGCGGTCCATCTTGGGCCGGGGCTCTATCTGGGCTTCGACGGCAAGAAGCACGGCAGCTGGAAGGGCGCGCTGGAGGTGGAGGGCGAAGCCTTTGCCGACACCCTGGATGTGCCGACCCTGCGCCGCATTCGCCAGCTGCGCGATTGCCCGATCACCGTGCGCGAAGGCGATGCGGTGGGGCATGGAATCATGGAGACGATCATTCACGGCGCGCATCCCGACATCGGGCTCACCGCCGCCAATTCGCTGATCTGAAAAAACAAAAAGGGGAGAGGATATGGCACGGAACACGGCGCAGCTCGCGGATGGCCTTCGCCGCTATCTGCCGCGCGGGCAGGGAATCACCGGCGTAAAGACGCTCTCGGCCGGGCATTCCAACGAGACCTATCTGGTCGAGGGCCTGAACGAGATCCTGCGCATGCCGCCGTCCGAGGAGGGGCTGCTACCGCCCTACGACATGGCGCGCCAGCATGCGATCCTGTCGGCGGTGAAGGTGCATGCGGAGGGCGTCCCCCTGCCGGGCATGTTGGAATTGTGCGAGGATCCCGCCGTCATCGGCGATCCCTTTTTCCTGATGGCGTGCGTGCCGGGCGATGCCTTCGAATATAGCGTACCTGACTGGCTGGCTACCGATCCGGTCGACGGCGCCGATCGCCTTTGCCGGCAATGGTTCGATGCGGTGATCGGGGTGCACACCATGCCGGTCGCGCATATGCCGCCGGGCGGACGCACGGTGCGCCAAGAGGCTGCGCATTGGCTGGCCGTGGCGCGGGAAGCGGAATCCGACCCGCGCCTGATCGAGGTGCTGGAAGACCTGGAGCGTCGGCCGCCACGCACCTCCGGCGCGTCGACGCCGGTCCACGGCGATCCCAAGCACGGCAATTGCCTGTGGCACGAAGGTAATCTGACCGCCTTCCTCGATTGGGAAATGGCGCAGGTTTCAGAGCCGCTGCTCGATCTCGGCTATATTTCGATGTTTCACGATCAGGGGCCGGCGTCGCTTGCCAACGCCGGTTTCGATCTGCCGGGCTGGTGGTCGCCCGCGCGGATGATCGACGAATGGGAGAAGGGCACGGGGCGCACCGCCGTCGATATCGATCGCTACACGGTGCTGGGTCAGGCCAAGGTTGCGGCGATCATCGCCCTGGGATCGCATCTGTTCACCAGCGGCCGCACCGCCGATCCGCGTTTCGATGCCTGGGGCGCCGTTTTGCCGCCCTACATCGATCTGCTGACGAAACGCGCGATGGCGACCGCCTAGCGGAGCGCGAGCAGCGGCTGATCATATTCGGCAAGCGCGCCGATCGCCACGAGTTGTTCGGCGATCGTGCCGCTTTCCGTGGCCGCCAGCTCGATCGTGTCGCCAAGCAGGTCGAGGCGAGCGTAGGTCTGCCCAGCGACAATAGTGGTCCCGACCCTGGCGAGGGCGGTGACCGTGCCGAGATGCGATGCATGAAGCAACGCGGTGCTCGCGAGCGGCTCGACGTCCGGCGCATCGACGAGCGGGTTCGCGTTCGACGGGCCGCGCGCGACGAACATTTCAAGCTCTTCGGTCCGCACATGACAGGACGACCACGACGATTGCGTGAAGAGCGCGAAGAGCGCTGCGGCATCCTGAAAGCGATCGGCAGCCGGCCTCATGCGCCGGCTTCCGAAACGGCCGTCAAAATCGCCAGAAGTGGCGGAAGCGTCGGCGTGGTGACGATGGTGCTGACACCGGCGCGATAGGCAGCGCGCGCACCTTCCGGTGTCGCCAGCACGTTGCCCCGCACCACTTTCTTCCCATTTAGCAGCTGCGCCAGGCCGGCCGGTTCGAGGACTTTTGGCTGGTGATCCAGATCAATCGCTTCGCCCTGAAATTCCCGAACGACTCTCACGGGGCTTCGCTCAGCAGCCCACGCGATCAGCCGCGCAAGCACAGGATCGGCCAGTTCGTCGGGCTGACGGACGTCCAGCCGACCCGCATAGATCTTCCCCGTCCCATCGACCGTGATCATCTGGCCTGCGAGCGCCATAGCGCCGCTGCCCGCGCCGACCACGCAGGGCCGTCCCAATGCCCGGCTGACGACTGCGGCATGGCTGGTCGCGCCGCCCTGTGCGGTAACGATGCCGCGCGCCGCGATCATGCCATAAATATCGTCGGGGCTGGTCGTCTCGCGGACGAGGATGATGTCCTCGCCGCTTTCGGCGCGGCGTTCGGCTTCGTCGGGATCGGTGACGGCAAGGCCGCTGGCGACACCCGGGCATGCCCCTTCGCCGGTCAACGCCAGCGTCGCGCGCTCGGCGGTCGCGGGTTCGAGGCGGGGCAGCAGGATGGCGCTCGCCTGCTCGGCGCTGACGCGCGAAAGCGCGGTATCGATATCGATCAACCCCTCATCGGCCATGTCGACGGCGATGCGCGCGGCCGCCTCGGGCGATCTTTTGGCCGAGCGCGCCTGGAGCAGGAACAATTCGCCGCGCTGCACGGTGAATTCGATATCCTGCACGTCGCCATGCTCCTGCTCGAGCCGCTCGGTCGCGGCGAGCAAGGCGGTGTGCGCCGCCGGCGCATGATCGCGCATCGCCTCCAGCGGAAGCGGCGTGAACTTGCCGGACACGACATCCTCGCCCTGCGCTCGTGGCAGATATTCGCCGAAGGGGACGCGCTCGCCGGTCAGCGGATTGCGGCTGAAGAGTACGCCCGTGCCGCTGTCGGCGTCCAGATTGCCGAACACCATTGCCTGGATCGTCACCGCGGTGCCGAGATCGTCGGGAATGCCGTTATGCTGGCGGTAGCGTTTCGCCCGGCGCGTGTTCCAGCTATCGAATACGGCGCGGACGGCTGCGAACAACTGATCGCGCGGACCGGCCGGCATATCCTCGCCCGATGCCGCCCGGATCGTGGCGCGCCAGCTCAGGGTATCGGCGGCGGGGTCGAGATGATCGACCGTGGCTTTGAGCACGATCGCGGCGTAAAGTTCATGGAAGCGCCGATTGGTGTCGCGCGCGAAAGCAGGCTGGCCGGTCTCGGCGGCCAGCGCCGCCTCCGCCTCCTCGTCGATACCGAGATTCAGCACGGTATCCATCATGCCGGGCATCGAGATCGCCGCGCCCGATCGGATCGACAGCAGCAGTCGTTCGCCGCCGCTTCCGAAGCCGCGGCCGGTCCGCTCCTCCAGCCATGCCAGGCCGGCATCGATCTCGGCTTCGAGACCATCGGGCATCGCCCCGCCGGCGAGATAGGCGTTGCAGGCTTCGGTCGTGACGACGAAGCCCGGCGGTACGTTCAATCCCATGCCGAGCATGCGCGCGATCGACCAGGCTTTGCCGCCGATCAGCGCCTTTTCTGGTAGGGTCGATCCATCGAGGCGGAGCGTCCAGCGGCTCATTCGTCGCGCACCGTGCCCATGATGCGCAGCAGATCCTCGTGCAGTTCGAACCAGACGGTATGGTAGCTCTCGCGGCGGATGTCGCTCACCCAGGCGATGTCGCCATCCTCCGCCTGCTCGAGCGCGTGGGTCAGCTTGGTCTTGTAAATTGCGAGCCGGGGCAGCGCGGCAGCGAGCGCGGTGAGGATCGGCTCGACCTTGTCATGGACGTCGGCGAGACGATCGATGATCTTCGTATCATAAGCCTCGTCGTTATGATCGTTGGCGATCCGTTCGCCACGCACGCCCATCGTCTGCCAATCGGTGATGATCTGCTTGAGCGCGCGATTGATCGCCTCGAACCGCTGGTAGGCCGCCTCGAAGCCCGCATCCTCGCGTAGCAGTCCGTAAAGCCCATCATAACTCGCCTCGAGCGCCACGCGGGCGAGCGGCGTGAGCGTGAAGCCTCCCTTCGCCTCGATCGCGCGGCCGCCGGCGACTGCCAGCGCCAGTTCCGTGGCGGCGGTTTCCCTGGGCAGGCCGACCAGATCGGCGACAGCCGCCGCATCGGCGAGCCGCTTGATCGCAAGGCCATGAAAGGCGAGATGGCGCGCGCTCATCGGGCGTCCTCCGCCGACAGGCGCCAGATCCGGCCGACGCGCTCGACGCCCGCCTGATAATCCTCGGTCGTCTTGGCCGGCGCCGTCGCCTCGATCTCGACGCGATCGCCGTCGTGGACGCCGCTCAGCCGTGCGTTCATCAGGCAGGGGATGCTGTATTCGCGCGACAGGATGCCGAGGTGGGAGCGCACCGAACCGCCCGCGCAGATCACGCCGGCGAACTGCTCGATGATCGGTGCGGTCAGTGTGCCGCCCGAATCGTCGATCACCGCGATCGTGTTGGGCGGTACGCCATCGGTCAGATATTCGAGGACGCGCGCGTTGCTGCGGATGTAGTGGGCGACGCCGATCACGTTGCGATCGTGGCGGACCACATTGTCGCCGACGCCGCGCTGCTCGCGGCCCGCTTCGTCGATCGCGGCGGTGACGGCGTTCGGATGTTCGAAGGAGAAGTCGGCCGCATCCTCGGCACCATCGGCGGGCTTGTAGGCATCGGGACGCTCGGCGGCAGAAATGGAGGCCGACCAGTCGAAGCGATGCCCGCTCGCCAGCAGCTTTCGCTCCAAGGCCTCGATATCGTCGGCAGTTACCAGCCTGTCACCGCCGTCGATCGCGAAACGCGCCCAGTCGCCATCCCATTCGGTGAAGCGACGGCGTATGGCCGCGCGCACCAATTCCAGCGTCGCCTCGACGATCGGGCTGGCGGGAGGCGCTACGTTCTTCAGCCTGTCGATCGGCAATTGCTTCATCGGATGCTTACTCTCTCCACCGGGCGTCTGGGGCGTCCGCGCGTCGGACTTGTGCAGACGAGCATCGGCCGTGTCAATAAAAACGAATGATTTCGTCGGACGATTTTATTCGACGCAATCCTATCTTCGTGGCACGGAGCGCTCCATCAAAGGGAGCGGAATAGATGGCAAATTCGTCACCACGCGTGCTGATCGTCAACGACGACGGTATCGACGGCCCCGGCATTAAATTGCTCGAAGAGTTGGTCGGTCGCTTCAGCGACGACGTCTGGGTGGTGGCGCCCGATGAGGAACGATCGGGCGCGGGTCATTCGATCTCCATCTCGCACCCGATCCGCCTGCGGCAGCGCGACGAACGCCATTTCGCGGTCAAGGGCTCGCCCACCGACTGCGCCCTGCTCGGCATCCACGAATTGCTGGGCGACCGGAAGCCCGACATCCTCTTCTCCGGCATCAACGCAGGACCCAACCTCGCCGAGGACGTCACCTATTCCGGCACATGTTCGGCGGCGATGGAAGGGGCCTTACTCGGCATCCCTTCGGTGTCGCTGAGTCAGTGCCTGCGCTATCAGCAGCCGGTGCATTGGGAGACGTCGCGCCATTTCCTGCCGGGGATCATCGAGCAATTGATCCGCCATCCGGGGCGGCCCGGCAGCTTCGTCAACGTCAACATCCCCGATCGCCCGATCGAAGCCGTCACCGGCGTCCGTATCACCACCCAGGGGCGGCGCCCGCCCGGCTCCTACATGCCCAAGCGCCGGATCGACGAGCGCTTCGTGCCTTATTACTGGATCAAGATCGCGCATCTGGAAGGCGAGATCGGTGCGGATACCGATCTCGCTGCGATGCGTGACGGGGCGATCTCGATCACGCCGCTACAGTTGGACATGACCGATCGCGAGTGGGGCAGCCAGCTCCAGACCAGCCTGGGCGATCTTGTGGAACCGGTCTCGGCTTAGCCCTTGGCCGGGATCAGCAACCGGGCACGGATCGCCTCGATTTCCGCCCGGCTGACTCCCAATGCCTTGATCGCATAGGCATCGACCGAGCCGTAATCCCGCTCGATCGTGTCGAGCGCCACGGCGATGTAGCTCGGATCGGCCGCGAGGACGGCGGCGAGTGCGTCGGGCGACATCTGGCTGGTGGAAACGCCTGCTTTCGGGCTGATCGCAGCGTACGGGGGCGGCAACAAGCTTTGGGTCAGCGTATAATCCTGCACTACCGTCGCGCGCGGAACGCCGAGCAGCGAGAGCAGGATGGCCGAGGCGACGCCGGTACGATCCTTGCCGGCGGTGCAATGCATCACCAGCGGATCGTTGCTCGCTGCGAGACGATGCAGCATCGCGGCATATTCGGGCGCATAGTTAGCCGGCATATGCGCATAGAGATTGCGCATGCCCTGGCGGACGCCTTCGCCGGTTTCGGGATGCGCCATGATCGTTGTTGTGACGGGCGCGATCAGGAGTTTCGGCGACGCATAGACGAACCCGGGTTGCCAGCGATCGGGCTCCGCGCCGCGCTCGTCCGCCGCCCGGAAATCGATCAGCGAAGCGATATGGAGCGGCCGGATGCGCGCGATATCGGCCGGTGTCAGCGCGGAGAGTTTGTTCGAGCGGTACACCTCTCCCCAGCGCACCTGTCGCCCGTCGGTGGTGCGATAGCCGCCGAGATCCCGAAAGTTCGGCGCTCCCGCAAGGCCGAGCACACGCTGGTCAGTGGGCGCCGCAACCAGGACAACAGGTCGGGCCGCCAGCGTCGTCGGTGCGAGAAGCAAAAGGCTGAAAATCATCCGCATAGGAAAACCCTTAAGGGGCGCGGGTTACCGATCGACGGCAGCCTATTCGCGCGATAGGATGCTGACGCACGACATACCGTCCTCGACGCCGTAGAAGCCACCCGAATTCTCGGCCAAAGCGATACGCGCGCCCTCCACCTGCCGTTGTCCCGCGGTGCCGCGCAATTGCTCGACCAGCTCGAAAATCTGGCCGAGCCCGGTTGCGCCGAGGGGGTGGCCTTTCGAAACCAGCCCGCCCGAGGTGTTTACGGGGATGCGCCCGCCGATCGAGAAATCGCCGCGTTCGGCGCCGGGGCCGCCCTCTCCGGGCGGGCAGAAACCTAACGCTTCGATCTGGATGATCTCGCCGGACGAACTGGCATCGTGGACCTCGACGACATCGATTTCCGAAGCACCCAATCCCGCCATCGCAAAAGCTTTGGCAGAGACCGTACGCGTGACGTGGCCGGCATAATCGTCGGGTGCGCGGTCGTGCCCGGTCTGCGAATAGCAGGCGCGGACGCGGATGTCGGTCTTCGCCAGCTTTCGCGCCACATCGCCGGAACACAGGATGGCGGCAGCCGAACCATCGCTGATCGGCGCGCACATCGGCACCGTGAGCGGCCACGCTACGGCGCGCACGGCCAGCACTTCGTCGATCGTCATTGCGGCGCGGTATTGCGAGCGCGGATTATGCACCGAATGGCCGTGGTTCTTGGAGGCGATCGCCGCGATCTGGCGTGCGGTCGTGCCGTAGGTCGCCATGTGCAGCCGGGCCTGTGCGGCATAGGCATCCATCAGCGCATTGACGCTCGGCGTTTCGGCGCCGGCCGGCACCGGCGCGAGCTTGCCCGCGGTCGTCGCGAGATAGCGCTGCGCCTCCGCGATATCCAGCGGTTGCTGGAAGACCGCGAACTTGCGCGCCGGATCGTTCGAATAAAGCTTCTCTGTGCCTACTATCAGCACGACATCAGCCAGGCCGGCGCGGATGTAATCGAAGGCGATGTGAAAACCCATCGTCGCGCTGGCACAGGCCGCCTCGATATGCATCGCGCGGACGCCTTCGATGCCGAGCGGGCGCAGCGCATATTCGGCGGGGATCGACATTTCGCCGGCGACGAAGCCCTGCGTGACGTTCGCATACACCGCCATGTCGATCGCCGAGGGCGCGATCCCGGCGTCGATCAGCGCATCGCCGACGGACCGGCGCGTGAGATCGGTGTGGGTCTTGTCCAGATGGCGGCCGAACGGGGTCATGCCGACACCGACGATGAACACGTCGCGCATCAGATCGCCCGCCCCCGATTATCCCAATAAGGGCGGCGCAGTTCGGCGCGCAGTACTTTGCCGGCATTGCTGCGCGGCAGGCTGTCGATGAAGCGCAGCGTCTTGGGTGTCTTAACCGCGCCCAGCCGTTCGCGGGCGAAGGCGAGGATCGCATCGGCATCGGCATCGGCCCCTACGCGCCGTTCGACGACGGCAGTGACGCTCTCGCCCCATTTGTCGTCGGGAATGCCGAAGACCGCGCAATCCTGCACCGCCGGATGCGCCTGCAATGCCTGCTCCACCTCGGCCGGGTAGACGTTGAACCCACCCGAGATGATCATGTCCTTCTTGCGATCGACGATGTAGAAAAAGCCGTCCTCGTCGCGGTATCCGATGTCGCCGGTGTGATGCCAGCCGAAGCGCGAGACTTCCGCCGTCGCCTCCGGATTCCTGTAATAGCCTGCCATCACCAGCGGCCCGCGGACGACGATCTCACCGTTGACGTGCGAAGGCAGGATCAGGCCGTCATCGTCCATCACCTCGACGATCGAGAGCAGGTTGGCGCGGCCGCAACTGCCGGGCCGGGCGAGGCTGCCGTCGGCGGCGAGATGTTCGTGCGGAGGCAGCGCGGTCACGCACATCGGGCTTTCGGTCTGGCCGAAGCTGGCGTTCATCACCGGGCCGAACACGGTGATCGCTTCGCGCAGCCGATCGAGCGACATCGGCGCGCCGGCATAGGAAATATATTCGAGGCTGGAGAAATCGGCCTCCCGCACGCGCGGTTCGGCGAGCAGCATGTAGATCGCGGTGGGCGGCAGGAACATGTAGGTGACGCGGTGTCGTTCGATCGCATCGATCACCGCGCCTGGCTCGAACTTCGGCAGGACGATCACCGTGCCGCCGAGCGCCATGCTGGCGAGGGCGAGCGGGCCCGCCGCATGCGTCATCGGCGCGGCGACGAGATTCACCGGCGGCGTCTTCATCGGCATGGAGGCGATGAGACTGGACACCAGCGACTGCCAGACCAGATTGGTGAGCATCACGCCTTTCGAGCGACCGGTCGTGCCGCCGGTGTTGGCGAGAAATGCCAGCTCCTCGGGCGTACCTAAGCGCCGCTGCGGAACTTCCGCCTCGCCGCGAAGCCAGTCTTCGAGGAACGCGTCGGCCTCGACGAAGGGTTGATCGAGCGCGACATAGCGAAGGATGTTGGGGCAATCGCGGCGGAAACGGGCGATGCGCTCCGCCATTTCCGAATGGACGAACAACGTATCGACATCGAGAAGATCGAGCAGATAGGCGTTCTCGTCCTCGCTCGCGCGATTGTTGGCCATCACCCAAATGCCATCGGCGCGGAGGATGCCTAGAATACATTCGAACGCGCGCGGATCGTTGCCGCTGAGCACCGCGCCATGCGCGCCCGGAGCGAAGCCGTCGGCGATCAGACCGTTGCCGATCCGGTTGCTCCGCGCGCGGACCTCGGCATAGGTCCGGGTCGCCGCATCGGTGACGAGGCAGGGCCTGTCGTGGGCGATGCGGGCGCCCCGATCGAAATAGTCGATCATCCGCATGGGGCTGCCCTCAACGCCGTAGGGTGAGGTCGAGCGCCTCGGTATGCAGGCGCACATAAGGCAAGTTTGCCGCCTTCATCAGCTTGCGGACGCGATCGAGTTCGGGCGAAGACAGCGTCGGATAGTCGCGGCGCGGCGGACCCGACCTGCGCATGCGATCGATATCGGCGGCGGGCACCAGCGCACGCAGGATCAGCTCGTCATCGTCCTCGCCGGTGCCGTGCTGGCGGCGGAGATCTTCGAGCGAAGGCTGCTCCGGCGGATGGTCGACGATCTCGCGGGCGCGCGGCGCGGCCATGATCCGGTCCATCACCTCGGCGTCGATCGGTGCGGGCGGCTCGCCATAATAGCCCGCGGCATATTGGATCACTTCGTCGGGCACGGTGCCGTAGCGGCGGCCGGTAACGATGTTCAGCACTGCGACGGTGCCGACGAGCTGCGCGAACGGCGTCGCCATGCCCGGGTAGCCAAGTTCGCGGCGTACCCGCGCGACCTCGTCCAGCACCACGGGCAGCTTTTCGAGCATATTCTGCTGGATCAGCTGGTTGCGCAGCGTCCCCATCATCCCGCCCGGGATCTGGGTGGTCAGCGAGGTGACGTCATATTCGTAGCTCTGGTTGTAGAGATAGCCCGCCGTCTTAGCGACGCGCTCGAAATGATCGGACACGGGCTTCAGCAGCGACGTATCGATGTCGTGCGTATGGCCGAGCGTCTCCATATTCTTGACCATGATGTCGATCGAGGGGATCGACGGACCGTTCGCCATCGATCGCGCGGCGGTGTGCAGCACGGTGACGCCGAACTCGACCGCGTCGCAATAGGCCTTCGCCGACTGGCCGAGCATGTTGTTCGAATGCATTTCGATCGGCTTGCCGCGGGCCTTGGCGACGATCGCCGGCACGAGCGTCTTGATCCGATCGCGATCGAGCACGCCGCCGGTGTCGTACAGCAGCAGGCTGTCGACCTCGGGAATCGCCGAAAGCTTGTCGGCCTTGTCCGCCCAGAAGGCATCGTCGTGCACCGGCGACAAGGTGAACAGCATCGTGCCGGCGACCTTGGACTGATGCTTTTTCGCCAGCTTCGCCAGCCGCGTCATCTTGTCGATGTTGAACAGGACGTCGTAGATCCACCACGAGCGGACGCCGTGGACGCACAGCCGCTCCATCCACAGATCCATCAGCACGTCGGGCGTGAAGCCGAAGGTCACAGATCCGTTCGATCGGATGCCGCCGCGCACCGGCGTGTGTTCGATCTGGCTCATCACCAGATCGAGGCCGGCCCAGGGATCCTCGTGGCAATGCCGGATCAGCACCTCGAACAGCGAGGAGCCGGCGAAGCTGATCGTGCTGTAGCCCGTGCGATCGATCGTCGAGGCGACGGGATAGGCCATGCCCGCCTGCATGCGCATGCCCCACAGGCTCTGCTGCCCGTCGCGCATCGTCTCGTCGAGGAATTTGATGTGCGCCATCGCTCTACTCCGCGGCTGCCGCGAAGCCCGGGAGCAAAGTCTGCTCGAGCCAGCGCGTATGGAACTGATTGGCGATGAAATCCGGGTGGGCGACGATCGCGCGGTGAAGGCCGATCGTTGTCGGCACGCCTTCGACCTTGAAGTTCGCCAGCGCTTGCGACAGCCGATCGATCGCTTCGGCACGGGTGTCGCCGGTGACGATCAGCTTGCCGATCATGCTATCGTAATAGGGCGGGATCATTGCGCCTTCGGACATGTGCGTATCGAGGCGGATACCTTCGCCCTCCGGGGGCACCCAGCGGGTGATCCGGCCGGGCGAAGGCTGGAAATCGCGGCCGGGATCCTCGGCGTTGATCCGGCATTCGATCGCGTGGCCGCGGATCCTCATATCGTCCTGCCCGATCGAGAGCGCTTCCCCGCCGGCGATGCGCAATTGCCATTGGACGAGATCCTGGCCCGTCACCATTTCGCTTACCGGATGCTCCACCTGGATGCGGGCGTTGACCTCGATGAAATAGATTTCCTGCCGTTCGACATCATAGAGGAATTCGGCGGTGCCGGCGTTCCGGTAGTTGACGCTGGCCGCCAGCGCGGTGGCGGCCGAATGGAGCTGCGCGCGCAACGCATCCGGCATGGCAACGGACGGCGCCTCTTCGATCAGCTTCTGGTAGCGGCGCTGGACCGAGCAATCGCGCTCGCCGAAATGCAGCACCTTGCCGTGCCCGTCGCCCATCAACTGCACCTCGACATGGCGCGCGCGCCCGACGAAGCGCTCCATGAACAGGGTGCCATCGTTGAAAGCGGCGAGTGCCTCGGCCGATGCTTTCTGGAAACCGGCTTCCACTTCGGCCGCATTGTGCGCGATGACCATGCCGCGCCCGCCACCGCCGGCCGAGGCCTTGAGCAATATTGGATAGCCGATCCGATCGGCCTCGCGCCGCGCATCGGCCGCGCTGGCGATCTCGCGGCTGCCGGGTACGAGCGGTACGCCCGCCGCCGCCGCCATCTCGCGCGCCCGCAATTTATCGCCGAGCGCCTCGATCATGTCCGCCTCGGGGCCGACGAAGATGATACCATGCTCTCCGCACAGGCGCGGCAGCACGGCGCGTTCGGAAAGGAAGCCGTATCCCGGATGGAGCGCGTCGCAGCCCGTTTCGCGGGCGGCGTGGACGACGATGCGGGCGTCCAGATAGGATTTCACCGCCGGTCCCGGCCCCAGCACCACGGCACGATCGGCGAGCTTCGCGGCAGCGCTTTCGGTGTCGGCAGCCGAGACGCCGACCACCGTCTCGATGCCGAGCGCCTGCGCCGCGCGCACGATCCGCAGCGCGATCTCGCCACGATTGGCGACGAACAGCCGACGGAGCGCCATCGTCAGCCCCGCGGTTCGATGGCGAACAGGGGCTGTCCCGCCTCGACCATCTGCCCATCCACCGCGAGGACATGGGCAATGGTGCCTGCGATACCGGCGCGCACCGAGGTGAAGAGCTTCATCACCTCGACCAGGCAAAGCTCGCTTTCGGCCTCGACGGTCGCGCCGAGTTCCACGAAAGATGCCTCGCCGGGTTTGGGCGCCCGGTAGAAGGTGCCGAGATAAGGGGCGCGGATGATCTCGAAACCGTCGAGGGCATCCGCGCCAGGAGACCCGTCCGAGACCTTCGGCGCGGGTGGGGGAGAGATCGAACGGCCGGAAACAGGGGGCGGAGCGGTAGCCGCAACCGCGCTCTGCCGTGTGACCGCCTGCTTTTCGGGATCGCTCGAAAGGTGGAGTTCGAAGCCGTCGAAGCGGATGTGCAGCTCGGTGCAATCCGAAGCTTCGAATTCGGCGATCAGGGATTCGATCTCTTCGGGCCGCACGGGATCATGCATCGCGCAGCGCCTCGATCTCGGAGCGGGTCAGCCCGGCGCCGCGCCCGGCCAGGTTGCGCGAGCGGCTCTGCTCGAGGCGGTAAAGCGCATCGACCTGCGGATCGTCGGCATGCCAGCGGATCCAGCTATCGCTGAGATACCGATAGGCGGGGGCGAAGGTCGCCGGCGTGAAATCCCGGGCAAGCCGATTGTAGTCGTCCAGCGGCAGCGTTCCGCGCGTCGTGGTATAGCCGTCCTGTTTGGCGGGATGATGGGACGATCCCGCGAAGGCCGTCCGCGTACCAGCCGCCGTCTTGCCGACGACGGTCGGCGGGATGTGGGACAGATAGCGCGCCGGGCGATTGGCATGCGCCATCATGCTGTACGGCGAAAGCTGCTGGCTCGGAAGATCGACCAGGCCCACGAGTTCGCCGAGGAAATCGCGGCCGAATTCGTCGTTCAGCAGGCTGCGGAAGCGATCGGCGCGCGCGTCGATCTGCATCCAGTCATCGACCTCATAGACCCCGGCGACGTGCGCGAAATCCTTGATCATCGAGAAATAGACGATCGCGCCGGCATCCATCATCTGATCGCGCGTCCAGCCCGACATGCGCTTCCACAGTTCGATCGTGGTGCGCTTGAAGATGTCGGTCAGCGTCTCGAACGTCGCGGCCAACTCGTTGGCCGATCCCATGCCGACGGGTCCATAGCCTTCCGACAAGACGTCCGACGTGTAGAGACCGACGCCGACGAGCTTGTCGGACGTGAGTTCGGGACGGGATTCGAAGCTGCCCCAATCGTCCATCAGGTAGAAGTGGCAGTCCTTCACCTCCATCGTGACGGTCAGATGATTGTACGGCACTTCGGAGGCGACGGCATCGAGCCACGGAAAGTCGCCCACGCCGAGATCGCTGAACTCGCGCACGATCAGCTCGCGATCGTCTGCCAGCTTGTACGGGCCGCTGTTGTTGAGCGTCACGCGGCTTTCGCAGCTGACGAGGAACCCATATTGGGAAACCGCCGCCAGAAAGGCATGCGCCGCCTTGTGAAGCCGATCGCCCTTCGTGCAGCGATAGAGATCGGCGTGGAAAACCTGCACGCTGCGCTCGGGCAGCGGCTGGGTGCGCTGGGCGAATTCGCGGGCATTCAGGTGCCCGTCCTCGCGCTGCTGGGCGAGCTTGAAGCGACGCCAGAAATCCATGACGTAGACGACGTCGGCCGCCGCATCCTCGGGCGTCAGCAGCCCGAAATTGATCAGCATCTCGCGGCCGAGCAGGAAGAAGGTCGACAAGGCCCATCCATAGAGATTGCCGAACTTGCCCCCCATCGCCCGCGAGCGATCGCCGATCTCCTCGGCCGAGGTCTCCGCCTCGATCTTCCGCAGCAGGGCAGGGTAGCGATAGAAGCACATCAGGTACGACAGCAGCATGTAGGCGGGAACCGGAAACAGCTTCGATTCCTGCACCGTGCGGGTGACGCACAGCCAGTAGGTATCGTCGCCGATCGTCTGGATCGCGTTGTTCGCCTCGAGCACCTGACGATAGGTCAACCCAGGCGCAGCGGGCGCCGCGTCCGTAAGCTGCGAGGTTGACGTCACCGATCTCTCCCTGCTCGGACTTATCCCGTCCGACGTCGGCCATCTGGCGAACAAGCAGCGCCCATGTCAATACGTAAGGCATAATCGTCGGACGATTTTGTTCTTATATAGATGAATCCTTCGGAAGGGCGCTCGATTTCTATCGACCAGAGCGACTCGACGTCCCTCCCCGGACCAGAGCGACGGCGTTGCTCGACTCGCGGGGCTGTTAGCGACGCAAGCCTGCCCCGAGCGACCGCGCTCATCGGGGCTGTGGCCGGTGGAACCAGCGCCCGGCTATTGCAGGCTGACGCGGTCAGCCCGTTATGGAGCGACCAGATTGCTATGTTGCCGAGCTGGCCCTGTCCGACAACAGCCGACAAGGCTCTTGAAAGCCGGACGTGACGGCGCATCTGGGAGCGATCATCGCCAACCTTAGGGACAGACATGACGACCGCGACCGACGCCGCGCCCCAGACCCGCTCCTTCGAAGCGGACGTTTCTCGGCTCCTGCACATGATGGTGCATTCGGTTTATTCCGATAAGGAGATCTTTCTGCGTGAGCTGATTTCCAACGCCGCCGATGCCTGCGAGAAACTGCGCTATGAGGCGCTCAGCGCGCCCGAATTGCTGGGCGAAGACGGTCCGCCGCGGATCCTGGTCACGCTCGATCCCGATCAGAAGACCCTGACCGTTGAAGACAACGGTATCGGCATGAGCGAAGCCGAGCTCGGCGATGCGCTCGGCACCATCGCGCGCTCCGGCACCAAGGCGTTCATGGACCGCATCGCCGGCGCCAAGGAAAGCGAAGGCAGCCAGCTGATCGGCCAGTTCGGCGTCGGCTTCTATTCCGTGTTCATGGTCGCCGATCGGGTCGACGTGGTCTCGCGACATGCGGGGGAAGCGGCGGCGAGCCGCTGGTCGAGCGATGGGCTGGGCACCTACACGATCGAACCCGCCTCGCTCGACGACGCACCCGCGCGCGGCACCCGCGTCACGTTGCATCTCAAGGACGATGACGCCTCGGCGAATACCTTGGGCTACGCCATCGAGAATCGCATCAAGTCGCAGTCGGGTCATGTGCCGGTTCCGATCTTCCTGAAAGAAAAGCCCGATGCCGAGGAGAAGTCGGTCGCCGACGGCACCGCGCTCTGGACGCGACCGAAGAGCGATATCAGCGCGGAGGACTATAAGGACTTCTATCGCAGCGTTGCCGGGCAGTTCGACGAGCCTGCGGTCACGCTGCACTACCGGGCTGAGGGTCTGCACGAATATTCGGTCCTGGCCTTCGTCCCCGAGAGCAAGCCGTTCGACCTATTCGATCCTGATCGGAACGGCCGGCTGAAGCTCTACGTCCGTCGCGTCTTCATCACCGACGAGGCCGAGATCCTGCCGCGCTATCTTCGCTTCGTGCGCGGCCTCGTCGATTCGTCGGATCTTCCGCTCAACGTGTCGCGCGAGATGATCCAGCAGAGCCCGGTACTCGCCGCGATCCAGAAGGGCGTGACCAATCGGGTGATCTCCGAACTTGAGAAGCTCGCCACCAACGACGCCGAGAAATTCATCAAGATCTGGGAGAATTTCGGCGCGGTGATCAAGGAGGGCCTCTACGAGGACTTCGCCCGCCGCGACACGCTGCTGAAACTCTCGCGCTTCAAGACCACAAATTCCGATGGCGAATGGCGCTCGCTCGCCGACTACGCCGCGAACCTGCGCGAGAACCAGACCGCTATCTATTATGCGACTGGCAGCGATCTGGAGAGGCTGTCATCCTCGCCGCAACTCGAGGGATTCAGGGCGCGTGGCATCGAGGTGCTGCTTCTCGCCGATCAGGTCGACAGCTTCTGGGTGACCGCCGGTATCGACTTCGAGGGCAAGCCGTTCAAGTCGGTGACGCAGGGCTTGGCCGACCTCAGCCTCATTCCGCTTGCCGAAGGACAGTCGGCTCCGGCAGCCGCCTCGGAAGACGTCTCCAAGTTCATCGAATTCGTGAAGGCGACCCTCGCTGACACGGCTTCGGACGTCCGCGCCTCGGATCGCCTGACCGACAGCGCCGTGTGCCTGGTCGCGCCGGAAACCGGCATGGATCGGCAGCTGGAAAAGCTGCTCGCCGGCTCTGGACGTTCTGGCCCGGCTGCGAAGCCGATCCTGGAGATCAACCCGAGCCACGATCTCGTCGCCAAGCTCAGCACGCTCAGCGAGGAAGAAGCGGACCTTCGCGCCGACGCGGCTCATCTGCTGTTCGATGAAGCCCGGATCGCCGATGGCGAGCTTCCCACCGACCCGCGAGCCTTTTCCCACCGCCTCTCGCGCGTCCTCGCGCGCGCCGCTGGCTAAGCTCTGCCGCCCCGCCGACCATGGCGGGGCGCGTAAGTACCGAGTGTCCGACCTCGCCTGAGCCGCCGCTCGGGTGCTGTCAGACTAAGTCGAACTCGTCTCTCCATGATGCATGTCTGTCGCGCTACATCGATTTCTAGCCAGAATGCTGAGGTGAGGTGCACGGGGTTTGGCTAAGTGGCGGAGCGGCAGGGATTCGAACTCACCCGACAACCGATTGATTTTTCACGATTTCAAATCGCGACTTTCAACCGCATACCACGAAATGTGCCACGATAGTGGCCCAGATTTTTTCCGCCTTAAACCAATGCTTTGTCAGCCCAGTTCAACTCCACAATGGTATTCGAACCCACGATGCATGGCAAGTTCTCAGTACGCCTTCCGCTCGCTGCAATCGTGACAGCTTGTCCGAAATTTGTAGGCAAGTTCCGGACAGGGCAACCGACCCGAAAATGCAGATCGTGACGCGCATCGTACAAGCGGCGACGTGCCGTCTAGACGCTTAGCCTGAGCCTTACCAGTGTACGGGCCTATGGACTGGCCCGCCGCCGGTGCCGACCGGATCGGGAAGCTGGGACGAGGCCAGCCAGTGGGCGCGCGGTTCGATCTTGAAGTCGGCGAGACGCTTGAGCTCGACGCTGCCCTTGGGGCGCGGCGGCACGAGCCCGATCGTCAGCCCGCAATCGGCCTTGGCCATGCGGATGGGCGTCAACAGGTCGGAATCGTTTGATATTATGACCGCGCAAGCGCAGGCGTCGCGATAGGCGTCGCGGAGCAGGTGCGCGGCGAGATTGACGTCCGACCCCTTCTCCTCGGACTTGTAGGTCCAAATCTTCTCTGGCTGACCGGCGGGGTCGAGCTTGATGACGGGCTTGCCGCCCACCCGCAGGTAGCGACCAGTCTGAGGGTCGGTGTCCACGACAACCTGACTCACCACTGAGCTCATGAAGGTGCCGAGATGGGTTTCAACGCGCGGGAGAGTCGATAGCGCGGTTAGATAGGCTTGCTGCCGGGTCGGCTGGTCAGGATCATGCGGCCGGGCATCGACCTTGGCGGTGAAATAATAGATTTTGCGGACGGTATTTTTCGGCAAGAGCTGGTCGGAAAATCGTTCGAGGTCGAGCCACTTATAGGGCGTTCCCCGTAACAGGCCGTAATACAGGTTGAAGCCGTCGATATAGACGTGAGTATCCAACGGAATGGTCCAGAAAGAGCAACGGCGGGCTTTCGCCCGCCGTGCGCCCGGCGGCCGAAGCCGACCGGGGGAGTAGTGAGATTGATATAGGCATGGGGTTAAGCTTTGGCAACCGATCATGTCGGACGTCATGCCTTGGCGCGATAGACCGGATCGACGCGGTGACGAGAAGCCTGGCGCACCATCGAGCGGCGCGTGAATGTCATCCGGCTGACCTGAAGGCTAGGCAAGCCGAGAGGCCTGCCATTTCAACCAGCGCGTTCAGCCCAATCGATGTCTTCAAAGTGAAACTGGAGGGTGCGACAGCCGGGGGCCCCAACAATGCGACTCGAAGCAGAGCTGCTTGATGCCTTCCGATGCGGATGACCGAAACAGTGGCATCGCCGATCCGCCTCTCGTCCGAGCGGCGCAATATGTGCGCATGTCGACCGACCATCAGCAATATTCGACGGAAAACCAGGCCGATTTCATCGCTTTTTACGCTGCGCGGAATGGCTTTGAGATCGTTCGAACCTATACGGATGAAGGCAAGAGCGGCCTCCGCATCGATGGCCGCGAGGCGCTGAAACGCCTGCTGCGGGACGTCGAATCCGGCTGTGCCGATTTCTCCGCCTTGCTGGTCTATGACGTCAGCCGTCTCGGCCGATTCCAGGATACCGACGAAGCCGCCGAATTCGAACTGCGCTGCAAGCGGGCAGGCGTGATCATCCAATATTGTGCCGAGCAATTCCAGAACGACGGCTCGATGATGTCCGGCCTATTCAAGGCGTTCAAACGCTCGATGGCCGGCGAATATAGCCGCGAACTCTCCGTCAAGGTCCATGCCGGGCAGACGCGATTGATCGAGCTCGGCTTCCGCCAAGGCGGCGCTCCGGGTTTTGGGCTGCGCCGTCAGCTTGTCGACCAGAACCTTCAGCTCAAGGGCCAGCTCGATATCGGCGAGCACAAGAGCATCCAGACCGATCGCGTGATCTTGGTGCCGGGACCGCCGGACGAAGTCGCTACCGTACGCTCGATCTATCGTGCCTTCGCCGATCAGGGGCGTTCGGAACGAGAAATTGCCGAGAATCTCAACCTCCAGGGTCGCCGAACCGATCTCGGCCGTGCATGGACGCGAGGCACTGTCCACCAAATCCTCATCAACGAAAAATACGTGGGCCACAATGTGTGGAACCGCACCTCCTTCCGACTGAAGCATGCCCATGTTCGCAACCCGCGCGAAAAATGGGTCAGACGTGACGGCGCGTTCGAGGCGATCGTCGACATCGAACTGTTCGCCAGGGTCCAGGCGATAATCGCCCAACGATCGATCCGGCTGACCGATGCAGAAATGCTCGACGCCCTGAAAGCACTGCTGAACCGCCACGGCAATCTCTCCGGACTCATCATCGACGAAAGCGAGGAGGCACCGTCGAGCAGTGCGTTCCGCAGCCGTTTCGGTGGACTCCTCCGCGCCTATCGGCTGGTCGGCTTCACGCCCGCACAGGATTATCGCTATCTCGAAATCAACAAGGCGCTCCGTCGACTGCATCCGGACGTCGTCTCCGATATTCTAAGGGGGATCGCCGACGTCGGTGGCAGCGCTGTCCTCGACCCTGACACCGATCTGGTCCGGGTCAATGACGAGTTTGCCTTGTCAATCGTGCTGGCGCGTTATCGCAGGACGGCGGCCGGATCGGCGCGCTGGACCATCAAGCTCGACCATCCGCTCCGCCCGGACATCACGGTCGTGGTCCGGATGGACGCCGAAAACCAGACCCCGCTGGACTATTATCTGCTTCCCCATCTGGCACTCGGCGACGCGTTCGTGCGGCTGTGCGAGCATAACGGGCTCGGCTTTGATGCCTATCGGGTGTCTTCGCTGGACACTTTGTTCGATTTGTCCCGGCGCTCCAGACTGCGAAAGGCGGCATGATGTCGGATGAAGGGAGCCTGGCAGATAGCGTTGGCCAAGCTGTCGAGTTGATCGACATCGACACGATCACCGTAGTCAATCCGCGCAGCCGACCGAAGCGCAGTTTCAAGGAGATGGTCGACAGCATCGCCGCGATCGGCCTTAAGAAACCGATCACCGTAACCCGCAGTCCTGATCGGGCCGGAAGTTACGATCTGGTCTGCGGGCAAGGCCGCCTGGAAGCCTTCCGGCTGCTGGGTGAAAGGACCATCCCCGCCTTTGTAGTCGAGCTCGACGCGCAGGACAGTCTGATCGCCAGCCTTGTCGAGAATTTTGCCCGCCGGCAGCTGCGCGGCGTCGACCTGCTGCACGATATCGGCGGGATGAGGCAGCGCGGGCACAGCGACGCCGAGATCACCCGGATGACCGGCCTGTCGCCCGACTATGTCAAAGGAGTCATCCACCTCATCGAGAAGGGCGAGCAGCGCCTCCTTCAGTCCGTCGAAGCCGGCATCGTGCCCGTCGCGATCGCCGTGCAGATCGCCAATGCCGACGATGTCGGCGTTCAGGAAGCCTTGCAGGAAGCCTATGAGCGCAATGAGCTGCGCGGGAAGCGACTGCTGGCGGCCAAGCGTCTCGTGGACCGGCGAGCGAAATATGGCACCGGGCTCCAATCCAAGCTGTCGAAAAGTCCGAAGATGTCGTCGCTGACGCTGGTGAAGGCCTATGAACAGGATACTGAGCGCAAGCGCATGTTGATCCGCAAGGCGGATGCCACCAGGGCACGGCTGTTGCTGATCACGGCGGCGATGCGTGAAATGCTCAAGGACGAGGCGCTCGTGCAGGTCATGCAGAAGGAAGGCCTCGGCACGATGCCGAAAGTCCTTTCGGACCGGATCTATACCGGGAGAATATCATGACCGGCGAACCGCGCCGCCCGGTGAAGCTCGCGTTCGAGCGCGAGAGCCGCGTCATCCCTGTCGCCAAGCTGAAACTGCTTCGTCCGGTGACGCAAGCGATGCGCACCGGCACCAAATATGGGCAGATCGCAGCCTCGGTCCGGGAGGTGGGCATCATTGAGCCGCTGGTGGTAGTGCCCGATCCGTCAGTAAAGAACGCATATTATCTGCTCGATGGCCATGTGCGCCTCGATATCCTCGTGAGTGAGGGCGCCGACCGCGTCCATTGCCTGGTCGCGACCGAGGACGAGGCCTTCACTTACAACAAGCGTATCAGCCGCATGTCGATCATCCAGGAACATAAGATGATCCTCAAGGCCATCGAGAAAGGCACGCCCGAAGAGCGGATCGCCCGCGCGCTGAACGTCAATGTGTCGACTATCCGGCACAAGCGTCGGCTGCTGGCCGGAATCTCCTCCGAGGTCGAGGAGATGCTCAAGGATCGGCAGGTGCCAATCAACGTCTTCACCGAACTCCGGAAGATGAAGACGGTTCGGCAGATCGAGGCGACGTCTTCGATGATCTCCATGAACCGTTTCACCAACGAATATGCGCGTTTCCTCGTCGCGGCCACCCCGGCGGGGCAGCTGATCGAGGGTAAGGTCAAGCCGAAGGAGCTGACCGCTGAACAGATTGCTGAAATGGAGCGGGAGACCGCCAATCTCGATCGGGAAGTACGAGCAATCGAGGATAGCTATGGCGCCGACAATCTAGCGCTCGCGGTGATCACGGGCTTTATTTCACGCCTGCTCGATAATGCGGCGGTGCTCCGGCATCTCGCCAAGCTCCATCCGGACATATTGGGTGAATTCCAAAAGATTCGCGACGCCGAGAAGATAGTAGTCTGAAGCTTGATGGGGACCCGGACCCGAAAGCGCGGGGACCGCAGGAGACGCCGCACGCTGGGGCGGATCAAGTGCGGGGCGGGGATGGCGGCGAACCCGCTCGGAGCCCGCCAAGCCGGCAGTCATAGGCCGGCGAAGCGGAGGGGCGCGCCTAGACGCGGCGCGCCCCGATGCCAAGTGATAACAATGATTTTCCCTGTGCTTTCGTAGCCTGATTTCCCCGTGTGCCAAGTAACCTGGCACATCGGCGATATCAGCTGATTTCAATCGCTTGTCGGGTCAATTCGACTGAGGCCATGGTATTCGAACCCATGATAAAAAGCAAGATTATGGATACTTCAGCGATCAACTGTGGGGACTTAGCCGATCGTCAGCCTCTCGCGGAGTATTCGGTAAAACTGAAGCAACGGGGCGCCGCCGAGCCTCTGCGCGCCTAGAAGTCGATCCTGAGTTATCAGGCTACATGGACGTGCGTTAGCCTCTGAAAATGTGCTCCCGAGAGGTTGGTGAAGGATGCGCCGGTAATGATGAGCTGGGCGCCGGCGAATTCATCGCGCTTGAGCAGGTCGATGAACGGCTGGACGATGAAATTTTCCTTATCGGCCACTGCCTCGCCAGAGAATTCGCCTGGGACGTCGATGATACTCAACCCCGGATAATGCGTGCCCGCCTTGGCCGACAGGGTCATCAGGCCATAGTGATACGCCATCAGGAAGTAGAGCGAGTCGGTACCACCTAGAGCCGCGCTCCAGCGCTGACGGCCTACGCGGAGCGTGAGGTTGCTCCGGCTGATGTCGACATTGACATGACTGTGCAGCCAGACTTTCGGCCCGGGATGGTTCAGCGCTTCGAGATAGGCGTTCATCCCGTCTTCGAGCTGGGCCGCCGCCGAGTGGAAATCAATTGCAGCGAAGGCATCGTCGACCCGCTTCTGAACGGGCGATATCGCCTCTTCAAGGCGCGCGATCTCCTTCGTCATCTCGGCGCCAAGCTCGAGAGCCGCACTTACCCGCTCCAGTTGTCGTTGGCGCTCGGCTCCGCGGCCCAACGCCATGTCGATCGCACTGATTTCGGCTTGAGCCAGCGCGCCGACTGCTTCCCGGGCGGGCGTCAGCTCTGCCTCGATCTCGCCGATCTCCGCGTTGATAGTCGTCGCGTCGGCAAGGTGCCTGGCAACCTCCGCCTGCAAGACGGCTTCGAGTTCGATCGCCTCAGCGAGTTCGCCGGCAAGCCGGTCGCGCTCGAACCGAAGTCTGACCGAGCCAAGGTCCGCTATCACCGGTTCTGGCGGCAGATGCTGATGGCACAGGAAGCAATCATGACCGTGATAGGCAAGGGCGCTAACTGACTGGTCGCAGGCTGGGCAGTGCGTGATCTTCAGGTCGGCGAGCACCGCGCCGGCATCTTCCGCGCGCTTCATTCGCTCGATTTCTTCTGCAAGGTCCACGCGATATCGGGTAATGTCCGACAAGCGTTCGGCGGCGCTTCCCTGCTTGAGGGTGATATTTTCCAACCTGGAGAGTGCGCTCGACCGGCGCGCTGCGAGATCGGCGATGTGACTGCGCTGTTCCGTTGGGATCGCTTGATCATGCGCCGCGGTTAGCAGTGCGGTGCGGCGCTCGTGCAGTGACGCCGCCTCCTCTGCCAGTCGGTCTGCCGCCGCTGCAATCGTCGTGACGCTGACGTGGACCGAGACATCTTCATCGGACAGCAGGCCGCGCGCGAGTTCGTTTAGGGTATTCGCATATTGGTTGCGTCGGGCCGACAGCAGATCGACGCGCCGCTTGAGCAGGACAAGCTCCTCGTAATCCGGGCTGTAGATGTGCTCGGCTAGGCTGAGGAACTGCAGAACGCTGGCATGCTGCTCGCCCTCGGGCTGCTTGTCTGCAATGTCACCCCAAAAGCGCTGCTGGCGATAGATGTGTCTCAGGAGAATGCGGAAGGACAATTCCGGCCATGTCTGGCCCGAAGTCGGGTTGCCCTTGGGGAAGCTCAGCAATGGGATGCCGAGTTCGTTCATCAGCCAGTGCTGAAAGTCCTTCGCCAGCATCGACGTGCCGTCGACATAGACCTTCCCCCTGCCTCCACTTTCACGCCAGCGCCGCTCGACAAGAAAAGTGCCTGCGCCGATTCTCAAGGTTGCGGCTGCGGCATCGTATTTTTCCGCGAGCGCATTCTCGTCGGCACCTTCGAACGGATTGCCGCCAGTATCGCCAAGCAGGAAGTCAAGCGTCTGCAGCCACTTCGTCTTGCCGGTGTTGGGTCTGCCTACGAGGACGTTCACTCCAGGCTCGAAGTCGAGCTCTTCCTGTTGTCCGGTCGCGAGGTGCCGCTGCAGGCGCGCAATCGAGAGGAACGGCTTGGTCATGACCTTATCACCTTGCCCATTTCGCGTTGTCCGACCTCGCGATCGAAGAGGCGATAGATCAGGTCCTTGAGATAGGTGCCTGTCTTCTTGCCGAATGCTTCCCGAATTTGCTTGAGACGGTCCACCATGCCGGCGAAAGACGGCAGCTCCGCGAGCGCCTTCGCGCGCTCCTTGCCGAGAGGCGTCAGAGCGATTTGGTAGGACTTCTTTTCCTTTGAGACAGTGATCAGCCGTTTCGCCTCGAGATGCGCCAGCACATGATAATAGCGTTTGTCCCACGGTCCGTAATAATAGCGGACCATCGAGGATTCGACGACCTTGCCCTCCGGAACCATGCCGGGATTCTCCGGCTCGGACTCGGCCGCCCGCGCGACCAGGAAGAAGTCGGGATACCGGCTGAAGAAATCGAGCTTGGCCATCTTGGTCAGCCCGTCAATTCGACCAGCGGTGCCGCAAATGAGCATCAGCAACAGCAGCCGGGCGGCATGGAATTCGACGATATCGTCCGCCGCAAGCGGGACGCTGGCTGCCTGGGTCGCAAGGCGGTTGATGGATCTCATTTTGGCAACTCGAAGCGCAGGAGGCAGCGGTCGGCAATGTCGTAGAGACAGCCTTTGAGGAAAGCCGCGTGGTCGACCGCGCCTGTGCTGACCTGCGTGCTGATCTCGTCCATCTTCGCGAGGCAAAGTGCGTGGAACCCAGTGCCGTTGGTTGTCAGCTCGCCCGCCAGATATTTCGACCGAAGCGATGCCGCTTCTGATTTGACCCTGTTGACGAGCTGCACCCCCTCTCCAGATTCCATGTAGCGCGATGCCCGCGTGGCGGCGGCATAGCCGCGCCGCAGATCGATCGCGAGCGCGACGACGTCGTCAGGCAGACTGACTGCCTCCAGTTTTTCGGTCAATTTGGTGCCGGCCTGAGCCGAGGATTGCGCGACAAGGTCATTTAGGCGCTCGGTCCACCAGGCCAGGATCTCCGCCCGCGTCACGATCTTCTTGGCCTTGTCGGGGATCCACTTGGCCGCGCCCGATTCCTTGGCCATAAGGCGCAATTCGTCGAGCAGATTGTCGAGTTGCTCAAACAGCAGCGGGTGGCCCGCTGTCATGCTTATTTTCAGCAAGTGCGTCGCATTGCTCGCCCGCAGCGACGCTAGGTCGTACCGGATTTCCCATTCGCAATTATCGAGCCAATAGGCGCAGCCATTGCCCTTGTCCGACAAAGCGCCGTCCATCCGCTCGACAAACTCGGCATGGAGTGAATCCATCGCTTCTTGCGCCAGCTTCCGCGCGTCCGATCCGCATTGATAGGTCAGCGGCTCGATCGCTTTGACGACCTGACGCATGGTGACGATGCGGAACCGAGAAATCTCTTTGTGCTGGTCGCGTGCAAGGGATTTCTCGAAGATCGATGTACCGACCTTCTTCGCATCGCGCGCGCAGAGATCGGCGACCGACCATAATTTGTCGGGCTCGCCGGCTTTAACCTGGACATATTCCGCGACCGTCGCCTCGATGGCCGGGTCGTGGCGAACGGGGACCAGATCGTCATGGGTCTCGAAGTGAATTTTCAGGAGATGGGCATTCTCGATCATCTCGAGTAGAAATCTTACTGCGACTTCATCCTGATAGTTGAATCCCTTGCGCGCTTCGGGGCCGCCTTCCTCGGCGGGCGCAACATCATCGATCGACGGCCAGGCCTTCGCTGCGACAGCATTCGCGGTGGGATCATCCTCCATCGCTGGCGATCAGCTTTTGCGGTCGACCAAGGTCGAACAAATTCTCCGTTTCGGATGGTTTTTCATGGCTGTGCTTTGATCCCCCAGAGGCCAATGGGCACCGAATGCGATCCACTTTCAAGTAATTTTGTCATTCCTGGACATGGCCCTGAATCCAATCGACGACGTTGCCATAGTCGCGCAGGGAAAGTTGGTATTCGTGCTTCTTCTGGAATGCTTGGGCGTCCGGCGAAAACGACGACGTGGTCACAAGCATCGCGCTATTCGCCTGGTAGTCGCATAGTGTGCCATAGAGCGTACGGACCAGCTCAACACCAACGGTTCGATCCTGGCGGTATTTCTTTGCCTCGACCAAGCACAGGAACTTCCCGATCCGGGTATTCATGTACGCTAGGATGTCTTTGCCGCCATCGCGGGTCTCCTTTGTCAATTCCACCTCGAAGCCCATTCCGTCGAGCAACTCGGCCACCAGCTCTTCAAAGCGCCGGGGCGGCAAATCAAAGATCGAATCTGGCTGCCGTTTCAGCTTTTCAAGCAGAGACTCGTTGGCGATGATGATCTTCGGCTTGAGGTCGGTGACGAGCTTTGTAGGCGACGTTATGACCCGGCGTTCGAGGTCGTAAATCTGACCACGAAGGATGTCGTCGATCGCCAAATGAGGGTGCCGATCGAGAACCCCGGCGAGAATTTCGAGCGCTAGCGGATGGCCTTCCGCCATTTCCGCAGCTCGATTAAGATCGTCAGGCGACATGCGAGACTGCAAGCGTCGAAGCAATTCCCTCGCGTCGAGAGGATCCAGCGGGTTGAGATCAAGGGTCTCGGCCCGGGGAATTTCCACTGTTCGACGTGAAGAGAAAACAAGCGCCCGAATACGCTTCAGATTAAATACCCGGCCGCTGAGCACTTGCATCTGCTCATTGGACAGCATGTCAGCGTCATCGATTACGACATGTTCCGGACCATTGCGGTCTTGGTAGAGCGCTTCAATGAATGCCGAGGCGGCCGCCATCGGATCCTCCGTGCCGCCCAGAGTCAGCCAAGCCGGCTCATGCCCCGTCCGCAAAGAGCCAAAAAACACTCGAAGAAGCGATGTCTTGCCGACGCCTCCCATCCCGGTAACGACGATAGGGGCCGAATTTCGCCGGCGGTAAATGTGCTCGCCTAACCAGTCCATTTCCGCGCGGCGCCCGGTGAAGGACGGAAGCAGAAATTCCCGGTCGAGCGGGCTGTAGGAACTTAGGCCCTGCCGGCGCCGAGGGTCATCGCTATCATCTGTTATCGCCACGGAATCCCCCCAAGAACGCCCCCGTCAGACTAGCGCCTTCGGCATTGATGAATACCAATAGCGCTTACGGAGCGCGTGAGGGACTTCAAAACGGCACATCATCGTCATCAAGCGCCCAGGGATCGGATGTGACTGGCAGCGCCGCCTTCGGGAGATCGAGCCGGTGGACAGTGTAGAGGTTTAAGATGTGCTCGCGGTCCATGAACATGATCTGGCTGCGCTGGGAGGTGTTGAGGACGCCGCCCAACCAGTTTCTGGCGGCTTTCGTGATCTCGCCGCCGGCTACGATGAACGCGTGATCAACCAGAGCCTTCTTGTTGGTATCCGCGTCGAACACTTCGTGGCCCAGCATCATCAGGACCTGCTGATAAATTTCCGCCATGTTGGCGTTCGTGCCTTTAGATGAGCCGGCTGAATCCAACTTTCCTTTCTTGGCTTGGATGCCGAAATAGATGACGTGCTCCGTTGGGAGCTTGTACCTCATCCAAACATCTTTGCCGTACTCAAGCGCTTTGTCTTTGTGGCCAACGCTGGTGATCCGCTGATAACCGAGGTGCCGGAACATCGGCAGCAAGACCTCTTCGATCAGTTCGTCCTCGGAACATCTGTCCAGATACGCGACCAGAAGCGCCCGCTTCTCGATCTCTGCTGGTGTAAGAGGGCGATAGAGGTTCACTGGGGTCGAGACTGTTCTGGTCTCAATATGACGAACATAAAATATGCCGTCATCGCCATAATAACCCTCGAAGCCCTCGCGCATGAGCGGCACATTTAAAGCGGCTAGCGCCAGCGAACGATCATTGTCTCCTTCCTCGGCTTCACGTTTGTCCATTAGCGTGCGAAGCACCCGCGCGAAGCGATCGGGCAGCTGGTTGGTGCCCGGCTGCGGATCGCTTAGTAGTTCGGCGAGCACGCCTTCCGCCCATGGCACGCGCGACGTACCGTCATGAACATAATCCAACTCACACTCTTCGAAGAAGCGTGTGATGTAGAAGCTGCTCCGATAATGAAACCACTGATGGTCGCGGTTCCCGACCACCATTTCTGCTATCGGTCGGAGGTTGCGCGGCTTGAACTGCATCGGCGTATGATAATGTTTGGTGCGTCATTGCCAACCACGCCAACACGTAAATCGTCCGCGCCGATGGTGCCGTCAGTGCGGATGTTTCACCATCGTCAAATCTGTCGCTTTTTGCCCTCAAACCCATCTTTCACGTCGTTGATCCAGGCCACGATCTCCCGGTCGCTCCAACGGGATGCCAGCGGCGAAAGCTTGTACGGCGCTGGAAATTTCCCTTCCTGGATCAGACGGTAGATCATCGACTTGCCAAGCCCGACCCGGCGCTTGACCTCGTCGAGCTTGACGAAACGATCGGGGAGTTCTGGCTCGGTGCTCATTTCCCAGCCGATCGGCCGCGAACGAAGCTACGATCGCTCTCAAGGAATGCTGCCAACTTCGCCGGCACCAGCTCGGTGATGGCTTCCTCACGACCATAAACCTCGGCGTACAAGGCGGCATACTCCTGAAGCCTCTGGTGCAGGTCTGGAGTAACGGCGATGGCCAACTTGACCGGTGTACGGTCGGGCAGCCTCCCCAATTTTAGCTCAGGTATCGACTGCTCCTATCCGCGCCAAGGCGCGAGAATAAGGTCCTTGTGGACGACCATCCGCACGGTCGCGCCGGGCCGGATCGTGATCGTCGGCTGGATATTGAGGTTGCGGGATGTGAGCTGATCGCCCGCGCGCGACACGTTCTGCTGCGTCGATTCCCGGATTGCCTGAACGAGATCGCTCTCGCCCGTGACCGTCAGCTGCGAGCCGACGCCGAGCAATGTTGACAGCGCGACGCCCTTGAGGAGCGCCCAGGTGTGGAAATCGACCTTGTCCTGCAACCCGGCATAACCAGATGCGTCGGTGGCCGGGACATTGTCGATCCGGAGCGAGCTTCCGTCCGGAAGCATGATGCGCTGCCAAACGATCAGCGCGCGTTTCTGGCCAAATGCCACGACGCTGTCGTAGCTGCCGATGAGCCGAGACCCTTGCGGTAAGAGCAAGATGCGCCCGGTGGGGCTGTCGAACACTTGGCTCGTTACCTGCGCCGTCACGAGCCCCGGCAAATCGGAGCGTAGGCCGGTGATCAGGCTCGCCGAGATGATGCTCCCCGCTGACAGCAGGTAGGGCGACGGTGCTGCCGTTAGTGTGTGCGGATTGATGTCGCCGGAGCGATCGAGCGCGCCGACAAATTGGGACTTCCGCCCCTGAGCGTTGGGGTCTCGATCCGGATCAAGCGTCGGTCCCGATGCATCCGGCGCTGGGACCGCCGGCGCTGCTGCGGCATCGACTGCGATTGGCGGCGTCGTGGCGGTGCGGCCTTGTACCAACACCCCGGACTGGCGAGCCGCCCTCAATTCCGACAGCCGCCGTTCCCTTTCTTGCGCCTCCGACTGACCCGACGGATCATTGCCGACGCCGGTTTCCGTTGCCATGCGGCGCTGGCTTTCGAGGATCGGCCTGCCCAGGTCACCGGGCAGCGGTGGGCCGAGCTTCGGCGTATCGCCATAGGTGGCGGGCAAGCCATTTAGAGCGTCAGTCGATGGACGATTGCTCGGCTCCGACAATTCCTGACGATCGGCGACGGCGCTGAACACACGCGGTTTCAGCGCGATCCATGCGACGACAACCAGGCTGACGGATCCTAGCGCGGCAATGGCGATGATCACGCCGCGACGGAAGCGTATCGCGCGCGCCGGCTTTGTCCGGATCGCCAGCGTCTCGGGATCGAGTTTCGCGGCGGGAGAGACGGATGGCTCGCTCATGAGCGCTTCCCCTTTCGCGAGGGAGCGCCTTCAGCGACGCGCGCGATGCGGACAACCTGCTGCTTCTTGGTGCCGAGCCTGAGCTCGGCCACGTCGAAGATACGGTCGACGACATAGAACCGGCCGCGCACGCGATAATTGACCAGTTCGGCCTCGCCGGTCGGCCCCACGACGAACAGTGGCGGTGCGTCCCCGACGGCGATGCTGGCCGGGAACTCGACAAAGGTCTGCCGGCCGTCGTCGAACGCACGAAGCGGTCGCCATGCGGGCGCGTCGCCACTGATCGCATAGTTGAAATGGAGGCTGTCGACCGCCAGTCCTTCGGAGATCGGGGCCGCAGCCGCGGCTCGGTCGGCGGCTTGGCGCAGGGCGATCAGCTGGTCGGCTGAGTATATCCATGACAAGGCGGCCATCGCCGTGCGCGACGTTGCGGTGAGCTGGAGGTGGTAGCTCCGCCGATCGGTCGTCACGACAAGGTTGGTCGCGAGGCCGGAGGTGAATGGCTTCACCAGGATGTGCGTTCGCTTGTCTGCACCGGTGCCGCTCGTCGTGTCGCCGATGACCCACCGGACTGTATCGCCGGCTGCCACCGCCACCAGGTTTTCGCCCGGCTGCAAGGCAATGTCTGTGACGGCACCGGGCGCGGTGTAGACTTGGTAGATCGTGCCGTCGCTGAACGGGAAGACCTGGACCGCATTCACGAAGCCCTGTGCCTGCGGCTCCAGTGTGGCTGCACGATTGGCCGCAGCGACACGCGCCACCATCGGGTTGACCCGCTTGTGGGCGATCGTTCGCCGAGTTTGCTGCATCGGCGCTGGCGACGCCTTGGCAACCGCAATGGGCCCCGGTGTTCGTTGAGGCGTCGTGGTCTGGGCCTGCGTTGAAGTCGCGATGATCGCGAGGGCGGACGCTGCGAGAACGAACTTCATGGGCGTGACTCCTGGGCGGGCTGCGTGGGAGCAGCGAGATTGGGATCGAGGGGAGAGCCGAGCGGCAGGCCTGCCGGGACAGGCGGCAGGGCAGCAGGCGGCGGTGTCGGGCGCGACTGCGCGGGGGGATCGAGTTCCCGGCTCCAGTCGACCGCATCGACATAGACACCAAGCGGGTTCTTCCGGAGCGTGTCCGCATCGGTAGGCGCCCGCATAACGACGGTCAGAATCGCCGTCCAGCGCTGCGTGCCCGACTGCGCGCCGCGCTCGTAGGCGGTCTCGGTCCATTTGACCTGGAAGGACCGGTCGGACGCGCGCACCACGCTCGTCACCTGAACCGACACCGTCCGCTCGCCGATATTGGCAAACGGATCGGCGGTTCGGGCATAGTCGCCGAGAAACTGCGCGCTGCGCTTGGTGGTGAAATCATAGGCTTCGAGCCAGTCCTGGCGAACCAGCACCGGATCGAGCGATCGGCCGCGGACGTTCGCGATAAATCGCGACAGGTGCCACGCGATCTGCGGATCAGTTGGATGGTAGCCCGCTTCTGCTTCCGAGACGGCGCGCGCCTCGCCGAACCGCTGCGGCGTGGGTGATGACGCGGCCGGCCTCGCGCTCGCTTTCCATGAAGGTCATGGCCTCGCCCGCGATCTTGGCAGGATCGGCACCGCCCTCCGCTTCTCGATCGGCGGCGGAGTGCTCGGCGAAGGACACGATCGGCGCGGCGCTTTTGAGAAGCTTCCGGAAGGCGTCGGCCGGCGCCAGTTCACCATCGGTTTCGCCGAAGTTGATCGACTGCGAGGGCGCCAATGTATCGAGGATGCCGATGACGAGCGCCTTGCCGGCCGGCGCCAGGCGGCCGGCGGTCACCTGCTCCTCGGCGAAGGCGGTATGTCCGTCGTGGATCGCGGCGATCGCGGCGGCCGCGATCGCCGCCTCGCGCTCGGCGAGCG
>CAXTMT010000010.1:0-33663 GCA_964245355.1 uncultured Sphingomonadaceae bacterium
GCTCGTCGGGCGGCCGCGCGACCAGCCCGGGCTGCCCGCCGGGCTACGTCGCCCGCGGCGGCGCCCCGGCTTTCTATTATGAAGGCTATGGCGACACCTACGTCTACGACGCGCCGGGCTGGTATCACCCCTGGCTCTTCGTCGACGGGCGCTGGAATTACCGGCCCTATCCGTACCACACCTTCTACTATGGCCATTACGGCTACGGTCGCGGCGGCGGTTACCGCGATCACGGCGGCCGCGGACGCCGCAGGTAAGGACGCATGCGGGCCGCTTCCGATAAGGGGCGGCCCGTTTTGCCATGCCCGCTGCGAGGGACCCAAAATTCGCATCGGACGTTTCTTCGTCGCGCTTGACTCTCGACGACACGACTCTTAACTGCGCCCCATCCCCAGACTCCGATTCCGGCGGCGCTTCGGTGTGCGCCGTTTTCTTGGTTCCGGGGCAACCAGAGCGTCGAGATGGGTCGGTTGCCAGCCGTTCCGTGGAGCGAGGAGACTTTAACACATGGCACGTATCGCGGGTGTCAACATCCCGACCAACAAGCGCGTCGAAATCGCGTTGACCTATATTCACGGCATCGGCCCCAAGTCCGCCAAGGACATCACCGCCAAGCTCGGCATCGAACCCGCGCGCCGCGTCCAGGATCTGACCGACCAGGAGGTCCTCCAGATCCGCGAGACGATCGACGCCGCTTATTCGGTCGAGGGTGATCTTCGCCGCTCGGTGGCGATGAACATCAAGCGGCTGATGGACCTCGCCTGCTATCGCGGCCTGCGCCACCGCAAGGGCCTGCCCGTCCACGGCCAGCGTACGCACACCAATGCGCGCACCCGCAAGGGCAAGGCCAAGCCGATCGCCGGCAAGAAGAAGTAAGGTCAGATAAAAACAGTCCGGGGGACTGTTTTTACGATCTTACTCCGCCGGAGGCGATGTCTCGCAGAGACCGCCAGGGAACAGAATTCAGGTCAGGACTAATCGAATGGCACGTGAACCTCAGCGCATTAAGCGGCGCGAGCGCAAGAACATCACCTCCGGCGTCGCGCATGTGAACGCCAGCTTCAACAACACGATGATCACCATCACCGATGCGCAGGGCAATGCGATCAGCTGGTCGTCCGCGGGCATGATGGGCTTCAAGGGCAGCCGCAAGTCGACGCCCTATGCCGCCCAGGTCGCCGCCGAAGATGCCGGCAAGAAGGCCGCCGAGCACGGCGTCCGCACCCTCGAAGTCGAGGTCAAGGGTCCCGGTTCGGGCCGCGAATCGGCGCTGCGCGCGCTGCAGGCGGTCGGTTTCCACATCACCTCGATCCGTGACGTGACGTCGATCCCGCACAACGGCGTTCGCCCGTCGAAGCGCCGTCGCGTCTGATCCTGTCTGCGGGGCTCCGTCCGGCCCCGTCTTATCTTTCCGGTCGCAGCGGACGCGCTGCCACCCAAACCCCAAGGGGAACACCATGGCCGTCAACGCCAAGAACTGGCAAGAATTGAAGAAGCCGATGGGCCTCGAGCGCAAGGCTGGCGGTGGCTCCAAGAGCCGCGCGACCTTCGTCGCCGAGCCGCTGGAGCGTGGCTTCGGGCTGACGCTCGGCAACGCGCTGCGCCGCGTACTGCTTTCGTCGCTTCAGGGTGCCGCGGTCACCGCGATCAAGATCGAGAACGTGCTGCACGAATTCTCGAGCCTGGCCGGCGTCCGCGAGGACGTGACCGATATGGTGCTGAACGTGAAGCAGATCGCGCTGCGCATGCAGGGCGAAACCTCGAAGCGTCTCCAGCTCGCCGCCACCGGCCCGGCCGAAGTCACCGCGGGCGATATCGCCACGTCGAGCGACATTGAGGTGATGAACCCCGAGCTGGTGATCTGCCATCTCGACGAGGGCGCCACGCTCAACATGGAGCTGACCGTGGCCGCCGGTAAGGGCTATGTCCCCGCCGCCGCCAACCGCCCGGCCGATGCGCCGATCGGCCTGATCCCGATCGACGCTCTGTATTCGCCGGTCCGTCAGGTCGCCTACAAGGTGGAGAACACCCGCGTCGGCCAGGAGTTGGATTACGACAAGCTGACGATCACCGTCGAGACCGACGGCACGATCAGCCCCGAGGACGCGCTCGCATATTCGGCGCGCATCCTGCAGGATCAGCTCCAGCTCTTCGTCCACTTCGACGAGGGCATGGCGGTGTCGCAGCCGACCCAGAGCCACGCGGCGATGGTGCCGATGGCGGGCGGGATGCTCGAGCCGGAAGTCAGCTCGAACCAGCTCAACCGCTTCCTCCTGAAGAAGGTCGACGAGCTCGAGCTTTCGGTCCGTTCGGCCAATTGCCTCAAGAACGACAACATCATCTACATCGGCGATCTCGTCCAGAAGACCGAAGCGGAGATGCTGCGCACCCCGAACTTCGGCCGCAAATCCTTGAACGAAATCAAGGAAGTGCTGTCGACGATGGGCCTGCGCCTGGGCATGGACATCCCCGGCTGGCCGCCCGAGAATATCGAGGAAATGGCCAAGAAGCTCGAACAGGAGTTTTGATGATCGGCGCACCGGCGGTGCGCTGATCGTCATCCCGGCGCAGGCCGGGGCGACGACGAGAGAAGGTAGGCTGCGTCGGCCTAACCTTAGTAACCTTTGGGCTTTGGGCGGTGGCCCTTTTTCACCGCCTGGCCGAGCGTACCTGAAACGGCGCTCGTACGAACGAAGGAAGATATCATGCGTCATCGCGTCGGCGGCCGTAAGCTGCAGCGTACCTCCAGCCACCGCACGGCCCTGTTCCGCAACCAGGCGGCGGCGCTCATCAAGCATGAGCAGATCCTCACCACCGTCGCCAAGGCGAAGGAGCTTCGCCCCTACGTCGAGAAGCTGGTGACGCTCGCCAAGAAGGGCGGCCTTTCCAACCGCCGTCTCGCCCACGGCCGCCTGCTCGACGATGCGCAACTGGTGAAGCTGTTCGACGTGATCGGCCCGCGCTACGGGACGCGCAACGGCGGCTACATCCGCATCATCAAGGCCGGCATCCGCGCCTCGGACGCCGCGAGCATGGCGGTGATCGAGTTCGTCGACCGCGATGTCGACGCCAAGGGGCAGGATTCGGGGCCGGTCGAGATCGACGAAGCCGAAGCGGCCTGATCCGGGCGTATTGCGAAGACGGAGCCCTCAAGGCTCATCCAATAGAGCCGGAGGCGTGAAGCCTTCGGTTTTATTATATGTGGTTCTCTATCGGGGCTTGAGAGGGATCGCAGTCACCAGCCGATGCACATCGTCGCCATGCTCCTGCAACCAGACCGTGCGGATGCAGGGATTGCGCCCGTCGGGCGTCCGAATATCGCATTCTACAATCCGTTTGACGCCGAATTCGTTTTCGATCTCGCCAAAGATGAAGTTGATTTCGGGATGATCGAGCAGCGCGTCCACCAGTCGATCTGCGGTTGACGTATCGAAGCCGAACTGGCGAAAGAATCTGGCTTTCGCCCCGCCGTCCGGGTGGTCAGCATTGAGCAGATACGCCGAGACCTTGGCATTTGCGACCAGTCGACGGCCTTCCAGCCTAGCCGCCAACGCGCTCGATCTCTCCGGGCCGCAGTGTCAGCAGAGCTTGCAGGGGATGTACGAATTCGACCTCAAAGGCGTCACCATTCCTGTAGCGATGAACGACGGTGCCTTGGTCGCCGACCTGCAAGCGCCCTTCCTCAAGCGCGATGCTCGCCAACAGCCGTACGCTATCCAGTTCATGGATTGCTGTCGGAAGGCTCTGTGTAGCGATTTCGGTCATTCCCATTTCGCCATGACGGTACGCATAAGTGGTGGATTCGGTCGCAAGGTCAATCGACCGATGCGACAGCGGGAGAGGCCGTAGACCTTCACGTTTATCATCCGCCGTGGCTCGCCAGCGCCGCCAGCAGCAGCAAGGCCACGATGTTGGTGATCTTGATCATCGGGTTCACGGCGGGGCCGGCGGTGTCCTTGTAGGGATCGCCGACGGTGTCGCCGGTCACGGCCGCCTTGTGCGCGTCCGAGCCCTTGCCGCCGTGGTTGCCGTCCTCGATATATTTCTTGGCATTGTCCCACGCGCCGCCGCCCGAGGTCATCGAGATGGCGACGAACAGCCCCGAGACGATCACGCCCATCAGCAGCGCGCCCAGCGACGCGAAGCCGTTGTTCTGTCCGGCGACCGCGGTGATGATGTAATAGACCGCGACCGGCGCCAGCACCGGCAGCAGGCTCGGGACGATCATCTCGCGGATCGCCGCCTTGGTGACGAGATCGACGGTGCGGGCATAGTTCGGGCGGCTGGTGCCCTCCATGATGCCGGGGTTGGAGCGGAACTGATCGCGCACGTCTTCCACCACCGCACCGGCTGCCCGTCCGACCGCGGTCATGCCGAACGCGCCGAAAGCGTAGGGCAATAGCGCGCCGATCAGCAGCCCGACGATCACGTACGGGTTGGCGAGATCGAAATCGACGTGGAGGTTCGGGAAGAACTCGCCCAGATCGGCCTTGTACGCGCCGAACAGGACGAGCGCGGCCAGCGCCGCCGATCCGATCGCATAGCCCTTGGTCACTGCCTTGGTCGTGTTGCCGACCGCATCGAGCGCATCGGTCCGCTCGCGCACGTCATGGTCGAGCCCCGCCATTTCGGCGATGCCGCCGGCGTTGTCGGTGACCGGGCCATAAGCATCGAGCGCGACGACCATGCCGGCCAGCGCCAGCATTGACGTGGCTGCGAAGGCGATGCCGATCACGCCCGCCAGCTGGAAGGCGGCGATCACCGCGATCACGATGACGAGCGTGGGCAGCGCCGTCGATTCGAGGCTGATCGCGAGGCCCTGGATGACGTTGGTGCCATGACCGGTGACGCTGGCCTTCGCGATCGACTTCACCGGGCGGAAGTTGGTGCCGGTATAATATTCGGTGATCCACACCAGTGCTGCCGTCACGGCGAGGCCGATCAGCATGCAATAATAGAGGTCCATGCCGGTGAAGGCGGTGCCGGCGGCGGTCTGCGGCGGCGTACCGGGGCCGGAGGCGGCGAGATGGCCGCCGAGCTGAAGACCCAGATTGCCGCCGAGCGCCCAACGCTCCGCGAAGAAGATCGCGATCGCGCCGAGGATCGCCGAAGTCCAGAAGCCCTTGTAGAGCGCGCCCATGATCGTGCCCTTGCCGAGGCGGACCGCGAAGGTGCCGATGATCGAGGTGACGATGCAGACGCCGCCGACCAGCAAGGGCAGGCTCATCAACTTGAGGGTCAATGCGGGATCGACACCGCGCATGAACAGCGCGATCGAAACCATCGTCACGCCGAGCGTCACGACGTAGGTTTCGAACAGATCGGCGGCCATGCCGGCGCAGTCGCCGACGTTATCGCCGACGTTATCGGCGATCACGGCCGGATTGCGGGGATCGTCTTCCGGGATTCCCGCCTCGACCTTGCCGACGAGATCGGCGCCGACGTCGGCCGCCTTGGTGAAGATGCCGCCGCCCAGCCGCGCGAAGATCGAGATCAGCGAGGCGCCGAAGGAGAGGGCGACCAGTGCGTTGACGACGATCCGGTCGGTCGGCGCATGGCCGGCGATCGCGACGAGATAAGTGAAGAAGCAGGAGATGGCGAGCAGCCCGAGCCCCGCCACCAGCATCCCGGTGATCGCGCCCGATCGGAAGGCGGTGGTGAGGCCGCCCTGCAGGCTGACCCGTGCGGCCTCGGCCGTGCGGACGTTGGCCTTGACCGAGATGTTCATCCCGATGAAGCCGGTGAGGCCCGAAAGGATCGCGCCGATCAGGAAGCCGATCGCGGGAATGGCCCCCAGCAGCCAGAACACCAGCACCACCATGACGATCCCGACGACGGCGATCGTGCTATATTGGCGGACCAGATAGGCACGGGCGCCCTCCTGGATGGCGGCGGCGATATCCTGCATGCGCTGGTTGCCGGGCGATTGCCGCAGCACCTGGAAGCTGGTGACGATACCGTAAAGCACGGCCAGCAAGCCGCAGGCCATGGCCAATTCCGCAATCAACATGCGTCAAATTCCTCCTATTCGCCCGGTTGCCCTGCGTGGAGCTTTGGGTGCGCGAACGTTATGCGCATAGTGCGGGTGGAGGGCAAGCGGGCGCGTGAAGGCGCGGACTGTCCTCAAAAATGCGTCATCCCGAACGTGTTTCAGGATAATTCGGGTCTGCATCAACCGCCGTTCCAACCCGTTGAACGCAGTGCCAATGAATGCTGAAAACGAGTTCAGGATGACGGTCGGTCGTGGAGTTAGTGTTCGTAGCCTAAGCTGGCCGGGAGGGCCACGGGCTGTCCACCTTCGATCAGTGCCACACCGCTCCCCGCTACGAACGATCCGATGCGGATGGCCGTGACGTCCGACGGGCAAACGAATCCCGGCGGTGCGGCAAAGAGCAATTCGTAATCATCCCCCGCCGTCACTGCCGCCATACGATCCGTCACGGCCGGGTGGCAGGGCACTGCGTCGAGATCGATCGTCACCGCCAGCCCGCTCGCCTTGGCCATGCGCCCGGCATCGATCAGCAGGCCGTCGGAGACGTCGGCCATCGCGGTCACCAGCGGCGCCAGTGTCATGCCTTCCGCCAGCCGGGGCAGGGGGCGCCGGTAGAGCGCGAGCAGGGTGGTCTCGAACGGCCGCTTGCCGAGCGCTACCTGCAAACCCAGCCCCGCGCCCCCGATCGTGCCCGTCACCCACAATTCATCGCCGGCCTGCGCGCCCGATCTTGCCGGCGCGCCACCGCGGGCGACCTCACCGATAGCCGTCAGGCCGAAGCTGCGCGGACCCGCCGCCTGCACCGTATCGCCACCCAGCAAGGGCGTCTCATATGCAGTGAGCGCCGTGTCCAGCCCACGCACGAACGCCCCGTCCCACGCCGCGTCAGGGCCTAGCGGATAGCCGAGCAACACCCCGATCGGCTTCGCACCCTTTGCCGCCAGATCGGACAGGTTCACCGCCACCAGCTTCCACGCGACATCCCCGGGAGGATCGTCGGAGAGATAATGTACCCCCTCGACCAGCATGTCGTGGGTCAGCACCAGATCGCGGTCGCCCATCGGCAGCACGGCGCCATCGTCCTGCAATCCGCGCGCGGCGGGATCGCGGGCGATGGCCGCCAGTTGGGCGATGAAGGCGCTTTCGCGGGACATTATCCCTCATCCGCCGAAATCCACGCGACGAAAAGGGCGATGGTGCGTTTTCCCGTCACGACCAAGCGAGGGGCATGATGGCGACCACGGTGACCGAACAGGCAAAAGACCCGAACGGTCGCGACGCCACCAGCCCCACGCAACTCCCGATGCTCGCATGGAAGGAGATCCTCGGCCGGGTATGGGTGAAGACCGGCACCGACAATATCGGGCTGCTGGCCGCCGGCGTCGCCTTCTTCGCCTTCCTCGCCTTCGTGCCTTTGCTCGGCGCGATGGTGATGACCTACGGCCTCGTCGCCGATCCCAAGACGATCGCCGATCATATGCACATCGTCATCAGCCTGGTGCCCAAGGATGCCGCCAAGCTGATCCTCGATCAGATCCTCAGCCTCGTCACCACTGCCTCGTCGAAGAAGGGGCTGGGGCTGGCCGTGGCGCTGCTGGTGTCGCTGTACGGCGCCAGCCGCGCTTCGGGGGCGGTGATGAGCGCGCTGAACGTCGTCTACGAACAACCCGAGCGGCGCGGTTTCATCGAGACGGCGATCATCGCGCTGATCATGATCGTCGGATCGGTGGCGATCATGGTGCTCGGGCTGCTCGCGGCCTCGGCGCTCACCTTCGTTGGCCATGCGGTCGACAGTCTCGGGCCGCTGGCGGGGATCGCGGTGACGATCGCGACATGGCTGGTGGCGGGTGCGCTGGCGAGCACCGGCATCGGTGCGGCCTATCGCTGGGGGCCGTCGCGGCATGACGCCAAATGGCGCTGGCTGAGCGTCGGATCGGTGCTGGCGACGGTTTTGTGGTTGCTCGCCACGGTCGGCTTCGGTGCCTATGCGACGACTTTGGGAGCGTATAACGCCACGTACGGCTCGCTGTCGGCGGTGGTGGTGCTGCTGATGTGGCTGTGGGTCTCGGCCTATGCGATCCTGTTGGGCGCGGAGTTGAACGCGGAGGCCGAACGCCAGACCGCGCGCGATACCACTACGGGTACGGAGAAGCCGCTCGGCAAGCGCGGCGCGACAGTGGCGGATCAGGTGGCGGGTGAGCCTGGGACCGAGCCCAGCGAAGAGAAGAGCCAGGAAGTTTTGCGAAAGGCCGGATAGCTTTGCCGATCACACGTTGGGCGATGAGGGAGAGAGGATGCGGTAGGCGCGGGTTCGCTTGAAATCGCGCCGGGCCAGCGGCTGGTCGACCCGCCGGACTTTCCGGCGGGGTGGAAGGACGGCTCGAGAATGTAGTGCCCGGCCATATCGTACGGACCTCGACAACAGACGGGCGGGCGCTTAGTCATTTGGTGAGAGTGAGACGGGCTGCTTATTGGATATGCGGTAAGATCGGAGGAGCGGTGCACGTTGGAACGACGGCCGGGCCGTACTTGGACGAACGTGCGCGGTCAGCGGTAACGCCGGAGAACGCCGCGCCGGGCTGGAAGCTGATCGTCGTTCTTTGCGGGCTCGTGGCGATGCTCGACGGGTTCGATACGCAGGCGATCGCCCTCGCAGCGCCCGATATCTCCCATCAGTGGAGTATCGCGATGACCAGCTTCGGACCGATCTTCGGTGCGGGGCTTCTCGGAGGTCTCATCGGTGCCATCCTGCTCGGCAACCTGGCGGATCGTATTGGGCGTAAGCCGACGTTGCTCTTGGCCGTGGCTCTCTTCGGCAGTGTGACGTGCTCGACGATTTTGGCGAACGGCTTCGGGCAACTGGTCTTGCTCCGGTTGGTCACCGGCTTGGGTCTAGGCGGAGCGCTCCCCTGCATGATCGCCCTGGCGGCCGAGAGCGCGCCGGGCCGCCTGCGGACGACGGTCGTAGCGACCATGTTCTGCGGGTTCCCTTTCGGTGCTATCCTGGCCGGAGTCGCCGCGGCGGTCCTGATACCGATCTATGGCTGGCGGAGCCTGTTCGTCGTCGGCGGGATCCCTCCGCTCCTGCTGCTTGTGCTGCTGGCTCGCTTTCTACCCCGATCGCGTAGCGGACCAACCGTATCGGCCGCTCCGGCAATTTCCCCGAGGGTGCCCGCCCCGAACAGGCGATCCGCGCCGGGTGTGGCCCGGCTGTTCTCGGACGGGCTCGCCGCCCGAACCTTGCTCCTTTGGTCCGCCTTCTTCTGCAGCCTCCTGCTGTCCTATTTCTTGGTGAACTGGATACCGCTGCTTGCGGGTCAATCCGGCGTCGACCCTCGCGCAGCGGTGCTGGGAGTGGCCGCGCTGAACGCCGGCGGCGTCATGGGATGCATCACCATAGGCCTGCTCGCCGACCGGTTTGGCCGCACGAGAATTATCAGCGTCGCGTTCCTTGCCGGAGCGATTGCCGTTGCCCTTATCGGGCGCGGGGGCTCATCGAGCGTGTGGCTGCTCTCCCTTGCCGCGATCGCCGGCTTCTTCAGCATCGGCGCGCAGATGGCGACCGTCGCGGTCGGCGCCACGCTTTACGACACGGCCGTCCGCGGAACCGGCGTGGGCTGGTCGATGGGCGTCGGCCGGGTCGGTGCACTGATTGGACCGGTGATCGGCGGTGTTTTACTAAGCGCGGGTATCTCCGCGCCGCTGCTCTTCCTCTGCGCAGGTGCGGTATCGGCGCTCGCGGCAACCGCAGTCTTCAGCCTGGGCAGGGCAGGCGCGTCCTCCTGAGGGCGCCAGCTAGCGCTTCGGGCACTGCCCCTGCGTGGAGCACCTGCTGGCCGTCGCCGCGCCCTGTCATAACAACACGGAAAAGGTACTTTCATCATGCTGACGCTAACCCTCGCCGACCGGATCGTCGCTGCATCTCTGGATCACGCGGCGACATTGCGCCTTCAGCCGCTTACAGTGGCCGTGCTGGACGCGGGCGGTCATTTGGTAGCGTTCAAGCGCCAGGACGAGTCCGGCATTCTTCGGCCTGATATCGCCCAAGGCAAGGCCTGGGGCGCGCTCGGCGTGGGACATGGGAGCCGCATGCTCGCCAAGCGCGCAGAGGTGGCGCCGGCCTTCGTCAACGCGCTCGGCAGTGTCTCCGGCGGGCGTCTCGTCCCCGTTCCGGGCGGGGTGCTCATCCGTGACGGTGACAATCGAGTCTTAGGCGCGGTTGGCATCAGTGGGGATTCTTCCGACAATGACGAGGCATGCGCGGTCGCCGGAATTGCAGCGGCCGGGCTGGCCGCTGACACAGGCGAGGGACAGTGATGGGCCTTGCATCTATGGGGCACTCGGCTCCCTAACGAACGCGATCTTGCCGAACTGTACCAGATAAGCGGCCCGACCATACGGGAGGGGGTTCGCGGGCTTCCTGCCATGGGATTGGTCGAGGTCCGTCACCAGGCGGAGATCTTCGCGATGTTCGAAGCGGCACAGGCGCACTGTTCGAACGTGAACGCGTCGAACTTGTGGGTCTGCTCGACGGGCTCGAAGCACCGTATCTGAAGTCGATGGCGCTTGCGCGCGCAGCGAGCGATGAAGAGCTTCGCGAACTGGTGCCTGTGTTGAAAAGGCGCGTCGCACGAAATGATGACAAGCTAAAGCGATAGACCCGGCAGCCGTTCAGTTCGGCACCGCGCAATGCCCGTAACCACCGCTCAGCCGTCGCAAGCGCCTGTGATGGGATCGACACCAAGCGGCGACATACAGTTTCTTATGGTTTGGAGTGGTCCGATGTTTAGGCCGGAATATTGTGTCTTTGATCATATCGATACGCGGGGTGAGCCAGTCGCAAAGCTCTATCGCGACCGGCTGGCTTTTGCAGCGGCTGCGGAAGAAGCCGGCTTCGCCGCTTATTACATCGCCGAACATCATTGTACGCCGCTGGGCCATGCGGCCTCGCCCAACGTCATGCTCGCGGCTCTTGCCCAGCATACCAAACGCATGCGCATAGGTTCAATGGTACACGTGCTACCGGCCTACGAGCCGCTGCGCTTGTACGAAGAGCTTTGCATGCTCGATCATCTCAGCGACGGTCGCCTCGATGTTGGTGTCGGTCGCGGCGCATCGCCTTTCGAAACCAGCATGTTTGGAATTGTCAATCAACAATCACGCTTCATTTTTGAAGAGGCACTCGACGTTTTGAAAGAAGCGTTTTCCAGCGACACCCTGTCGCACCGTGGGGAATTCTTCAAATATTTCGACGTACCTTTGACGATGAGGCCGCTTCAGGCAGGCGGGCCACCCATGTTCTATGGCGCGTTCAGCGAGAGAAATCTCGAGTTCGCGGCGGCCAACGGCTTGAATATCACGCTCAACGGGCCGCCCGCCCGCCTCTACCAATTGCGCCGACAATATCTGGAAATGTGGGCGCGGCAGCGGCCTGGCGCCGCTAAGCCGAAGATCGCCTGCCTTTATCAGATCTTTGTGGGCGCTACGGATGCGGAGGCGGAGCGTGTCGCGACATCGGCCTTTAACAGCTGGTATAAAAGTATGACATATCTTTGGCGGGCCAACAATGCGTCCCCGCGCGACACCTTGCCGACGACTTTCGATCAGGCGGCGCGCATCGGCAGCTTCATCGCGGGAAGCGCCGCGACCGTCCGCGACCGGCTCAATGAGATATTGGCGGTCAGCGGCATCGAAAGGCTTTTGCTTCAATGTAACATGGGCGACATGCCGCATGCCGTCGCTGTCGAATCCATCCAGCGATTCCGGAGTGAAGTTGCGCCATTCGTGTTCCTATCCAATCAAGAGGACAGCGAAGAAAGGATTCGCATGGCGTCCTAAGCAATGCTCCAACCTTCTGGTTAGAGCATATCGTCATCAATAATAATATTTGAAATAGGGGAGGTTTATGAACAAGTCTGTCTATCTGCTCGCGCACGTCGCACGGCTGACCACAGTATTGGCTTTGGCTTCAAGCTCAGTTGTCTTGGCGCAGACCGCGCCTGACAATGCGGTTGCTCCCCCTCCATCCGACCAAACCACGCAAGGAATTGGTGATATCATCGTAACTGCCGCCCGTACGGGCGCGTCGTTGCTTCAGAAAACGCCAATTGCGGTGTCCGCATTCTCGTCCGACCAACTGGCACAGACATTGAGTAGTAATGTGCGCGATTTGGCACAGTTCGTGCCCAACATGAATATATCACAAGTCACGGCCAACCCCGTCATCACTTTGCGTGGCGTTGGATCGAACAACGTTTTCAACGGATCCGATCCGGATGTTACGATGCAGGTAGACGGCATTTATTATGCCCGCCCGTCAGCGCAAACCAACGACTTCATCGATATTGAACGTGTCGAAGTGCTGCGGGGACCGCAGGGAACACTCTATGGTCGTAACGCGATTGGCGGCACCATTAACGTTATTTCACGCCGGCCCAGTGACAGGGTTACGGGTGAGGGCGCACTTACCGTTGGCAATTATGGTGCGGTGCAGGCGCAGGCGTATGTCAGCGGTCCTATTGTTCCGGGCAAAATCCAGGCCAGCGTTGCGGCGACTTACATTCGCCACGACAATTACGAACAAAACATCACTCCGAATGCCTCGCAGTCCGGTGTCTACAACGCCAATCGCGGCGGTGTTCGAGGGCAGGTTCGCGTCGAACTGAGCGATACGATCGACGCGACGACGCGCGCAGATTATCAATCTTTGGATGAAAACCTTCCCGGACCTTATCATCTAAAGGTCCCGTTTGCACTGGCACCCTTGGCATCGAGCATCGTTGGAAATTATCGGAAGGATGCGATCGATAATCCATCGACCGACAAATATCATGCCTATGGCGTTTCGGAAGAGGTCAACGTAGAGCTCGCACCGAACGTTACTCTCAAATCTCTGACTGGGTTTCGATGGAATTCCTATCGCCTGACGACTGACAATGATGGCACCGAGCTCAATCGTATTCTCGGCGCATTTCATGAAACGGAGAAATCCCAGTCGCAGGAGTTTGATCTCAACGCGAAGTTGGACAAGTTTGATCTGGTGGTCGGCGGATATTTCTTTCACGATACCGCGTTCACGGACGTTTCTGCGACAATCATCGTTCCGGCAAATATCAAGATCAATTCCCTCGTTAATTTCTTCACCAGATCCTATGCCGCTTTCGGGCAAGGAACGTATCATATCACCCCGACGCTCAGCGTGACGGGCGGCGTTCGTTACACCACCGAGAAAAAGGGCATCGACGTCTTCGTTACCCGCACATCGCTTGCTAGTGGTGCGACGCTGCCCGGCTTTCCTATAATTTTTCAGACTGAGCCGTCTTTCAAAGCTTGGACCCCGAAGTTCGGACTAGACTGGAATGCGAAGCCAAATCTGCTGCTCTACGCGTCGATCACGAAAGGGTTTAAGAGCGGGGGTACGAACTATGCGGCTAACTCGCTGGCTACGGCTGCGTTCAACCCGGAGACTATGTGGAGCTATGAAGCCGGCTTCAAGGCCGACCTGCTTGACCGTCACCTCCGGCTGAACGTCTCGGCGTTCCACTATGTTTACAAGGATCTGCAGATCCAGTCGAGCATTTCGCCGGGTGTCGTCAGTATCGGCAACGCTGCACAAGCTAAGGTCGATGGCATCGAGGCGGAACTCATCGCGAGGCTGACTTCGCACTTCACCTTGAGCGGCAATGGGTCGCTGCTCAACGCGCGTTACAGCACGTTCACGACCGCGTCGGTTGGCGCGGCGCTCGCGCCGCTCATTCTCGCAGACCCTCGCTACAATGCGGCGCTTGGGACATTCAACGCGACGGGTAACAAACTCAATCAAGCGCCAACCTATTCGGCTACGATCGCGGCCCAGAATGATTTCCCGATCAGCGGAGGCGCCACCATCACCGTGCGCGGCGATGTATTCTTTCAGGGTCGTACATATTATGATCCTGAAAACAGTATTTACACCAGCCAAGCACCCTATGCTTTATTGAATGCCCAGGTCGGTTATTCATCGCCCAACAAGACCTTCCAGGTTACCGCATTCGTCAAAAACCTGACGGCGAAGCAATATCTCTTCGCCTTCCAGTCGAACGGAGTCGAGCCGGCCGGGTTTGCGGGCGCACCGCGCACCTTTGGCGTCAGGGTTGGCAAAAAATTCTGATGACGTAAAATAATCGATCAATATCGAAAAACTGGTGGCCATCGGGACTTAAAGCTGTCCCGATGGTCTTTATTGAAGGAAATTAAATGGCTAAGCCATTCGCCTCTTCCGCGGATCTGGTCGAAAAGACACAGCGTTTCGAAGTTCTCGCTGATGGCGTCTATGCGATGACGGCAGAAGGCGATCCGAACGTCGGCGCGATCGAGGGCGAGGATTTTCTTGTGTGCTTCGAGGCACGCGCCACGCCGGCGGCGGCACGGGATTGGCTGTCGGAGCTTCGCCAGCGCACCGACAAGCCCGTCAAATATCTCGTGCTAACGCATTATCATGCCGTCCGTGTGCTTGGCGCCAGCGCTTTCAACGCAGAGCATATTCTCACCAGCACGGCGACCCGCGATCTGATCGCGGAGCGCGGTGTGCAGGATTGGGAGAGCGAGTTCGGCCGCATGCCTCGCTTGTTCAAGCAACCGGAGGAAATTCCCGGTTTAACGCAGCCAACCGATTGGTTTGATGACCATTACTCGATCGAACTGGGTGGCGATCGTGGCCGGATCGATCTGCAATTTTGCGGACGCGGCCACACCGCCGGCGACATCGTGGCTTGGCACGACAAATCCAAGACATTGTTCGCGGGCGACCTCGTCGAGGCGGAAGCAGCTCTTTATACGGGCGACGCCTTTCATTTCGACTGGTCGTCGGGAACGTTGGACCGGGTCAAAGCATATCGTGCTGAAATACTCGTCGGCGGCCGCGGTATCATTCCGCGCGGCCAGGAAGCCGTCGACGCCGCAATCGAGCAAACGCGCCTTTTCCTAAAAGACATGATCCACCATGTCGGTGAGGCTCATCGGAACGGCGGGACTTTGAAGGACGCTTTCGAAGCGACGCATGCGGCGTTAGAGCCAAAGTTCGGGCGCTGGCCGATATTTGAACATTGCCTGCCGTTCGATGTTCAGCGGCTCTGGGACGAGTTTGATGGCAAAGATTGGCCGCGGATCTGGACGATGGAGCGCGATCGAGAAGTCTGGGCGCAACTCCAGGGCTGAGGAATGGAGATGAGTTTGGCGAGAAAGGCCGACGGTATACCGGTATGGCGCGCTCTCGGGGCCAGCCCTCTACCCGACGCACGAGAGCTTCAGTTTGACGTGGCAATTGTCGGCGGGGGGCCGGTTGGTCTTACGATCGCGCTGGACCTTGGTCAGCGCGGCCACCGTGTAGTCCTGCTGAATAAGCTTGATTTTGTCGCAGCGGGCTCGAAGGCGATCTGCTTCGCCAAGCGTACCCTCGATATCTGGGATCGTCTCGGTGTCGGTGCGGCGATGGTCGAAAAAGGCGTTATCTGGAACGTCGGGAAGGTATTCTGGGGCGACCAGATCGATCCCCTTTATCAGTTCGACATGCAGCCGGTCAAAAAGCAGAAAATGCCGGCATTCATAAACTTACAGCAATATCATGTCGAAGAAGTTTTGATTGAGGCGGTGTCGAAACTGTCGAACGTCGAGATGAGATGGGGGCACGAAGCTGTTGCCGTGTGCCAGGACGATGCGGGCGCGGAAATCGGCGTTCATACTGCGGAAGGCGAATATCGCCTGCGCGCCGACTGGATCGTCGCCTGTGACGGATCACGCTCGCGCATCCGCGAGCTACTCGGGCTCGATTTCGAAGGGCGCGTTTTCGAAGACAATTTCCTTATCGCTGATATCCGGGTGAAAGAACCGCGTCCGGCGGAACGGTGGTTCTGGTTCGATCCGCCCTTCAATCCCGGTAAATCGGCTCTGCTGCACAAACAGCCTGACGACGTATGGCGTCTTGATTTTCAGCTCGGCTGGGACATCGATCGGGAAGAGTGTGTCCGACCCGAAAATGTCGCTCCCCTGATCGAGGGCATGCTCGGCAAAGACTGCGACTTCACCCAGGAATGGTACAGCGTCTACACGTTCCAATGCCGACGAATGGCGCACTTTGTCCATGACAGAGTGATTTTTGCCGGCGACAGCGCGCATCTGGTATCGCCCTTTGGCGCGCGCGGCTGTAATGGTGGTATTGCGGATGCCGATAATCTTAGCTGGAAACTGGATTACGTGCTGCGGGGCTGCGCACCGATTACTCTTCTCGACAGCTATGACCATGAAGCCATCGTGACCGCAGACGAGAATATCGCCAATTCATCGCGCTCTACAGATTTCATGACTCCGAAGTCGGTCACGAGCCAGGCTTTTCGCGATGCTGTTTTGGAACTCGCACGAGATCATCCGTTTGCCCGCCCTCTCGTGAATTCAGGACGCCTTTCGACGGCCGTCGAGTATCCCGCATCACCGCTCAATTCTGCTGACGAAAAAAATGTGAACTGGTTAGGTTTAAAACCGGGTTCGGTTGCGGTCGATGCGCCGACCGACGACGGTTGGCTTCTTGGACGCTTGTCTACCGGTCGTTTCGCATTGCTGACTTGGAATTGGACGCCCACATCGGAGATCGATGTCGATATCATAGCTGTAGAAGAATGCGGCGATCCCGATAACTTGATAAGTGCTCGTTATGATCTGCTGCCAGGATCCGCTTATCTTATCCGCCCCGACCAGTATATCGCGGCACGATGGAAGCATCCATCTGACGCGATCGTGAAAATGGCGTTGGATCGAGCGAGAGGCTTGTGATGGACGGCAAATTGCTTACGGAGTCCAACCTGACTTGTGCAGACGAGATATATTCCGAGTTAATTCAGCTTCACGATGCACTTGATGATCGAGCAAGCGCATTAGTCAATGCCAAGTTGATCCTGCTGCTGATAAATCACATTGGGGATGAGAATGTCATCCGCGAAGCCATTCGCCTATCCCGCCAGAAAAAAGTAGCGGCGGCATATCCTGAAGACACGCCCATACATTAGCTATCATTTTAGTTCGATGCCGTAATTATGCTCAGTGATAATTAGATGAGTAACGAATTACTCATCCGCCCAATATAATCGCATCGGGTTATTCACGAGAAGTTGGTGCTGCAGCTTTTCGGTCACCGCAATGCGCGGGATAACGTCGACTAGGCCGCCGTCGTCGGGAATGCGGCTTTCCATATTGGGGTGTGGCCAGTCGGTGCCCCAAAGGACGCGATCCGGATATGTCTCGAGCAGCGGACGCACCGACGTTACGAAAGCATCGTAAGGCGCGCCGATGGGATCGAGGCGATCGGGGCAGGTGACTTTCACCCAAATGTCGGGCCGGCTATCCATCAGGGTGCGCAGAGCTGTCATGTCGACGCCGTCCGGCCCTTGAGCCACGTCCGGACGGCCCATATGATCGACCACGACGGGAACCGGAATTGCGTCGATGAACGACTGTAATTCCGGTAAAATATCGGCTTCGAAATAAATGACGACATGCCAGCCCAGTCGTACGATCCGCCTGGCGACAGCAAGGAGCTTGTCCTTCGGCGTATCATCAACAAGGCGCTTCAGGAAATTGAAACGGATGCCGCGGATGCCGCCATCGTGCAATACGTCAAGATTCTGGTCTGAGATGTCGGTATCGACCACAGCAACGCCACGGCATGTGCCGCTCGATTTGGCGATGGCGTTCAAAGTCGCGGAATTGTCGGTGCCGTGACAACTCGCCTGGACAATCACGCTACGAGAAAAGCCGAGCCTATCGCGAAGCGCGAACAGCATCTCGGCCGTGGCATCCTGGGGCGCATATTTGGCCTTGTCGCTGAACGGGAAATCGGCGGCTGGCCCGAAGACGTGGCAGTGCGCATCGACTGCGCCCGGGGGGGGCACGAAACGCGGCTTGGACGGATCGAGCGCCCAACTGCGAACACGATCCTTTTGCTCGGCACTCATGCGGTAGTTCCTCATCCATCATTAAGCAGCACAGGACGATTAATGCCTTGCTTGTCGAAGACCGGCGCAAGAGCGGCCTGGCTGAGAGGGTGAATTCTCCGGATTAGGTCGCCGCGCGACAGGCTCGGCTGAACTTCCCGTCGATACTTTGCGCCATTTTCCGATCCATCGAGAGGAACCGTCATACAAAAATTAAACCATCCATCAATTTGCGCGCGGTGCGCAGCATGCCTGCCTCGATCGGCCGGCCAACATCGTCAACGGTGACGACACATTCGGTGATTCCCGTCGGATGTTCGACGCCCAGATTCTTGACCTTTCCCTCGGGCATCTTGGCGACCGCGGCAGCGGGCGATCCCTCGACCAGCGCGGCGGTGGCCACGCTGACCGCGCCCAGTACGCCGATCGACGCGTGGACGCGGTGCGGGATCAGCGAGCGAACGGCGATGGCGCCACCGTGTTCGGGCGCAGCGACCAGCATCATCTTGGGCACCGATTTCTCGGTGACATCGCCGAGGTTCATCAGCGGCCCGGCCTTCAGGCGGATCGCCTCGATCTTCGCCTTCATCGCCGTATTGGCGTCGAGCGTCTCGCGATCCTCGTATCCGGTGACACCGACATCGGACGCGAGGAAGACCACGCAGGGCATGCCGTTGTCGATTAGCGTGACCCTGATCCCGTCGATCATGTCGACGCCGTTGCCGGTCGGCAGCAGCGCGCCGCACGACGAGCCGGCGGTGTCGCGGAAGGCGAGCGGGATCGGCGCGGCGGTGCCCGGTACGCCGCTGATCGCGGCATCTCCCCCGTAGGTGACCTGGCCGCCGGGGGTCCGCACGGTCGCGACGGCGATCTGCCCGGTATTCTCCATGAAGATGGCGACGCGGGTCTCGTCGCCCGTGGCGGCGAGCAGAGCGCGCTCGATCGCGAAAGGGCCGACACCGGCGAGCATGTTGCCGCAATTCTGGCTGTCGGTGACGATGGCCTGGTCGACGAACACCTGGAGGAAGAGATAATCGACATCGACGCCTTCGCGTACGGATTTCGAGACAATTGCGACCTTCGACGTCAACGGATCGGCACCGCCCATGCCATCGATCTGGCGCGGATCGGGCGATCCGAAGGCGCGCAGCAGAAAGGCGTCGCGCGCAGCGGTGTCCGCAGGGAGATCGGCCGCGAGGAAGAAACCGCCCTTGGAGGTGCCGCCCCGCATCCACATGCAGGGCGCGCCGTCACGCATAGGTCAGCCCCATCTCGGCGAGCTTGCCGCGCATATCGTAGATGTCGAGGCCCAGTTCGCCCGCGGCGAGGCGCCTGCGCTTCGATTCCTCGTTCGCTTCGCGATCCTGCGCCTTCTTGAGCACCGCAGCGGCATCGGCGCGCTTGACGACGCAGACGCCGTCATCGTCGGCGACGATCACATCGCCCGCCTCGATCGCCGCGCCTGCGCAAACGATCGGCACATTGACCGATCCCAGCGTCGCCTTGACGGTGCCTTGCGCGAACACCGCTTTGGACCAGACCGGAAAGCCCATCTGCGTCAGATCACGCACATCGCGGACACCAGCGTCGATCACCAGGCCACGGCAACCGCGCGCCATCGCCGATGTGGCGAGAAGGTCGCCGAAATAGCCATCCAAGCAGGGGCTGGTCGGCGCAAGGACGAGAATGTCGCCCGCCTGCAGTTGCTCGACAGCGACATGGATCATCCAATTGTCGCCCGGGGGAGCCGAGATCGTGACCGCCGACCCCGCAATGCGCGCACCGGCGTAGATCGGCCGCATATGGTGCGCGAGGAGGCCGATGCGCCCCTGCGCCTCATGGACGGTCGCGACGCCGGCATGCGCCAGCCCATCGATCACGCTTTCCTCGGCGCGCCGGATATTGCGGATCACCTTACCTGCCATGACTCTCTCCTTGGCGTCGCCCTTTTGCGCGGGGCGGCGTCGCCAGCCAATCACAATTGGACGGCGGGCATAAGTATTTGTTAATTGATGCACGTGTCGCTCACGCCCTTCGCCCTCAATCTCCGTCATTTGCGTGTGCTGGCGGCGATCGTCGCGCAGGGGAGCATGAGTGCGGCGGCGCAGGCGGTGAACCTCTCGCAGCCCGCGCTGACGCAAGGTTTGGCGAAACTGGAACGGCAACTCGGCGTCACCCTGTTCGATCGCCGGCCCGATGGTGTGCGGCCGACGCCTGCGGGGCACCTGATGGCCGAAAGGGCGACTGCGGCGCTCGATCATCTTGCCAAGGCGATACGTGGGCTCGCCCGCAGCGGACGCGGCTTCGCCCGGCCCGATCTGCTGATGACGGGCACCCAGCTCCACGCCTTCCTGAGCCTTGTCGACGCCGGCAGCCTGGCGGGCGCTTCGGCGCGAACCGGGATCACCCAGCCTGCGCTCCACCGCGCGATCCGCGATCTCGAGCAATTGTGCGGCGTCGCGCTGGACGAACGGGCCGGGCGGGGGCTGGCGGTGACGCCTGCCGGTCGCACACTGGCACGCGGCGTCCGTCTCGCCGCTGCCGAGATCGCCGCGGCGATCAGCGAGCTTTCACCCGATCCCGGCGTCGGTACGCGCATCGCGGTCGGCGCCATGCCGTTGTCGCGCGCCTTGCTGATCCCGAAGGCTGTCGCGGCGCTGGTGCAGGAGGGCGCGCGCGTCACCATCGACGTGCGCGAGGGATCTTGGCGTGAACTGATCGAGCCGCTCCGCGACGGTGCGATCGACCTGATGGTCGGCGCACTTCGCGATCCTGTGCCGGCGGGGCTCGTCCAGCAACGGCTGTTCGATGATCGCCTGATCGTCGTCGGCCGTGCCGGGCATCCGCTGGCCTTCCAGAAGTCCTCCACACTCGATGATTTCGCGCGCTACGGCTGGATCATCGGCCAGCCCGAGACACCGCTTCGCCAGCATTGGCTGCGGCTGTTCGAGGGCCGGACGCTGCCCTCGGCCCCGCTCGAATGCGGATCGGTGATGGTGAGCCGTGGCGTGTTGCGCGCGACCGATCTGCTGACGCTGCTTTCCTACGATCAGGTCGCGATGGAGATCGAGAACGGGGCGCTGGCCCAGGTCGCCGCGCTACCCGAGCATGGCGAGCGGACGATCGGCATAACCACACGCCAACGCTGGCGCCCGACCGCGGTGCAGACGCGCTTCCTGAGCCTGCTGCGCGCGGCCGTAAAAAACAGGACACTTCAGGAAATCGAATAGCTCGCCGTCATTCGTATTGGTCGAGGTGCAGGCTGAAGGGCATGGCGCAATGCATGGAGAGACGACAGGCGATTTTTATCGGATTCGGGGAGGCTGGACAGGCTTTCGCCGAGCAGATGGATGCGGCGGTCGGTGCCTACGACCGCAAAACCGACACCACCGGTACGCGCGACGCGAAGCTGGAAGATTATCGACGGCTCGGCACAACGGCGTTTCATTCCAATCACGATGCGGTGCGGGCGGCCGATCTCGTGCTTTCGCTGGTGACCGCGGATCAGGCACTGGCCGTCGCGCGTGAAACGGCCGCGAGCATCGCTCCCGGTACGCTCTTTTGCGACATGAACTCGGTCGCGCCCGACACCAAGCGCGCTGCGGCCCAGGCGATCGAGGCGGCTGGCGGGCGCTATGTCGACGTCGCGGTGATGGCACCGGTCCACCCCAAGAAGCGCGCGGTGCCGCTGCTGGTGAGCGGGCCGCATGCCGAGGCGGGGCTGGTTGCGTTCGGCGGGATCGGCTTCTCGAACATCACGCGCCAGCCCGGCGGGGTCGGCGCCGCGTCGTCGGTCAAGATGATCCGATCGGTGATGGTGAAGGGCATCGAGGCGCTGACCGCCGAATGCTTACTCGCTGCGACCCGCGCCGGTGTGCGCGACGCGGTGATCGCCTCGCTCGATGCGAGCTGGCCGGGTGCCGATTGGGGGAAGCGCGGCGACTATAACCTCGATCGGATGATGATCCACGGCCTGCGCCGCGCCGAGGAAATGGAAGAGGTCGTCAAGACGCTCGACGGGCTGGGCACTGGATCCGCGATGAGCCGCGGCACGGTGGATCGCCAGCGCGCGATCGGACGCCTGACGCTGGGGGAAATCGGATCGCTCGATGCGAAGATCACGGCGATCCTCGGGGATGCGCAAGAGGAAGCGGCATGACGCTGATTATCGACTGTCACGGCCATTATACCGTATTGCCCAAGGCGCACGACGCGTGGCGCGAGGAGCAGAAGGCCGCCTTCAAGGCGGGCATCACGCCGCCGCCTTACCCCGACATCACCGACGACGAAATCCGCGAGACGATCGAGGCCAATCAGTTGCGCCTGATCAAGGAGCGCGGCGCCGATCTGACGATCTTTTCCCCCCGCGCCTCGGCGATGGCGCCGCATGTCGGCGACGAAGACGTCGCCAAGCAATGGGCGATCCGCTGCAACGATCTGATCGCGCGCGTCGTCGGGCTCTTCCCCGAGACGTTCGTCGGCGTCTGCATGCTGCCGCAAAGCCCAAAGGCCGACATGGCCAATTCGATCGCCGAGCTGGAGCGCTGCGTTACCGAACTCGGCTTCATCGGCTGCAACCTCAACCCCGATCCGGGCGGCGGCCACTTCACCCATCCGCCGCTGACCGACCGTTACTGGTATCCCTTCTACGAGAAGATGGTCGAGCTCGACGTGCCCGCGATGATCCACGTCTCGGGGTCCTGCAATCCGGCGATGCACGCGACCGGCGGCTATTATATCGCGGCCGACACCATCGCCTTCATGCAACTGCTGGAGGGCGATCTGTTCACGGATTTCCCGACGCTGCGTTTCATCGTCCCGCACGGCGGCGGCGCGGTGCCGTATCACTGGGGCCGCTATCGTGGGCTGGCCGACATGCTCAAGAAGCCAGGTCTCGATACGCATCTGATGAATAACATCTTCTTCGATACCTGCGTCTATCACCAGCCGGGCATCGACCTGCTGGCCGACGTGATCGACAGCAAGAACATCCTATTCGGCAGCGAGATGGTGGGCGCGGTGCGTGGGATCGATCCGACCACGGGCTACTATTTCGATGACACCAAACGCTACGTCGACGCGCTGGACATCAGCGACGCCGAGCGTCACGCGATCTTCGAGGGCAATGCCCGCGTCGTCTTCCCGCGGCTCGATGCGACGCTGAAAGCGCAGGGTCGATGAGCACCGGGATCACCGCGATGTGCGGCCCGCCCGCATCGCATGCTGCCGTTATCGTCGCGGCCGACGACCGCCTGATGACCGACAATCTGATGGACCCGACCCACGAAACCCACGTCCACGCGGGCGCGATCGGCCAGCCCGAGCTGATCGACACATCGTCGCCAACACCGCTGCGGGGGGGCGCAGAATGAGCGAAACGATCGACATCCATGCCTATCTCGCCGAGTTCGACGATATCCCGGGCACCCGCGTCTTCACCGCGAAGCGCGCGCGGCAGGGCTACCAGCTCAATCAGTTCGCGATGAGCCTGATGAAGGCCGAGAACCGCGAACGCTGGAAGGCCGACGAGCGGGCGTATCTCGACGAGTGGAACCTGACCGAGGCGCAGAAGCAGGCAGTGCTTGATCGCGACTACAACCGCCTGCTCGACCTCGGTGGAAACATCTATTTCCTCGCAAAGATCTTCGCGACCGATGGGAAGAGCTTTCTCCAGGCGGTGTCGACGATGAGCGGCATGAGCCTGGAGGATTATTCCGCGATGATGATCGCCGGCGGGCGCTCCCCCGAAGGCCTTCGCTCGATCAGGGAGCAGCGCTGACATGGCGCGTATTACCGCCGGCGTCGCGTCCAGCCACATTCCCGCACTCGGCGTCGCGTCCGATTTCGACCGAACTGCCGAGGACTATTGGGCACCCGCCTTCGCCGGTTACGAATGGACCAAGGCATGGGAGGCGGCGCAGAAGCCCGACGTCGTCATCCTGGTCTATAACGATCACGCCTCCGCCTTCGACATGAAGATCATCCCGACGTTCGCGATCGGCTGCGGCGAGTCATTCCAGCCCGCCGACGAGGGCTGGGGACCGCGCGCCGTGCCGGTGGTGAAGGGGCATCCCGATCTCGCCTGGCATATCGCGCAGAGCTGCATCCTCGACGAATTCGACATGACCATCATCAACGAGATGGACGTCGATCACGGCCTGACCGTGCCGCTGTCGATGATGTTCGGGAAGCCCGTGGAATGGCCGTGCCGTGTCATCCCGCTGGCGGTCAACGTCGTCACATATCCGCCGCCGACGGGCAATCGCTGCTGGGCATTGGGCGAAGCGATCGGGCGCGCGGTTGCGAGCTACGAGGAGGATCTGAACGTCCAGATCTGGGGCACCGGCGGCATGAGCCACCAGCTCCAGGGCACGCGAGCCGGCCTCATCAACAAGGAATGGGACAATCGCTTCCTCGACGGCCTCGTCGGCGACGACGATGCGCTGCGCTACATCCCCCACATCGAATATCTTCGCGAGACCGGCTCCGAGGGGATCGAAATGGTGATGTGGCTCATCATGCGCGGCGCGCTGGGCAAGACGACGCGCGACTTGCATCGCCATTATCATGTGCCCGCTTCGAACACTGCCGTCGGGCACATCGTGCTCGAGCCGGTTCCCTAACCGTCATCCCAGCGAAGGCTGGGTTCTCTCTCGATAAATGCCCCGGCCTGCGCTGGGGTGACGAACTGGAGTTAATGAAATGAAGATCGCACTCGCCGGTGCCGGCGCCTTCGGGGAAAAGCATCTCGATGCGTTGAAGCGCATCGATGGGGTTGAGGTGATCTCGGTCGTCGGACGCACACTGGAGAGTACGCGGAAGACCGCCGACAAATACGGCATCGGCCATGCCACGACCGACCTGGCCGAGACATTGGCGCTGCCGGGGCTCGACGCGGTCATCCTGGCGACGCCGACCCAGATGCACGCCGCCCAGTCGATCCAGTGCCTGGAAGCCGGCAAGCACGTCCAGGTCGAGATTCCGCTCTGCGACAACCTTGCCGATGGCGAACGTGTGCTGGAGCTGCAGAAGCAGACCGGGCTCGTCTGCATGGTCGGCCACACGCGGCGGTTCAACCCGAGCCACCAATATGTCCACAACAAGATCACGGCCGGCGAGATCGCCGTGCAACAGATGGACGTGCAGACCTATTTCTTCCGTCGCAAGAACATCAACGCCAAGGGCGATCCGCGCAGCTGGACCGATCATCTGCTCTGGCACCATGCCGCCCACACCGTCGACCTCTTCGCCTACCAGGCCGGCCCGATCGTTGCGTCACACGCGCTGGAAGGGCCGATCCACTCCGAACTCGGCATCGCAATGGACATGTCGATCCAGCTGAAGAGCGAGAGTGGCGCGATCTGCACATTGTCGCTGTCGTTCAACAACGATGGGCCGCTGGGCACCTTCTTCCGCTACATCTGCGACAACGGGACATACATCGCGCGTTACGACGATCTCGTCACCGGCAAGGAAGAGCCGATCGATCTGACCGGCGTCACCCTTTCCAACAATGGCATCGAGCTGCAGGACCGCGAGTTCGTGGCAGCCATCCGCGAGGGCCGTGAGCCCAATTCCAGCGTCGCCAAGGTCATGCCCTGCTACCGGGTCCTCGGTGCCCTCGAAGACCAGCTCCGCGCATGAAGACGCAGGTCGCCATCATCGGGGCGGGGCCGGCGGGCCTGCTGCTGGGCCATCTGCTGCGCGCCGAAGGCATCGATTGCCTCATCGTCGAGCGCCAGGATCGCGTCTATGTCGAAAGCCGTATTCGGGCCGGTGTCCTGGAAACGGTCACCACCGATCTGCTCCACAAGCTCGGCGTGGATTCGGGCCTGAACGCCCACGGGATGATGGAGGAGGGGTTCAATCTTGCCGATGGCGAAAACCTCATCCGCATCGAGATCACGCGGCTGACCGGCAAGCATGTCGTTGTCTACGGCCAGACCGAAGTGACGCGCGATCTGATCGCCGCGGCGCCCGGGCGTGGGCTGGAGATCGTGTTTGAGGCCAAGGATGTCGCAATCCACGATCCCGACAGCGCTGCACCGTCGATTACCTACACCAAGGATGGCGCCACCCAGCGCATCGACTGCGACTTCATCGCCGGTTGCGACGGTTTCCACGGCCCGTCGCGCAAGGCGATCCCCGCAAGTTTGGTGCGCGAATATGAGCGCGAATATCCATTCGGCTGGCTCGGCATCCTTGCCGACGTTCCGCCCTGCCACCCCGAACTCATCTATTCGAACGGCGATCGCGGCTTCGCGCTCGCCTCAATGCGATCGCCGACACGCAGCCGCTATTACATCCAGGTGCCGCTGACCGAAAAGCTCGAGGACTGGCCCGAAGATCGCATCTGGGACGAACTCGCGCTGCGTTTCGCTCCGCTGGCCGAGCGCCCCGTCGTACGCGGGCCGGCCCTTGAGACATCGATCGCGCCTTTACGCTCCTACGTGTTCGAGACGATGCGCCACGGCCGGCTGTTCCTCGCAGGCGACGCCGCGCACATCGTGCCGCCGACGGGCGCCAAGGGCCTCAACCTCGCGGCATCCGACGTCGCCTATCTGTCCGATGCGCTGCTCCGGCATTATCGTTGCGGCGACGAGGCGGGGCTGGCCGACTATCAGGATAAGGCGCTGGCACGGATCTGGAAAGCCGAGCGCTTTAGCTGGATATTGACCAAATTGATGCATCGCTTTCCCGATGATAGCGCATTCGAGCTTCGCATGCAGAAGGCTGAGCTGGCGTATCTGGCGGGATCAGCGGCGATGCAGACTGCGATCGCCGAAAATTATGTCGGCCTTCCGCTCTGATCGGCCCCTTTTATTCGATCCGATAGGAAGAGGGGTGCTCAACCCTTATCGGCAGCGATCAATGTCGCGGCGTCGTCGATGCGCCGTAGCGTCGCCATGAACTGGTCAATTTCGGCGGCATCCAGCTGCCCGAAGATGCGACGTTCTAGTTCCAGGGCTTTGGGCACCACCTGGGCGTAAAGATCGCCTCCGGCAGCGGTCAGCGTCAACAGGTGCGACCGCCCATCCCCGGGCTGGCGACTTCTTTCGAGCAGACCACGCTCCACCAACGCGATGGCGGCGCGACTGACCGTTACCTTATCCATGCGTGTGCGTACGCCGATCGCTTGCTGGGTCGTGCTGCCGGTTTCGGCGACAACGGCAACCAGGCGCCATTCCGCAATGGTAAGACCGAACAACGCCTCATAAGCGCGCGCGATACGCGCACTGACCAGGTTCGATGTGATCGACAGTCGGTAGGGAATGAAACTGTCGAGTATCAGGGCGCGGCCGTTCATCCGGTGATGGTATCAGTTGACACTATCCGATGACAGCCTCATGATAGTCTCAATTGATACTTTCTGGCGAGGCATGGCCATGACGATCGACTTCAACCCGATGGGTTTGGACGGCTTCGAGTTTTGCGAGTTCACGTCGCCGGATCCCGACGCGATGGCCCGTCAGTTCGAACAATTCGGCTTCGTCGCCGCCTCCACTCATCCCACCAAAGCAGTGACGCGCTACAAACAGGGGCGGATCAACCTGCTCCTGAATCGGCAAGTCGACGGTCACGCCGCCGCGTTCCGTGACGCGCACGGGCCTTCGGCGAGCGCGATGGCGTTTCGCGTCCGTGACGCAAAGGCAACCTATCAAGCGGCGCTCGCCAGCGGCGCGGCACCGGCGCCTCCCGGCGCAGCGCTGGATGACGTTCCGGCGCTCGAGGGGATTGGCGGGTCGATCCTCTATCTTGTCGATCATCAGGGGGACAAGGGCTCGATTTACGACACGTGGAACCAGATATCCGGCGCCGCCGAGGCGGAAGCTCAGAACAATGTCGGGCTCGATCTGCTCGACCATCTGACTCACAATGTCCGCCGCGGCCAGATGCGCACCTGGGCCGACTTCTATGGCCGCATCTTTGGCTTCGAGGAGCAGAAATATTTCGACATCAAGGGCAAGGCGACCGGGCTGTTCAGCCAGGCGATGATCGCGCCCGATCGCGCAATCCGCATTCCTTTGAATGAGAGCCAGGACGACAAAAGCCAGATCGAGGAATTCATCAGAGACTATAATGGCGAGGGCATTCAGCACCTGGCGCTGGCCACCGACGACATCTACGCGACGGTCGAGAAGCTGCGCGCCCGCGGCGTCAAGCTGCAGGACACGATCGAAACCTATTACGAGCTCGTCGACAAGCGTGTGCCCGGCCATGGCGAGGACCTGGATCGGCTCCGAAAGAACCACATCCTGATCGACGGCGACGTCGACAATGAGGGGATTTTGCTCCAGATCTTCACGGGAAACATGTTTGGGCCGATCTTCTTCGAGATCATTCAGAGGAAAGGCAACGAAGGGTTCGGCAACGGAAATTTCCAGGCGCTTTACGAGTCGATCGAGCTCGATCAGATCCGGCGCGGCGTTATCACGGTGGACGCCTGAGGTGTCAGCGAACGCGACCCGAGGCAGAGGATATTTGCGATGAACCTTCATTCCCTCGGCCTCGTGACGGCCGCGCAAGCCAGCGCCTATCTTCCGGGCTTCGCCAATCATCATGCAACCGAAGCGATCGCGGGCGCATTGCCAGTCGGTCGTAATTCGCCGCAGCGTACGCCTTTCGGTCTTTACACCGAACAGCTTTCCGGAACCGCCTTTACCGCACCGCGCGCCGAGAACCGCCGAAGCTGGCTTTACAGGCTGCGGCCGACCGCCAGTCACTCCGCCTTTGCGCGTTACCACGGTGCTGCGCGCCTGAAGTCGGCTCCTTTTAACGATGTGCCCCCATCGCCGAACCGCATGCGCTGGGATCCGCTCGCTATGCCGGATGAGGCGACGGACTGGATCGATGGCCTCGTCACGTACGGCGGCACGGGAAACGTCGCCGAGCAGACGGGGGTCGGGATTCATCTCTATGCCTGCAATCGCGATATGGATCGCGCCTTTTTTTCGGCGGACGGCGAACTCTTGATCGTGCCGGAGCACGGCGAGCTGGCGATCGATACCGAATTGGGAAGGATCGACCTCAGGCCGCTTCAGGTTGCAATCATACCCCGGGGTGTGCGCTTCCGCATCGCATTGCCCGATGGGGAGGGGCGCGGCTATGTGCTTGAGAATTACGGCGCGCTGTTGCGCCTGCCCGATCTCGGACCGATCGGCTCTAATGGTCTCGCCAACCCGCGCGATTTCGAGGCGCCCGTCGCCTGTTTCGAGGATCGTGATCAGCCCTGCGAGATCGTCCAGAAGTTTCAGGGCGACCTTTGGATAACAACGCTCGATCATTCGCCGTTTGATGTCGTCGCCTGGCATGGGAACCTTGCGCCCTGCCGCTATGACCTGACCCGCTTCAACACGATCAACACTGTCAGCTACGATCATCCCGATCCCTCGATCTTTACCGTGCTGACCAGCCCGAGCGAAACACCTGGGACCGCCAATTGCGACTTCGTGATTTTCCCTCCGCGCTGGATGGTCGCCGAAGAAACGTTCAGACCGCCCTGGTTCCACAGAAACGTCATGAGTGAATTTATGGGCCTGATTGAAGGCTCCTACGATGCGAAGGCGGGCGGCTTCGCACCCGGAGGCGCCAGCCTGCACAACCAGATGAACGGCCACGGTCCCGATCAAACGAGCTATCAGAAGGCGGTGAATGCCGCGTTAAAGCCGATGCGGATCGCCGATACCATGGCCTTCATGTTTGAGACGCGCCATGTCATTCGCACGACCTCCTGGTCGAGCGACACCCCATTGATGCAGCTCGATTACGATGATGTCTGGTCGGGGTTTGCCAAGGCGAATATTGCACCATGATGCCGATATTGGACGAAACGCACGATCCGGCGCGGACGAGTTGGGTGACGGGGGCTGACGGACATGCTGACTTCCCCGTGCAGAACTTGCCGCTCGGTGTCTTCAGCCCGCCGGGAGCCGGCCCACGAATCGGTGTGGCGATCGGTGATCAGATCCTCGATCTTGCGTCCGTGGGAGCGCTTTTGCCTGATGCGCCCGCGACCGCATTAGAACAGTCAACGCTAAACGCATTGTTCGCGCTTCCCGCCGCGGACCGGGCTGCGCTCCGCCGGCGCGTGTCGGCGCTGCTATCGGATGGACACGAGCGTACGGCGGTTGAGCCCGCGCTGCATCCTGCCTCCACTTGCCGGATGCACCTGCCGGCTACGATCGGCGACTACACTGATTTCTATGTCGGCATTCACCACGCCAATAATATCGGCCGCCAGTTCCGACCGGACAATCCGCTGCTGCCGAACTATAAATGGGTGCCCATCGGCTATCACGGCCGCGCGTCCTCGGTACGACCGAGCGGCGGGCCTGTGATCCGTCCAAACGGGCAGCGCAAGTCGGCCGACAGTGATGCGCCCGACTATGGCCCTACGCGCCGACTCGATTACGAATTGGAATTGGGCGTGTGGATTGCCGGCGGTAACCGACTTGGCGAGCCCATTCCGATCGGCGAGGCAAGCCGGCACGTCGCTGGTCTGTGCTTGCTTAACGATTGGTCTGCCCGCGATTTCCAGGCGTGGGAGTATCAGCCGCTCGGACCCTTTCTCGCGAAGAACTTCCATACCACCGTCTCGCCCTGGGTAATCACGGTAGAGGCGCTGGCTCCATTTCGTATCGCCCAGCCGTCACGTCCAGAGGGTGACCCACGTCCGCTGCCATATCTATTTGACGACGATGATCAGCGCAGCGGAGCGCTGGCGATCGAGCTGGAGGTAACGCTGAGCACTGCCGCGATGCGTCAAGCCGGTGCGCCGCCGCATCACTTGAGCCGCGGGCCGGCGAGTAACATGTATTGGACGATCGCCCAGATGATCGCACATCACAGTTCCAACGGCTGCAATCTTTCGCCCGGCGATCTGCTCGGCACCGGTACTATCTCGGCGCCAACCGACGACGGTTTCGGTAGTTTGATGGAACTGACACGGGGCGGAACCCAGCCAATTGTGCTCGCGACGGGGGAGAGCCGCGGATTCTTGGAGGACGGGGACGAGCTTACATTATCCGCGAAGGCGCAGGCTGACGGGTTCGTGGGCATCGGCTTTGGGGCGTGCCGGGCGAACATCCACTCCTCGATTGCGGGCTGAGCATGCGCCTCCACGGATATTGGCGATCCGGCACGTCTTATCGCGTCCGTATGGCGCTCGGACTAAAAGGTCTCGACTATGAACAATCGACCTACGATTTGCGACGCGGAGACCAACGGCAGCCAAGATATGGCGCTCTTGCGCCCCACAAACTGGTGCCCGCGCTAGAAGTTAACGGAACGGTTCTGACGCAAAGCCCGGCGATCCTCGAATGGCTGGAGGAGCGCTATCCTATGCCGCCGCTGTTGCCGTCCGACCCCGACGATCGTGCCATTGTCCGCGCGATGGCGGCGACCATCGCGTGCGACGTTCATCCGCTGAACAATCTGCGCGTCCTCGACACGCTGCGGAGCGACTTCGATGTTGCTCCCGAAGGCGTAAGCGGCTGGATCGCCCGGTGGATCAACGACGGGTTTACCGTTCTGGAAACGATGGTAGCGAAACACGGTCACGGCTTTGCCTTTGGTGACGCGCCGACGCTCGCCGATTGTCATATCGTCCCGCAAATCTATTCCGCTGAGCGGTTCGGCGTCGACTTGTCGCCGTATCCCGCGCTGGTCGCGGCGTGTGCGGCGGCACGGGCACTGAGACCGGTGGAGGCAGCGCATCCGGATCGGCAGCCCGACGCGGATGCGGCGTGAGCGCCGACGAAAGGCCGTCGGCAATGCCTTCGAGCGTGAGTTCAGGCCGCCTTCCGGATGTCAGGGCGCGCAATCATGTTCTGCGGATGCGCGCAGGACGTTTTTCCCTGGCTTCGTTATCCGCCCGGTGAGGATGATCGCTCGGTGTACGGCGAGGGCGAAAATCGTGCTCGCGTCGAAGGACGATGATAAGATTCATGCCGCTGCTGTTCGCGGACCTGACGCGGAGCGGCGTGATCGTGGCGCCATTGATGATAACTAGGCCGACCGGATATCTCAACGCGGTACATGGTTGAGCCTCAGCTCCGGCACAGGCGCGCGCGGCGTACTGCGTGTTACGGCCGTCTGCGCCATATGCCGGAAACTTGCGATCAAAGCGCTCGCCTCTCCGGCCCGTGCCGCCAGATACACGCCAGTCACCGCTTCGTCGCCCGTAAGCGGACGGAAGCGGATGTTCGGCACATCGATGCACTGCAGTTCGGAAGGCACGACGGCGACGCCAAGGCCCGTCGCGGCCAGCCCAATGATCGTCGAAGGATCACGCGCTTCCTGAACGATCGTCGGTACGAAGCCGTGTCCCGCGCATGATCTGATGAATTTCTCGTAGATTCCGACACCGGATTGCGGCGGGTAGAAGATGAGCGGCTCGCCACGCAGGTCGGCGACGCTCAGCACTTCCCGACGGCAAAGATGATTGTCACGGTGCATGGCGATCACGAGGTGATCTTCCAGCAGCTTGGTAAGCGAGATGTTGGAGGTCTGCGGCGCGTCGACGCTGCGGATAATGCCGACATCGATCTGCCGTTCGATCAGCCCGCGTACTTGATTTGCCGAGGACAGGTCGTGGAGCGTCACGCGTACCTTGGGGAAATGGGTGCGAAAGCTGCTGACCATATGCGGAAAGAAGGGCAGTAGCGCCGACGCGGCGGTGAAGCCGATCCGGAGTAGCCCCGCCTCGCCCGACACCAGATCGCGCACGTCGGAGATGCCACGTTCCAGGCGCTCAAGCACCGCGCGCGCGTGCTCGCGGAACGCCGCACCGAGCTCGGTCAGCGCGACGCGGCGCTGGGTGCGAAGGAACAATTGTCCGCCCAGCTCGCGCTCAAGGTTTTGGATCGCGACCGACAATGGGGCCTGCGTGATGTTTAAGCGTTCGGCGGCGCGACGGAAATGTAGCTCTTCGGCAAGCATCGTGAAATACCGGAGCTGCCTGAGTTCCATTTGATACATGTGTCCAATCAATCGCCGATGATTAACGAATTAGCATAAATCGGTCGATCGCGACAATCGTTCGGCTCGGAAGCGGGCTGTGTGGCCGGACAACCAGACCGGAGGCGATCCGGCGTTGAGAGGAGATGACGGAAATGCGGTACGGTGCGGAATCGCCTTGGATAGAGCGGGCGTTGATACTCTCGCGGCTTGCGGCGGGGCAACCGGCGCTCTCGCTCGGTATCCGCAACGCCCGGGGCGGCGACATCGCCCGCATGGCATCCGCTGCTGGGTTCGATGTCGTATGGATCGACCTCGAACACAGCAGCATGAGCGTTGACGCCGCCGCGGCGATCGCGGCTACGGCACATGATCTCGGCCTGACGGCATGGGTGCGCGTACCCGAGCGCGAATACGGCGTTATCGGGCGCCTGCTCGACAGCGGTGCGACGGGGATCATCGCGCCCAAGATCGAAACGGCGCAAGAGGCGCGGCTGGTGGCCGATGCCTGCCGTTTCCCGCCGCACGGCCAGCGTTCGCAGATCGGGGTGCTGCCGCAGTTCGGCTTTTCCGCGATGCCGGCGGCCGAGCTCAACCGGCGCGCGGACGACGCCATCGTGCTGCAGATCCTTATTGAATCCGCCAGGGGAATTGCCAATGCCGATGCGATCGCGGCGGTCGACGGGGTCGATATCGTCGGCATCGGCATGAACGACCTTACCGCTGATCTCGGTTGCCCGGGCGACTATCGGC
>CAXTMT010000011.1:0-6490 GCA_964245355.1 uncultured Sphingomonadaceae bacterium
TGCCGACAGCGGCCCCGGCCTCCGCCGGGGCGACGATTCCAGAACACGTCCGCGCGTTCCTCCCCGTGCAGACCGGCTGCGACCATCGCTGCACCTTCTGCATCATCCCTTACGGTCGCGGCCCCAGCCGCTCGGTGCCCGCCGGTGAAGTGATCGCCGCGGCGCAGGCCGCCATCGACCGGGGCCAGCAGGAAGTCGTGCTGACCGGCGTCGACCTCACCGCTTACGGCGCCGATCTGCCCGGCGCGCCCGGCCTCGGCCTGCTCGTCGAGCGGCTGCTGACATTCGTGCCCGGCATCGCGCGGCTGCGCCTCTCCTCGCTCGATCCGTGCGAGATCGACGATCGGCTGTTTGCGTCGCTCACGCAGGACGGTCGGGTGATGCCGCACGTCCACCTCTCACTCCAGGCGGGCGACGATTTGATCCTCAAGCGGATGAAGCGCCGCCATTTGCGCGCCGATGCGGTTCGCCTTGTCGAGCGGCTCAAGACGGCGCGTCCCGCCATCGCGATCGGCGCCGATCTGATCGCCGGATTCCCGACCGAAAGCGAGGCGATGTTCGCCAACACGCTGGCCTTGCTCGACGATTGCGACATCGTTCTGCCCCACATCTTCCCTTACTCGCCGCGCACCGGCACCCCCGCCGCGCGGATGCCGCAACTCGAACGCGAGGTGATCCGTGCGCGGGCGGCGCGGCTGCGCGAGGCCGGCGCGGCGCGGAACAAGGCGTGGCTGGAGGGGCATATCGGGAGTGTGCAGCGGGTGCTGGTCGAGCGGGATGGCATACATGGCCATGCCGAGGATTTCGCGAAAGTCTCCGTCGCCCCGGCGCAGGTCGGGGCTGCTGGGGGGCTGGGGAATTCCGACAGCGGCCCCGGCCTGCGCCGGGGCGACGTGGTGCCCGTCCGCATCATCGCTTTCGACGGCGACACCCTGCTGGGCGTTCCCGCATGAGCGACGCACTCCCCTGGCACGAGCGGCTGACCGGCGGTTTCCGCCGCACCTCCGACAAGCTCAACGAGAATATGGCCGGCCTGTTCGGCAAGGCCGCGCTCGACGAAGCGACGCCCGAAGCGATCGAGGAGGCGCTGATCGCCTCCGATCTCGGCCCCGCCACCGCCGGGCGCATCCGCGAGCGGTTGGCCGGTGAGCGCTTCGCTTTGGGCCTGACCGAGGAGCGCCTGCGCGAAATCGTCGCCGAGGAGGTCGCCGCGATCCTCTCTCCGGTCGCCAAGCCGCTGGAGATCGAAGCCTTCCCGCGCCCGCAGGTGATCCTCGTCATCGGCGTCAACGGTTCCGGCAAGACGACGACCATCGCCAAGCTGGCGCACTTGCTGAAGGAGCAGGATTATGAGGTGATGCTCGTCGCCGGCGACACCTTCCGCGCCGCCGCGATCGGCCAGTTGAAGGTATGGGCCGAGCGGATCGGCGTACCGATCATTTCCGGCGCCGAAGGGGCGGACGCCGCCGGCCTCGTCTTCGAAGGCGTGAAACAGGGCACCGCGATCGGCACCGACGTACTGATCGTCGACACCGCCGGCCGGCTGCAGAACAAGGCCGGGCTGATGGACGAACTCGCCAAGATCCGCCGTGTGCTCGGCCGGCTCAATCCCGCGGCGCCGCACGATGTCGTGCTCGTCCTCGATGCCACGACCGGTCAGAATGCGCTCAATCAGATCGCGGTTTTCAAGGAGACCGCCGGCGTCACCGGCCTCGTCATGACCAAGCTCGACGGCACCGCGCGCGGCGGCGTACTGGTGGCGGCGGCGGAAAAATTCGGCTTGCCGATTCACGCGATCGGCGTCGGCGAAGCGGTCGACGATCTGCGCCCCTTCGATCCGCGCGAGGTGGCCCGCGCCATCGCCGGGGTCGAGCGGATCGCGGTGGAGCGCCGGCGATGAGCAACCCCAACGCCAATACCGCAAAACCCAAGGCCGGCTGGGCGCTGGCGGTCGATTATCTGCCGCTGATCCTGTTCTTCTTCGCCTATCGCGCGAAGGGCGTGATCGTCGGCACGGGCGTGTTCATGGCGGCGATCGTGCTGGCGGTGATCGTCAGCCGGGTGAAGCTCGGGCGGGTGAGCCCGATGCTGTGGCTGTCGGCGGCGCTGGTGCTCGGCTTCGGCGGGCTGACCATCTATTTCCACGATCCGCGCTTCATCCAGATCAAGGTGACGCTCATCTACACGATGTTCGCCACGATCCTGATCGGCGGGCTGATGGTGAAGAAACCGATGCTGCGCTACCTGCTCCAGGCGGCGTTTCCGGGGCTGGACGAGACCGGCTGGCTGAAGCTTTCGCGCAACTGGGCGATCTTTTTCGCCACCATGGCGATCGTCAACGAAGTGCTGCGCGCCAAGCTCGGCTTCGATGCGTGGCTGACGATCAAGACCTGGGGGCTGACCATCGCTTCGATGGGCTTCGGCGCCGCGAACCTGCCGATGTTGCTCCGCCACGGCCTGACCCTCGACGAGGCCAAGGCCGATCCGCCACTTCCTCCGGAGAGCTGATCCAATGACCAAATATCTCCACACGATGATTCGCGTCTCCGATCCCGAGGCGACGATCAGTTTCTTCGAACTGCTCGGTCTGCGCGAGATCAGGCGGACCGAGAATGAGAAGGGTCGCTATACGTTGATCTTCCTCGCTGCCGAGGGCGACGACGATGCCGCGGTGGAGCTCACCCACAATTGGGACGAGGGCGGCTATGGCGGCGGCCGCAACTTCGGCCATCTCGCCTACCGCGTCGACGATATCTACGCGACCTGCCAGCGGCTGATGGACGCCGGCGTGACGATCAACCGCCCGCCGCGCGATGGCCATATGGCGTTCGTCCGCACCCCCGACGATATCTCGATCGAATTGCTCCAAGACGGGCATCTCGAGCCGGCCGAGCCGTGGGCGTCGATGCCGAACACGGGTGTCTGGTGATCGAGGTCGTTCGCATCCCGGCGCTCCAGGACAATTATATCTGGATGGCGCACGATGCCGAGAGCGGCGAGACGGTGGTGATCGATCCCGCCGAAGCCGCGCCGGTGCTGGCCGAGGCCGAGAAACGCGGCTGGCGGATCGAGCAGATCTGGAACACGCATTGGCACCCCGATCACGTCGGCGGCAACGCGCAGATCAAGGCGGCGACCGGCTGCACGATCACCGGCCCGGCAGCGGAGGCCGACAAGATCGACACGCTCGACGTGCTGGTGCGCGAGGGCGATGTTGCGCGGATCGGCGCGTTCGAGGCGCGGGTGATAGAGGTGCCGGCCCACACCGCCGGCCACATCGCCTATCATCTGCCAAATGCGGAGATGGTGTTCGTCGGCGATACGATGTTCGCGATGGGCTGCGGCAAGCTGTTCGAGGGAACGGCCGCGCAGATGTGGGACAATATGCAGCGGCTGGGCGCGCTCCCGCCCGCGACGGTGGTCTATTGCGCGCACGAATATACCCAGGGCAACGCCCGCTTCGCTTTGGTCGCCGAGCCGGGTAATCCCGCGATCACGGAGCGCGCCCGCGCGGTGGACGAAGTACGCGCACGCGGTGAGGCAACGGTGCCGACGACGATCGGGCTGGAGCAGGCCACCAACCCGTTCATGCGCGCGGGCAGCGCCGAAGAACTGGGCCGGCGCCGCGCCGCGAAAGACGCTTTCTAGGCGCGCGGCGTAAACCGCTCTATCCTCCCCGCAAAGGGGATCGAAAATGCAGGGATTGTTGCGGCGCAAGTCCGTCGATGCGCGGCCCGAGGCGGGGACGCGGCTCACGCCCACGCTGTCCTGGCCGCACCTCATGGCGCTGGGCGTCGGCGCTATCGTCGGGACGGGCATCCTGACGCTCATCGGCGTCGGCGTCGATCGCGCCGGGCCGGGCGTGTTGCTGTCCTTTGCCATCGCGGGCGCGATCTGCGCCTGCGCGGCACTCGCTTATGCCGAGATGGCGACGATGATGCCCGCCGCCGGCAGCGCCTACACCTACAGCTATGCGGTGCTGGGCGAGATCATCGCCTGGGTGGTCGGCTGGAGCCTGATTCTCGAATATTCGCTGGTCGTCTCGACGGTGGCGGTCGGCTGGTCGGGCTATGCCGCGCCGTTGCTGGCTTCGGTCGGATTCCCGGTAGAGACTTTGGCGCGAGGGCCGGATCTCGGCGGCATCGTCAATCTGCCGGCGGTGTTCATCATCGCCGTGGTGGCGGGGCTGCTGATCGTCGGCACACGCGAGAGTGCACGGCTCAACACCATCCTCGTCCTGATCAAGATCGCGACGCTTTCGCTGTTCGTGTTCTTCGCGCTTCCCCATTTCGACACGCACAACCTCCACCCGCTGATGCCTTACGGTTTCCCCAAGCACACCGGGCCGGACGGCGTGGCGCGCGGGGTGATGGCGGCGGCGGCGATCATCTTCTTCGCCTTCTACGGTTTCGACGCCATCTCGACCGCTGCCGAGGAGGCCAAACGCCCCGAGCGCGACCTAGCCATCGGCATCGTCGGATCGATGATCGTCTGCACGCTCATCTACATCCTCGTCGCCGCCGCAGCGGTGGGCGCGGTGCCCTATGCCAAATTCGCCGGCAGCCCCGAACCGCTGGCGCTGATCCTGCGCGAGCTTCACCAGGGGCCGATCGCCAAGATCGTCGCGGTGGCGGCGGTGATCGCGCTGCCGACGGTGCTGCTCGGCTTCCTGTACGGCCAGAGCCGGATTTTCCTGGCGATGGCGCGCGACGGCTTCCTGCCGACCAGCCTCGCTGCCATCTCCAAGCGCGGTACGCCGACGCGGATCACCGTCCTCACCGCCATATTGGTCGCGATCCTCGCCGGCCTGCTGCCGCTCGACGAGATCGCCGCGCTCGCCAATGCGGGTACGCTGATCGCCTTCATCGCGGTCGGCACCTGCCTGATCGTCATGCGCCGGCGCGAACCCGATCGCCCGCGCCCGTTCCGCGTACCGCTGGGATTGCTGGTGGGGGCGGGGGCGATCCTGGGGTGTTTCTATCTGTTCGCCAGCCTGCCGACCAGGACCTTGCTGTGGTGCCTGCTGTGGAACGGCATCGGGCTGGTGATCTACTTCGCTTACGGGCGGAGCCGGAGTTTGCTGGGCAAAGCCATACCGTCGCCCCGGCGCAGGCCGGGGCCGCTGGATAGCGAAGATCAACCCCTTGCCGACAGCGGCCTCGGCCTGCCGGGGCGCCATAGGGGGGGATTCCCGCACGACCCCCGCTACTGTACCGTGCGGCCATGAACCCGCTTTCCGTGACCCATTCGATCCTCGGTCAGCCCTGGCGCTGGCGGGGGCTGAGCGGCGAGGCGACGGGCGCGGGGTTCGCACCCCACGATCTGGTCGATCAATTGCTGATGGCGCGCGGCGTCGCGCGTGAGGCGCTGGCGGAGCATCGCCTGCCCACGATCCGCGGCTTCATGCCCGATCCTTCGATCTTCCGCGACATGGATGCCGCGGCCGAACGGCTGACGGCGGCGGTGATCGGCGGCGAGCGCGTCACCATCTTCGGCGATTACGATGTCGATGGTGCGACCTCGGCCGCCTTGCTGATCCGCCTGCTCCGCGGCCTCGGCCTCACGCCCGAAGCCTATATCCCCGATCGGCTGATGGAGGGCTACGGCCCGAGCAGCGCGGCGCTGGTGAAGATCGCCGAAGGTGGCGCGCATCTCGTCGTCACCGTCGATTGCGGCGCGCAGGCCTTCGAGGCGCTGCAGGCGGCGGCCGATGTCGGGCTCGATGTGATCGTCGTCGATCACCACAAATGCGCCTCGGCGCTCCCGCGCGCGCTGGCGCTGGTCAATCCCAACCGGCTGGATGAGGATGAGGGCGCCGCGCACGGCCATCTCGCCGCCGTCGGGGTCGCCTTCCTGCTCGGCGCGGCGCTGGTGCGGACGCTGCGTAAGCGTGGCTGGTTCGACGCGCGCGAGGCGCCCAATCTGCTCGATCTGCTCGATCTGGTCGCGCTGGGCACCGTCGCCGATGTCGCGCAGTTGAAGGGCCTCAACCGCGCTTTCGTGACGCAGGGGCTGAAGGTGATGGGCAAGCGCGCCAACACCGGCCTCGCCGCGCTGATCGACGCCGCTGGTTTGACCAAGGCACCGACCTGCACCGATCTCGGCGTCGCACTCGGCCCCCGGATCAACGCCGGCGGCCGCGGAGGCAAGGCGGATCTCGGCGTACGATTGCTCACCACCGAGGACCGCGACGAGGCGCGCGGCATCGCCGAGGAGCTCAACCGCCTCAACGCCGAGCGCCGCGCGATCGAAACGATGGTGACCGAAGCGGCCGAGCACCTCGTCGCCGCGCAGGGCAATCGCGCCGTCGCGCTGGTTTCGGGCGGGGGCTGGCATCCGGGTGTGATCGGCATCGCCGCCGGGCGGCTGAAGGAAAAGCTCGGCCGCCCCGCGATCGTCGTCGCGTTCGACGAGGCGGGCCTGGGCAAGGGATCGGGGCGCTCGATCAGCGGCGTCGATCTCGGTGCCGCGATCCTCAAGGCCAAGGATA
>CAXTMT010000011.1:6500-32994 GCA_964245355.1 uncultured Sphingomonadaceae bacterium
TTGTCGCCGGCGGAGGTCACGCGATGGCGGCGGGGCTGACCGTCGCTGCCGACAAGCTGGATGCGCTGGGCGATTTCCTCGACGCCGAACTCGCCGCCGATGTCGCCCGGTCGCGCGACGATCGCGCTCTGCTGTTCGATGCGGTTGTAAGTGCCGGCGGCGTCGCATGCTCGCTTGTAGACGCGCTGGAAGCCGGTGGACCCTATGGCGCCGGCTGGCCGGCCCCGCGTATCGCCGCCGGACCGGTGCGGATCGTCAAGGCCGACGTGGTCGGGCAGGGCCATGTCCGCGCCGTCGTGGCGGGCGACGACGGCCGTTCGATCAAGACGATCGCCTTCCGGCAGGCCGATAGCGCGCTGGGGCAGGCATTGCTCGGCGCCGGGCCGCACCGCCGGCTCTGGCTGGCGGGCCGGGCCAAGCGCGACGATTGGAACGGCGGCGGCCAGGCCGAACTGCATCTCGACGATGCCGCGTGGGCCGATTGAACTGCGGCCGATTGACCTCGGCGCCCGAGCCCCCTAAGCGGCTGCGCTGCGGACGGCCCCTTCGTCTAGCGGTCCAGGACGCGGCCCTTTCACGGCTGAAACACGGGTTCGATTCCCGTAGGGGTCACCATTCACGTTTAAACGCGTGAATTCCGGTGATTTAGCCATTAAATGCCTCTTGCTGGTACAGCGCCCAGGTACGGCAAGCAAGAAATGGCGATCATGGCTACCCCGTGGAACACCCCGACACCGGCGTCGTTCATATCAACGCGCCCGGTTCGATCTGGCGGTGGGACGATGACAGCTTCGAGCCTCTGGCGAGGAGCACGCAGATCGCCCGCCTCGTCGCCCACCTCGTCGAGCAGATCGGCCATCATAACGACGTGTAGATCGTCTTGTGCGGGCCATAGTCCTTCGGCGCGTCCCGCCAACGACAGCCGTTGCGCAGCATGAACACGATCCCGCTGATCACGCGCCGGTCGTCCACCCTCGATACCCCGTCGACACTGGAAAAGATTGGTCGGAAGCTCCCGTCGCTGTTACCCTCGGGCTGAAGCCGCGGCGCGCGCAGCTTGTTCATATATTCCTGATAATGTGCGAAGCGTCTCGTTCAGCACGGCAATATCGGTCTTGCCATTAAGAAGAAGCCCCATCGCGGGTTCCAGATACTTCTCTCGAGCACTTAAAAAGTTCAGATAATGCTCTTTACCCTTTGAGGTAGATTGATAGAATACTTCCTTACCGACCTTGCTGCTAGAAGTTACACCCATCTTGGTCAGTTTCTTGAGAGAATAGGAAACGAGGTGCATGTCGTCTATCGCCAAGGCAAAAGCAAGATCGACGCCTCTAAGTCTTTTCTTACGATAAACTAGAAGATGTAGCAGAAACACATCAAGATCGGAAAGTCCATTGACAGCGTCGGAATTGCTTCTCTGGCTCATCCAGCGCCGAACCGAGTTCCACAGGACGGTGAGACTCAGCTCAAGTTCCGAAAGCAATTCTCCTCCGGTTATTTCGGCTTTCCGAGGCGCCACGACGATCATCCTTATCTTCTGACTTCTGAAGTTCACGTTTATTGAGCGGCGGGGACAGGAAGCCCGCTTCGCGTTATCGGCAAGGATCAGATATGCCATAACTGTAGGAGCGATCACCCTCGTTTGCAATTCGCCGACGAAACAGCGGTCATATCGCAAGGCGCCGACGGTCGCCCCGCTGATTCACGCAAGCGCATGATCACGATCAAGAAGGAACTTGATCTTATCAAATCACCAGCGATATGTAGGCATGATACGAACGAGATGAGCGAGAAATTCATGCGCCAGCACGAGGGAGTTTTCCGGAGCCTGCGGGGCGCCGCCTTGATAGCGATGGTCGGCGCGATCGCGGCCCCCGTAGCCCGCGCGGATGCGGCGGCGGAACGCCATGGTAATATCCCCGAGGGGTTGTGGGTGCTCAATCAGCAGCGATCGAAGGAGCTGACGCCGGGCAATCAGACGCTTTGGATGGTCAAGGATGATGGCAAGAACGTGGTTTGGGTCTCGGTGCTGACCGATGCGCAACACCGCGTACGCGTCAGCTCGTGGGACGGCGCGTATGACGGCGATGCCGTTGCCGTCGTCGGGAGTGGAATGATGGCGAAGGTCACGTCGAACAGTCCTGGGACAATCCATAACTTCGGCGAAATCCCTGGCGTCGGACCATATTCGGAGGACTGCAAAGTCTTGGCCGGAGGCAAGAATTTCGTCTGCGACGGGCAAGTCGTGGCGGCGGACGGCGTCAAACGATGGCATGACGATTTCGATTGGGTCGCGCCGAGTCCCGTCGCGCGCTAGATGTCCGTGCCCGGCACCGCCTGGATGGCAAGACGCCTTCGCCGCCATGGCGGGTTCAACCGCTCAAGCCCGGCCGGCTTGATGATGTCCGGATCGGGGCGCTGATGATACGGGCCGCCGATGAAGCCGCGATGGGAGCGTCGCGCGAGGATACCGGGCGCCGTGCCCGATCGGTTGACTGGATCACGGTTGCGACGTTCTGGCTCTGCATGGTGGTTGCCACGCTCGACCGGCAGGTGATCGCCATCGCCGCGCGCGCGATACAGCTCGATCTCCATCTGAGCGACACGCAGCTCGGCTTTGTCCAGGGGCCGGCCTTCGCGTTCTGCGCGGCGGCGGCGGGGCTGCCGGTGGGGTGGCTGCTCGATCGCCGCAACCGCGTGTCGGTGGCGGCGATCTGCTTCGGGATATGGTCGATCACGACATCGCTCACCGCTTTCGCGAGCAGCTTCGCGACGTTGGCGATCGCGCGCGGCGGCGGGTCGTTCGGCGAGGCCGGGCTGGCGCCCGCCGCCTTGTCGATCTTCGCCGATCGTTTTCCGGTGCGTACGATCCCGCGCGTCAGCGCGCTGTTCCTGACGGCGCCGTTCATTGGCGCGGGCCTCGGCCTGTTCATCGGCGGTGTGCTGCTCGATGCGTTCACGCGCGCGATGCCGACGCTGCCGATGCTGGCGGCGTTTCATCCGTGGCAACTCGTGTTTCTGACCGTCGGATGCCCCGGAGTGGTGCTCGCGGTGGTGCTCAAGTTCATCGTACGCGATCCGCCGCGGCTGGAGCACGCGCCCGTCACGCTGGCGGCGGATGACAAGGGTGCCGATCGAAAGCCGGGCCGCCTAATCGCGCTATACATTATCGGGATGACCGCGCTCGTTTTGATCCTGTTCGTCCAGCTTGCCTGGCTGCCGCTACGGCTGCAGCGCTCCTTCGGCCTGACTGCCGCCGCCGCCGGGCTGGTGATCGGCCCATCCTACATCGTCGCCGGACTGACGGGAGCGGGTCTGTCGGGCTGGCTGGCGAGCAGCGTCGCCAATGATCGCGTACTGGCGCGCGTAACCAATATCCTCCTGCTCGTGACCATGCTGCTCATCGCGCCGCTGATCCTCGCCGCGCTCGGCAATGATCAGCGACTTGCCGGCGCCTGCTTCTTCCTGGGCGCGATACCGCTTTCGATGGCGCTGACGCTCGCGGCGACGCCGATCCAACTGCTCGTCTCCGGACGCGGCCGGGCGCGTACGCTGGCGTTGTCCTCGGTCGCTTTCAACGTCGTCGGCGCGGGCGTCGGTCCGCTTCTACCGGGCATCATCTCCGATCGGCTAGGCGGACATGCCAACGCGATCGGCTGGGGAATGGCGGTCGTGACGACTGGCGCGGCCCTTATCTCGATCGCCGCGTTCGCCGGCGTACGCGCCGCGATCGGGCGGCACACCGCCGTTCCCGTCGCGGCATGAGCGCGACCGACATCCCATCCGAATGGGACGCGGCGGCGCCGCCCGCATTGGACATCGCCGTGGACGAGGAGCTCTCCGCACGTCAGATCGGCCATCTGCGCCATATCGAGAATCTGTCGTTGCAGCCGCCCGGCGATTGGTCGCACATGGGAACCAAGATGCACGGCCAGGAGGATTTCGGCTCCTATCGTTTCCAGCTCGCGTTCATGGCCTATGCGCTCGGCCTCGCCCACCGCCACCGCGTACCGAATGCGCCCGGCGCGTTCCGGGCGACATTCGACCGACTGATCGTCAAGCTGCTCCACCCCGACGTCTGGCTTTACTGGCGCAACGTCAGCCAGGGCGGCCACGCGCTCAACGCGCATCTGCGATCTCGGCTGTCCGAGCAGTGGAACCCGGTCGACACCGACAACATCATGTACAGCGCCTATGTCCAGTCGCTGACCTTGATGTATGCGGCATTGTTCGACGACGGCAAATATGCCGAGCCAGAATCGATCCTGTTCGAGCACGCCTCTTTCTTCTGGGGCGACGGACCGAAACGGTTCGCCTACGATCAGAACTCTCTCAACGAGCATCTTTACTGGAAGATGGTGGAGAGCGGTTATCTCGGTATCGCGTGCGAACCCAATTGCGTCTTCCAGATCTGCAATCAGCCCGCGATCCTCGGCTTCCGTCTTCACGACGTCCTCACCGGCGGCGATCGCGCGACGGAGGTGATCGAGGGTTATCAGCGGACATGGGCGGAGTTCGGCCGAGTCGGCGACAACGGCCATTTCAACATGCTGGTGATGGAAGACAGCCGCACCGTTATTCCCAACGGTTCCGTCGGCGCGTGGGTCGACGGGTGGCTCGGTGCGCTGATGAACATGTGGAACCGGGATTTCGTGCGGACGCACTACCCGCGCCAGATCGCCGATCTGATCATACCTGGCGCGGACGGCGCCGCCTCGGTCAAGCTCAGCGCGCCGCCGAGCAACGGCGGCATCACGCTCGATTACGACGCCGGCGATTTCGGCTTCGTCGCGATCTGGACTTCCGAAATGGGCGACCGGGCGACGCTCGACGCGCTCATCCGTCACGCCGACCGCCATATGGCGCCGACGTGGACCAAGGGCGGGCTATATTATCCGCGGCAGGACCAGCCTTTCGACGAAGCAGGGCGCCTAATCCGGGTCGAGCCGATCACGGGCAACGCGCTCATGGCCTATGCGGCGCTCAACGTTCCCGATGGAATGTGGGGGCTCTACAACCACCCGTGGACGGCCGCCCATTTTAGGGAGCCGCTGATTACCGAGGTTTCTGATAATGTGGACGTGCTTGCCGCGCGCTACGATCGGGACGCCGGCACCCTCGCCTTCACGCTCGCGCCGCGCGCCGATCGTTCGGGCCAGGTGCGGCTGACGATCGCCAATCTTTCCGCGCGATGGCATTTGCAAGGCGCGGGCGAATTCGTGGCGCGGGACGGCATCGGCGGGCTGGAGCTGGAATTCGCGCTTACGGGGCGTACCCGTTTCGTCCTCGCGGCCGCAGACTGAAGATGGCCCCGATCGGCGGCGCCTTCGGCTTGACCGACCATCATGGTCGGGCGGTCACCGAACGGAATTTGATCGGCAGACCGGCTTTGCTCTACTTCGGCTTCACGCATTGTCGCGTCGTCTGCCCGCGCGCGCTGAGCCGGCTGTCCGCCGCGCTCGAGATCGCTGAGGCCACCCCCGACGCATTGCAGGCGCTGTTCGTCAGCGTTGATCCGGAACGCGACACACCCGCGGTGATGAAAGCTTATCTCGAGGCGAGCTACCCTCGTTTCCTCGGCCTGACCGGCGGACGCGAGCAGGTCGAAGCGATGAGGAGCGCCTACCGGGTGTTCGTACGCAAGGTCGATGACGCGGAAGATCCGGCGGGCTACGCCATCCGGCATACGGCCTTCAGCTATCTGCTCGCGGCGGACGGCGGCTACGCGGCGCACTTCGCGGACACGGCCGACGAGCAACGGATCGCGGCCGGCATACGGGCCGTGATCCGCGCCTGATCGTCAATCGCTTCAGAGGTCCAGCACTATTTCGCGCGTCTTGGGGTAGCCGATACACAGCAACGCGTCGCCGTCGCCCGTGGCGGCGGTGGTCTCGCCGGCGAGTACGCGCGTCTTGCAGGTCAGGCACGATCCGGCGCGGCAATCGCTCTCGACCGCAATGCCGGCCTGCTCGGCCAGTTCAAGGAGGGTAAGCCCATCGTCGGCCCGCCAGGATTGGCGGATGCCCGAGCGGGTAAAGCATATTTGGGCCTCCTCCAGTTCGGAGGCTTCGGCTGCTCCGGCCGCGAACAGTTCGAAGAAGATGTGATCGGGATTGCCGCCGCGCGCGACCAAGTCCCGCTTCAAATCGGCGCAAAAATCGCCCGGTCCGCATATGTAGATGTCGGCCTCGAACCAGGGCAGCGCCACCTCATGGCCCTGCACGACTACCGTGAGATCCGTGACCGTCGCGATTACCGTTTCGTCCGTTATCCTGCCGGCGGAACGCGATGGCGACGCGGTCCGGCTGTAGACATAGGTCACACGCAAGTCGGCATGGGCGGCGGCGAGCCCTTCCAGTTCGGCGCGGAAGGCAAGATCGTGGGGTGTGCGGCCGCCGTAAATCAAGTGCACCGGAGCCCGTTGCGGCCGCGCGAGATGCGCGTGAAGCATTGCCAGCAGCGGCGTGATCCCAATCCCCGCCGCAATCAGAACGACCGGACGGAAACCCATGTCGAGCACGAATTCGCCCGCCGGCGCGCGCAGCAGCACACGTCCGCCCGGCTCCGCGCGATGCATCCAGTTTGAGCCCGGACCCTCCTGCCGCCGCACCGTCAGCCGATAGCGATCCATCCGATGCGCGAAGGCGGAAAGGCTCCAGCTGCGGGTTACGACCTGGCCATCGTCGTCGGTCATGCGTACCGAAACGAACTGCCCGGGACGCGGCTGGCACAGCGACGCATCGTCTTCCGCGCGGAGGTGAAACGAACGGATCGCGGGCGCTTCGTCGACGATCTTCTCGATGACGAACGGCCGCCAGCCGCGCCATCTTCCGTCGATCGCCGCTGCCGCGCGCTCGGCGGCGTCGAGTTTGGAGCCGAGCAGGAGACGGTTGGTCTGGCTCAGGTGATCGCACGCAAGCAGATGCCGCAACGGCTCGAGGGGCGGCGGCGCATGGTCCGCGATGAAGTCGCAGACGTCGGCGACGCTCGGCATCGCGGGATCGTGGCGAACGCGCCGCAGCGTATCTCCCGGACGAAGGGTGCCGGTCGCCAACACGCCGAGATAAACCCCCGTCCGGCGGGACAAGGCGAAGGTTCGCTGAAAGGCGCGCGGTTGGCTCAGCCGCCACGCGAGCTTGGCGCACGGCGTACGCGCGCCCGCGACCACCAGGCGCACCTCCTCTCCGATCGCGAATTCGTCGCCGACGCGAACGTCGGTTTCGTCGAGCACGTCGAGCGTCAAATTCTCGCCGAAGAATCCATCCGGCCAGCGCGTGGGTTCGATTCCCAGCTGCTCGCCCCAATAATCATAGCTGGCGCGGGCGAAGGCATAGAGCTTGTCCGGATGCACCGCGCGCCGATCGCCCGCCGCGCCGTCCTCGGTGATGATCCAGGGTTCGGCGACCGGCGCCTTGATGTGCGCGGTCTTGATGACCTCGGTGCCGAACTGAATCGTCTGCACCTGGCCGATCGACAGGTTGAGCAGTCTCATGGGTGAGCCTCCCCTCTACGATATCTTACAGCGCGGCTATGAACGCCACCTCGACGCGGAAGCGAGGCGACGCGAGGCGCGCCTCCACCGTCGCGCGCGCCGGCGCGGCATCGGCCGGAATCCAGCCATCCCACACGGCGTTCATCGCATCGAAATCAGCCATGTCCGCCAGCCAGATCGTCGCCGAAAGGATACGCCGTCTGCTCGTGCCGGCTTCCGCCAGCAACGCGTCGGTCCGGGCGAGAACCGCGCGCGTCTGCTCCGCCACATCGGCGTCCATCGCATCGAGCGCCACCTGCCCGGCGAGGTAGATCACGCCATTATGAACGACTGCCTGGCTCATGCGCGGCCCGGCCCCGATACGACGGATATCCGCCGAAGCCTCGATCACGAGGCGGGCTCCGCCTGCGTAAGCCCATCGCACAAGCTGTCGGAGGTGAGGGTGAAGCCGAAGCAGAAGCGGACATTGTGGAACGTCGCCTGCAGGCAGAAATCGGGTGAGGTGGTAGCGGTGCAATCCTCGATGAGGATCGTGTCATAGCCATGGAAGTTGGCGTCCATCAGCGTTCCCATCACGCAATGATCGGCGTTCACGCCCGTAAAGATGATCGTGGTGATGCCCAGGTTGCGGAGAATGGAGTCGAGCGGGCTGTCCCAAAAGCCGCTGATGCGATGCTTGTCGACGTGGATGTCGCCGCTGTCCTGCTTCAATCCATCGACGATTTGCGTGCCCCAGCTTTCCGCGCGCAGGACATGATGCGAGCGCTTCGCACCGCTTATCTCCCCTGAAAGACCCGGCCCCTTACCATTCGGGTTGAACGGATGCTGCGTTCCCGGCGAGAGATTGAGACGATCCGGGCGTACGCCCCAGTTGAGCCAGATGACCGGCATCCCCTGCGCCCGCATCGCATACGATACGCGATTGATCGGCTCGATCAGCGCGCGCGCCGGCGTGACATCGACGCCGAGCGACGCGATCCAGCCGTCGGGCGCGCAGAAGTCGTTCACCATGTCGATCACGATCAGCGCGGTCCGCGTACCATCCAGCAGGAGGCTTTGCGGCAGCGCACTCACATATATGGGCCGCGTCCTGAGTTCAGGACGCCTCATATCCACTACAGTATCGCTCACCCGGTAGCTGTTGCGCTCCGCGATGCCGAGCGCCGGCCATGCCGAGGTATCCAAGATCGGCCCGGACTGCATGATATGGTCCTTTCGCTCTTTCACGCCGCCTGGATCAGAACTTCACCGCCAGATCGACGCCATAGGATACCGGTTTGATCGGATAAGCGAGGTCGTAGCGTGCTCCGGTCGCCTGATTCGGGAAATAGGTCTCGTTGGCCTTCGTGCTCGTCAGGTTCTTGCCCCACAGCGTAACGGTGAACAGGCCGCTTTTCACGCCGACGCTGGCGTCGACATATTGCTTGGGGTTCTGAACATCGAGATTATCGATGTACCAATAGGTCCGGCTATAGCCGTGAAGATTGGCTCTTGCGAAAGCGGAAAGCCGATCCGACAGCGCGACGGTATAGTCGAAGCCGGTCTGCCACGAGAATTTCTGCGCCCGCGGCGTTGCGTTGCCGACGTAAAGGGGGAAAGCGGCCGACTTCGTTATCTTGGGATCGGAAATTCCGGCATTGGCGTACAGCGTCAGCCCGGCGATCGGGTTCAGCCTGGTTTCGAGTTCGGCACCGCGGATGCGTACGCCGTCGATGTTGCCCGTGACCGATGATGCCGTGGCATGGTCGATGTACGAATATTGATAATTCGTCGCATGACCGGAGAACAGCGCAACGTTTATGGTCAACCTGCGATCGAGCCACTGGCTCTTGAATCCGACCTCGACATTCTTCAGCGTCTCGGGCGTGAAGATCGGCACCGAGAAATTGGGCTGGTTGAATCCGCCCGACCGATAGCCGACCGCATAGGTGGCGTAGGCGCGCATGTCCGGATTGAATTTGTAGGTCGCGGTCACCTTCGGCTCGAACTTGTCGAAGCTTGCCTGGCGGGTGACCCCGGTATTGACGTTGAGCTGGTGGCGCTTGTCGTCGTCGTAACGCAAGCCGGCGGTCAAGGTGAGCTTGGTCAGCAGATCGAAATCCAGCTGACCGGATATCCCGTAATCGGACCTCTTGTTGTCGCCCGTGTTGGAGACGAGCAGGAACGCCGGGTTCGTGGGATCGGACGCCGGATTACCGCTATCGATGAAAATATTGGTGCTGATATAGGAGCGCGCCGAAAGATAGTCGGCGCCGACGAACCAGCGCAGCCGCGAGCCGGTTGGTCCGACCAGGCGAATTTCCTGGCTGAACACATGGCTGTGCGACGGCTGGTTGTCGCCATCCTGGAATACCTCCGGATGCTGCACGTTGTTGGTAAAATCGACGTCGCTGATCTGGTGCTCGCGATTTTTGGTATAGCCCGTGATCGAGCTCAGCGTCGCGAACGATAGATTGGCTTCCAGTCGGGCGCTCAGGAACGTGGAGTTGCCGAAGCTCTGGTTGGGAAAGCCCTCCTGCGGGTTCTGATAGTCGTTCGCGTTGCCCGAAAAGACCGGGGTAAAGTACGTGGTTCCCGCCTTGAAGTCGCCGTGCTGGCCGACCAAATCGAGCTTGACGTCGTCGGTTATGAGGAAGCGCAGGCTGCCGCGCACGTTCCAGTCGTGACTGACATAATCGGGGTGATCGCCTCGGAAGGCGTCGTAAACGAGACCGTCACTCTTGAAGTAATTGCCGGAGACACGGAACAGGATGCGATCGCGCACGAGCGCCCCCGAGATGCCGGCGCTGCCGTCGATCGTAGCGTTCTTGCCGTAGGAGATTTGGGCCGATCCGCTCAGATCGTTGGTAGGCGGGGTCGTCGTTATGATGATAACGCCCGCTTCGGCGTTGCGCCCGTACAGCGAGCCCTGCGGACCCTTGAGCACTTCGATCTGCGCGATATCAAACAGCCGCGTGTTGAACTGCTTGGGATCATTCTGAGGCACCCCGTCGACGATCACCGCGACGGGAACGTCCGAATTGTTGGCCTGCGAGATGCTGCGCAGCACGATCGTCGAGTTGCGGTACGTGTCGGTCCGCGCGACGGTGAGATTGGGAATGGTGGCGACGATGTCCGGTGTCTGCCGGATCTGGAGCGCCTGTATGTTGGACGAGGTGAGCACGTTCACCTGGGCGGACACATCCTGAACGCGCTCGGCGCGTTTTTGGGCGGTGACGACGATGTCCCCGGCGGTGACCCCGGAGGATGGCGGCGCGGTCTGACCGGCGGCGCCGGCGTTCGCGTCGGAGCTTGCCGTTTGCGCATCGGCCGCCGCCGCGAGGCCCCACATAGCGGTCGCGAGCAAGGCGCGTCGTGTTGTCGTCTGCATGGTCGTTGCCCCCATTCTAAGAATGTATCACCCTGATTCCGTCGGTCTGGCCGATCTGACGGAAAGCTCGCACCATCCCTACAACTTGTCAACGATTTATGTGCTAGACGTATGCAAATCGGTCTTCTACTTTCTTTTTCAATCAAGTAAGGCCGGGCGATTGGATCCCGCTCCGGGCGCCGGCGCGGGTTCCGCGTGACGAACTCGACGGCCGAGGACAGGAGGATGCGACGTGGAATTTCATCTCGAGCCTGTGTCTGACGATTTTGTCGCCAAGATCAGCGGCATCGACCTCAAGCAACCGCTTTCCGACGCGGTAGTCGAGGCGATAGAGTCCGCAATCACGCGCTATGCCGTCTTGGTCTTCCCTGATCAGCCGATGACTGGAGAGCAGCAGCTCGCTTTTTCCGCGAAGTTTGGGCCGCCCGATCGTGGGCTGGCGAAACTGAGCGGGAGCATGCCGACGCGCCTGGGCAACCGCGATCTCGCCGATATTTCGAACGTGGATCAGTCGGGACAGGTCGCGCGGCGCGACCATCGCAGCATCGTCTCGAACATGGCGAACCAGCTTTGGCACAGCGACTCCTCCTTTCAGAAGCCGCCGGCGCGCTATTCGCTGCTGTCGGGGGTCGTATGTCCGCGGAACGGAGGCGATACCGAATTCGCCGACATGCGTGCCGCGTACGACAGGCTCGATCCGGATCTGCGCGCGCAGGTCGAGGAGCTAGTCGGCGAACATTATGTGCTGCATTCGCGAATCGCGCTCGGCGACGAGGTGTGGACGGCCGAGCAACGCGCGATGATCCCGCCTGTACAATGGCCTTTGGTGCGCACACACCCAGGCTCGGGACGCAAGCTCCTCTTCATCGGGGCGCACGTCACGCACATCGTCGGCATGACGGTGGCGGAAGGTCGCATATTGCTGAACGAGCTACTGGAAGATGCGACCGACAAGGCGTTCACCTACCGCCATCGCTGGACCCAGGGCGACGCCGTGATGTGGGACAACCGGGCGGTGCTGCATCGGGGTCGCCGCTTCGACGTGACCCAGCGCCGCGAGATGCGCCGTTCGACGACCGAGGATACCGCCCAGCTTCACGCCTGATCGGCGCGGTTCGTCGCCCACCCCGTCAGGGGCGCGACGTGAGGTCCGCCGCCGCGCTCGCGTCCCACGCGCCTGCCGCGATGCGCGCGCGGGCGAATGGCTTGATGCACAGGATCAGCAGCCCCGCCGCCACGGGCACCACGGCCATGCTGACGAAGCTCATCGAATTGCCGATCGCCGCGCCGGTGAAGACATGATCGTTGAGCAGGCCAACGGCAAGCGGCCCGATGCCGTAGCCCATCACGCTGATCGAACAAAGATACAGTGCCGCGATCTGGCCGCGAAACTGGTTGGGCGTGATCAGCATCAGCGCGGCGACGCATAGCCCGAACGGGATCGAACCCAGCAGACTGTAGAGCAGGATCAAGGCAAAGGAGAGGTCGACGCTTGACATCTGCGTCCCTGCGACCGCCGGAACGATGCTGACAGTTGCGGTCGCCGCCATCAGCAGCAGCGGCGCGCTGGCAATGCCGCGCCTCGTCAGATGATCGATGCCAAGCCCGCCGGCGATCATCCCCAGCGCCGAGCATCCCATCAGCGGAAGCCCGTATCGATACGCGATCTCCTGCGGCTGCCAGTGGAAGACCCGCTGGAAATAGGTCGGAAGCCAGGCGTTGAAGGCGTAGGCGGCGACCGAGTATAATGCCATGCCGCCGATCAGCAGACCGAACACCAGCGCCCGCTGACGCAGGAATGCAAAGAACGCCAACACCGGCATGTGATCGAGCGTGGATACAAGCCCGCGCCGGCGCGGCTCGTGAATGGAACGCAACAGCAAGGCGACCGCTATGCCCGGCAGGCCGGCGACGATGAACGACATCTGCCACGGCCTGAGCAGCCCGATCCCAGGGATATGGACCGCCGGCAAGCGACTCACCAGTCCGATGATCGTGCCGCCGACGATCACGGACAGCCCCGAACCGAACGTCGCGCCGACCATGAACACGCTGATCGCGCGATTGCGCCGCTCGGCGGCAAAATGATCCGCGATCAACGAGAGGCCGGCGGGGCTGAGCGTCGCTTCGCCCACCCCCATCCCGGCGCGGCCGATGAACAGCATTGCGAAGTTCGTCGCCAGACCCGATACCGCCATCATTGCCGACCATCCGGCGATGCCCGCCGCGACGATGTTACGCCGGCTCGACCGATCGACGAGCCAGCCGAGGGGAAGGCCGGCGACGGCATAGAAGATGCCGAAGGCAAGTCCCTGCAACAGTCCGATCTGGGTATCGCTGAGCGCCAGATCCCGCTTGATCGGCTCGACGAGCAACGCGATCATGTAGCGATCGAGGAACGATATCGCATATGCCAGCGCAAGCAGGATGGTTACATACCAGCCAATATGCGGGGCGGGCCAGGCGTCTTCGTCCGACGATAATGGGCGATCCTGTTCGATCGATACCGGAGGGACCCTCTCCACGGTCGGCATGCTCGATCTCCGTCGACGATCAGGTCTGCGGCTCCGTTTCCGTAACGATCCCGACCATGTGATGGTCGAACACCTGCCAGCGCGTACCGTTATGGCGCCAGCCATTGGTGTAGGCGACAATCTTTCCGGCGGTCAGCTTGCTGATCTCCTCGCCGGTCGGCATGCCCTCGGCAATCGTCACGCCCGGCGCGAACTCCTCGTTATGATATTGGACGAGCCCCAAGGTAACGACCTCGTCGCCGATCTGATGCGCGGTTACCTGGACCCAGGTTGCATCCATCGCCTCTATCGCCTTGTCGAGATCGACCATCTTCTGCTTGTCGACCACCAAGGTGGGCCAAGGCTGTGCGGTGCCGAGAAAGTCCTCCGTGAAGAGATCTTCCAGCCAATCATGCCGCTTGTTCGCAATGGCCGCGCCCCATTCGTCGTAAAGCGCCTTGAACTGCTGTGATAGCGCGTCACTGCTCATCATTGCCCACCCTTGCTGTAAGCTTCGTCCGCAAGACACCAAAAGCCGGATATCCGGAAGTGTGTTGCCGCGCTGTCGGCCTTAGAAGGGACGCAAATAATCTGTCAACGATTTATCTCCATAATGTCTGCGAGTTCAGCCGCGTCCCGCGTTGCTCCCCACCTGAAGTCCGTTCGCGAAATCGTTGGTAGGCTGAGCGTCGCGGCAAATGGCCGTGCGTCTGACATGATGAGAGACAGCCGAACTCAGCTATGCTGGAAGGCTACGGGACGCTCAAACCGGCATCGCGGTGGTGTATTTCGTTAACGCAAGCACGAAATGTGACGAGCCGCCGGCCACGGATGGGTGGCCGAGCAGCGTCTGCATCAGGAAATTGTTGTAATCGGCGACATCGGCGACCACCACGCGTAACAGGTAATCCCAGCTCCCGGACATCGAAAAGCACTCGATAACTTCGGGACAGCCCGCCACGAATTGCTCGAAGCTTTGCCTGGCATCCAGCGTATGGCTGCGCATCCGGATGTTGCACATTACGTTAACGCCGCGTCCGATAGCTTCCTGCGAAACCAATCGCACGGTGCGCCCCAGGATTCCCGCGCTCTCGAGCGCCCTGACCCTTCGCCAGCACGACGCGCTCGACGCGCCGACCCGCTCGGCAAGCTCGGCATGACTTAACGTCGCGTCGTCTTGGAGCAGCCGAATAATTCGACGATCCAGCGCGTCCAAATGGTGTCCTTCTTTCACCTTTCGCTCCATTACGATACGGACATCTCAGAGTTTCTGCTTAAGGCGTTAAATCTGATAAGCAATCGTCACTGGTGCCATGCGATCTTCTCGACATGGCTGACGCATATCTTGCCCGCCCCCGGGGGGCCGCTGACGATTGGACGATCCAGCAGGATTGGAATGCCTATACGGCTCGGGAGCATGCAACCTGGGATAGGCTGTTCGAGCGGCAGACCGCGCTCCTCCCAGGCCGGGTGGCCCCGGAATTTCTGCAAGGCCTCGACATACTGCGTCTGTCGAAACCGGGGATTCCCGATTTCGAGGAGCTTTCCGACAGGCTGATGAGGGCGTCCGGCTGGCGGGTGGTGGCGGTGCCTGGGCTGGTTCCCGATGATGTTTTCTTCGACCATCTTGCAAACCGCCGCTTCGTGTCGGGCAATTTCATACGGCGTCCGGATCAGCTCGATTATCTGCAGGAACCGGATGTCTTCCACGATGTGTTCGGTCACGTTCCTTTGCTGGCGAACCCGGTCTTCGCTGATTATATGGAAGCCTACGGCAAGGGTGGCCAGCGCGCCGTCGAAGCGGGGGCCATTGATAAGCTCGCTCGGCTCTACTGGTATACGGTCGAGTTCGGGCTGATTCGATCAGGCGACGCACTGAAGCTCTACGGGGCAGGGATCGTCTCGTCGTACACGGAGTCCATTTTCGCGCTCGATGATCCGTCACCGAACCGCCTGGGGTTCGACCTGAAGCGTGTGATGCTGACGAAATACCGTATCGACGACTTTCAGCAGAACTATTTCGTCATAGACAGCTTCGAGGATTTGCTCGACCAGACGTTGAATACCGATTTCGAGCCGATCTACGCCGAGCTTGCGAATCAGCCCGACATCGAGATCGAGACGATCCTGCTGTCCGATGCGGTCTACACGCACGGTACGCAGGCCTATATGCGGGCGGGGGAAACGGAATGACGGCGGGAACGCTCTTCGGATCGCTCGATCGTCAGCCTCCGGACGCGTTGCTGGCGGTGATTGGAATGTACGCCGCCGATCCGCGACCCACAAAGATCGATGTCGGGGTGGGCGTCTATCGCGATGCCCACGGCACGACGCCGATAATGCGAGCGGTTAAAGCAGCTGAGGCCCGACTGCTCGCGGAGCAAGGCAGCAAGAGCTATCTCGGGGCCGAAGGCGACCAGCGTTACACCGATCTGCTTGCGCCGATCGCGTTCGGTGCCCCGCTCGCGGCCGATCCGCGGCTCACCGGCATCCAGACGCCCGGCGGTACGGGCGCGCTCAGGCTGGCGGCGGAGCTCATCGCCCGTTCTGGTCGCGGGCGTAGCATCTGGTTCGGTACGCCGACCTGGCCAAATCATGTGCCGATTTTTCGTGACGCCGGTCTCACCATCCGCGATCATGCCTACTTCGATGCCGGGCGCTCGGACATCGATTTCGCAGCTTTCCTCGATGGTCTCGCAAAGGCGGAAGGCGGCGATGTCGTTCTACTCCATGGCTGCTGTCACAATCCGACCGGCACGGCCCTCTCGGGCGATGAATGGGCTACGCTGGCGGCGTTCATCGGTGAGCGGGGCCTCGTGCCGTTGGTGGACCTCGCCTACCAAGGACTAGGGCGGGGGCTGGAAGAGGATGCCGCCGGCATGCGCGCGATCCTCGGTGCCGCGCCCGAGGCGCTGGTCACTTACAGCTGCGACAAAAACTTCGCGCTCTATCGCGAGCGGGTCGGCGCGCTGTGGGTGCAGGCAGCGACGCCCGCCGCCGCCATCGCCGCGCGCGAGACCATGCTCGTCCTGGCACGCGGGCTTTGGTCGATGCCGCCCGATCATGGCGCGGCGACCGTCCGGCTTATTCTCGAGAATGCGTCGCTCGCGGCCGAGTGGCGGGCGGAACTCGACGCTATGCGCACACGGATAAACGCTTTGCGCGCACTTCTCGGAGCGTATCATCCGGCGCTTGCGCCGATCGCGCGCCAGCAAGGGCTCTTCGCGTTGCTGCCGATTGACGCTGCCGCCGTGGCGGAGCTGCAGGAGCGACACGGCATCTATATGCCAGCCTCAGGCCGGATCAACATCGCCGGCCTGCGCGCGAGCACGATCCCACGCTTCGTCGGCGCGCTCGCTCCTCATCTTCCGGGTTGATCTTGGCGTTGGCGGTCAAAGCCTGATTCCAGGCGTCGGCAATGAATGCCGGGACGCACAAATCAGGACCGCCGCGCTCACCTGCAAAGGCATGCGGATCGACTATCGAGCCGGGGCGCGTTCGACGCTCGACGTGCTGATATAGCTGAAGCTCCCTTCGAGCTTCGTTTGACCATTCCTATTACCTAAATCGCTCTGTCTGAACCGCGAAAGTGGCAGCACTACGATCGACAATCTGGATCGGGCGCGCTGAATATGATTTGAGAAATGAATTGTTCATATCGGCAGTCGCTGACTCCAAACCAGAATTTCACTAAGCGACTGGATTTTGGTGACCGCTAAGCCGTCGACATTGAGCCAGTTGCCATCGGGTAATATCGACGCCAGATGGTCCGCCGCAAGAATGGAGTACCTGATGACACGACGGAGCGATCTTATTGAATCTATTTGGGGCGGAATGGACCCGCTTGTGAGCTCGTTGGTCCCGGTGCCCGACTATCAGGGATGGGCTTCAGATCATGAATATCTCATCCGCGCGATCAACGAAACACGTCCGGCAGTCGTAGTCGAGATAGGCGTATGGAAGGGCGGCTCGGTGATCACCATGGCCGATCGGATAAAGCAACTGGGTCTGGACGCCGTGGTGGTGGCGGTGGACACGTGGCTGGGGGCCTGGGATCACTGGCTCCAACCCCAATGGTTTTCTAGTCTCAAGATTCAGGACGGATACCCGACTCTGTTTCACACTTTCGCGTCGAACATCATCTTGAAGGGTTTACAGGAATACGTCGTACCGATTCCGCTGGACTCGTTGAACGCAGTCAAGGTTCTGCAAGCGCGTGGCGTGACGGTCGATCTCCTGCATATTGATGGTGGTCACGACTATCCCGCTGTTATGGCTGATCTGACGGCATGGTGGCCACTCTTGCGTGAAGGGGGCGTCCTACTCGGCGACGACTATCACTCCGAAGGAGATGTGTGGCCGGAAGTGAGGCAAGCTTTCCAAGCCTTTTTCGGGACAGACCAGATCGAGGCCACAGGCGGAAAATGCTATATACAAAAGTAGGTTATTGCGTCCGCTTGCTCCTCAAAATATCATCCGAGTTTTAGTGACCTCGCGTCTGATGCTTCTCGATTGCCATCAGACGCCAAGTCGATTCAAACAGCGAGAAGTTTAATCGTCCTCATCTCCGAGACAACCTCATCACAAACAGGGCGGTACATCTAGTATGTTCGGCCAGCATCCTCATGTGGTCTGCCCAACACAATGTGTTTCTCAGAGCGGCAACAAGCTAGTATTTCGCCAAAATTGTACGCCGTCCATCCGAACGTAAGGACCAGAGTTATTCAGTTCTAGAAGCGCCGCTTTTTCGGTCTCAAGCTTCCAACCCTCCGCAAAAAGCATCTTGAATAATTTTCCCTCGATTTGTCGGCTGTGGGTACCAATTAACATGGTCGAAACGCTACGCTGGAGAGCATCAAGCGACCCCTCAACAAAGTCTGCTTCACCTCCTTGGATATCGATATGAAGTAGATCGATCCGTCCGCGTTCTCTTGACAACTCATCAATACCGATAAGGGGCAGTACATCAAATTGGCCATTCGATTTGGCTAGCTCGATCTCAATTCGATTGTTATCAAAAATTGGCTCTAGCCCCCAATTTGTGTCCGCTCCCCGTACAGGAAACAGAGCCGTTCCACTTTTAGCCGCAGCTATTCCACGAAATAACTGAAACTCCCGCGGACCAAATCCGTTTTCCTGCAAAATACGATTGGCTAAAGCGAAGTGTCCATCATCTGCTTCGATGCCGATTAAATCTACTGTCTTGCCGCTTTGCCGAGCGGCAGCCCCGCTGTTATTCATCCAGCAGCCCCATCCACAACCGAGTTCGACCATCCGAAAGGTTGGGCCGGAAAGTTCAACAGCACGCAATACCGACGCCCATTCCGCAATGTCGGCATGCCAATTCCCTGGAATCGGTGGACCCTCAAGCTCGCCTAGACGACCATTGAGATACGCCGGGTGAATTTCGGCCGGGATCTTTACGCCTAGATAATTGGTCAACCGATTCGGGACTTTTCCGGCTCCGCTATTGCCGTGTCGCAGAATCGTTTCCTCCGCATCAAAGGTGGAGCCATAGTACCAACAGGGGCTGTCTTCGCGCATTCGCCTAGATCCTTCCCAGCCGCTTCGATATCTCAGAATAAGGGCTCACTATCCTTAACAAAATTCGAGTCTCAAGCAATGGCCCCAGCTAACTGCGCCGGGCTATCGCTATTCAAACTTTTGGCCGTTAAATGGCGTTGCCAAACCAGTACCAGTCGGACATGGTGCCCTAGGATGCATAAAGAAAGATTCTTACTTGGACGATCAAAGTTTTGACCTCTCCTCGGCGCGCACAATTCACAGCATTGATGCCAGCAGATGGCTGGGTTGTGGGCGTGCGCTATGGTGCGAATGGGATCATCCTGCAGAAGGCGCTCGCTCTTTCAGTGATATCCTGGCGGAGTTGGAGCGTGCGAACTGGGCTCAATTGATTCCTCCTGGATCTACATGTATCGACATTGGAGCTCACTCCGCTGACACAACTATTCCGATGGGGTTGTTCGCTTTTGATGCTTCGAACAGAAAAAAGGGCTCCGTTTATGCGGTCGAACCCAACCCTGCTGCTGCTGCTATTCTTGATTTGAACCTCGGATTAAATCAACATATAGCAAACTTTTCGAGGATTAGTTGCGCAATAACGACTGAAGATATGGATGAGGTCGAACTGGCCGATCATGGCAATTCTAACTGTAACGGCGGCATAATCGGAGCGGATTATTCTTCGTCTCTTCGCGAAAAACTTGAAGCGGTCGCCGGCGAAAAATACGTGACCAAAGGTCGGACGCTTCAGAGTATCCTGAATACGATGCCGGAATCTGATGCCAGGCGTCTCCGGTTTATCAAAACCGATTGCGAAGGCTATGACAAAGAGATTCTTAGAAGTTCAAAACATGTTTTGGCAGAGCTAAGGCCTACCCTGTTTGTAGAATGGTTCGCCTGGTTTACGCCTGAAGATGATGACGACTTTTTTGCTGCGATTAGCGAGGTCGGCTATCGTCCTCTCAATCCCTGGACGATGGATCCTTATTCACGAGCCGATGCTCGCGTGCCAGATTTGGTCTGCCTCCCGATTTAGGTGACCCTGTTCGGGGTGGGCCTCGGCGCGATCAACGCCTCGATCGGCGGGCTGTTCGCGGTCGATATCGTGCCCAAGGCGATCGTCGGCGCGGTCGTGGGCGTGATGGGGACGTTCAGCTACCTCGGCTCGGCGATCCAGGAGGAGGTCTCGGGTTACCTCATCCAGCACGGCGAGCGTATCGTCGCCGGCATCCATCATTACGATTTCGGCCCGGCAACCGCGTTCTGGACCGGCGCCGCGGCGCTTTCGCTGCTGCTGGGTCTACTGCTGTGGGGCATCAAGCCTCCCGTCAGCGAGTGAGCGCCCCCCGGATCGTCGCGGTGAAGCGCGCCGCGCGATCGTGCAGCCATTGCTCGGGCGAGCGGCTTCCGCCGCCGTTCCACACCCGTGCCAGATCGATCACGCACATCGTGCGAAATTGCCGGTGCGGCCCGCAGGCGACGCCGGCGTAGCGGAGACTCGGATCGAACAGGATGCGGCGGTGGCCGCGATCGGGGACGCCATCGTCGATCACCAGCTGTCGGATCATCTCGGCCGGATCGCGCGGGCCGTAGGTGATGACCTCGGCGACCTCGACCCCGCCGCCCAAGGCCGCGACCCGTTCGCCGGGGCCGAAACCGGCGCGCTCGTAATGGCCGGTAGTGCCGTTTTCGCTTTGGTAGCGGGCATGATCGCGCGCCGCTTCCTCCAGCAATCCGCTCTGCTCCAGCGGCGCCATGTGCGGCTGGGCGTGGAGGAAGGGGATCGCCAGCAGCAGCGGGGCTGCTCCCTCCTGCGTACGAAACGGGATGCCGCCGTCGGGCAGGCGCAGGATACGGCCGTGGTAGAAGCCGCGATACCGCCCGAGATCCACCGCATAAGCATCGGGATCGGCGCGGACGGCGTTGAGCGTGGCCAGCACCTGCCGCTCGAAATCCGTAGCGGCGCAAACGGGATCGACGGCGAGCAGCAGGATCGCCGCCACCGCCCCGACAACCCGGCAGTTATTCCGCGCCGTCGTCGCTCTCATGGTGGTGTCCGCGGCCGGCGCGCTCGAAACAGCGCTGCTCGGCACGCCGCTCGACCATCCAGCCTTCGCGTGGATGGCGGAACATCGCCTTGCCGCAATGCCGGCAGTGGCTCAGCACGGTATTGTCGGCATAGCGCACCGCCTGGCTGCGCGAGCGATCATGCTTACCCATCAGACACGAAAACCGCGCAAGCAGCTTGGTTAGGGGACCGGTCTTGCGCGCCATCCCGCAGATATGCCCGCGCAATCGACCGGCGTGAAGAGCTTAACGACCGTCGCGGCGCCCCAACAGACGAAGGCGCAGCGCATTGAGCTTGATGAAGCCCGCCGCGTCGCGCTGATCGTAGGCGCCCTGATCGTCTTCGAAGGTGACGACCTTTTCCGAATAGAGCGAATGGGGCGATCGGCGACCGACGACGATCACCGAACCCTTGTAGAGTTTCAGGCGGACCGTACCCGAAACCTTTTCCTGGCTGTGGTCGATCGCGGCCTGCAGCATCTCGCGCTCGGGCGAGAACCAGAAGCCGTTGTAGATCAGCTCGGCATAGCGCGGGGCGAGTTCGTCCTTCAGGTGCGCGGCGCCGCGATCGAGGGTGATCTGCTCGATGCCGCGGTGGGCGAGATGGTAGATGGTGCCGCCCGGCGTCTCGTACATGCCGCGTGATTTCATGCCGACGAAACGGTTCTCGACCAGATCGAGCCGGCCGATACCGTGCGTCTTGCCGAGCTCGTTGAGCTTGGTGAGCAAAGCCGCCGGCGACAAGGCGATACCGTTGATCGCCACCGCGTCGCCGCGCTCGAAATCGACCGTGATATATTCGGGCGTGTCGGGCGCATCCTCGGGGCTGTCGGTGCGCGAATAGACGTAATCGGGCACCTCCTCCCACGGATCCTCCAGCACCTTGCCCTCGGACGAGGTGTGGAGCAGGTTCGCGTCGGTGGAGAAGGGGCTTTCGCCGCGCTTGTCCTTGCTCACCGCGATCTGATGCTGTTCGGCATATTCGATCAGGCGGGTGCGGCTGGTGAGATCCCATTCCCGCCATGGTGCGATCACGCGGATATCGGGCGCCAGCGCATAATAGCCGAGCTCGAAGCGAACCTGATCGTTACCCTTGCCGGTCGCGCCGTGGCTGACCGCGTCGGCGCCGACCGCCCTAGCGATCTCGATCTGGCGCTTGGCGATCAGCGGGCGGGCGATCGAGGTGCCGAGCAGGTACAGCCCCTCGTAGAGCGCATTGCTGCGCATCATCGGCATCACATAATCGCGGACGAATTCTTCGCGCAGATCGTCGATGAAGATATGCTCGTCCTTCACGCCCATCAGCTTGGCCTTGGCGCGCGCCGGCTCCAGCTCCTCGCCCTGCCCCAGATCGGCGGTGAAGGTGACGACCTCGCAACTGTAGGTCTCCTTCAGCCATTTCAGGATCACGCTCGTGTCGAGCCCGCCCGAATAAGCCAGCACCACCCGCTTGACGTCGCTCATTCCACACTCCTGCCGAAACGGCGCGCGCCTTAGAGAAAGACGCCCCCAGGGACAACCATGTCAGAGGCGCAACATAGGTTTCGGAACGGAACTAACGGGGTAACACGACTCGTCCAGAAGCGGCATCATCGGGCCGTATGCCCATGAGTGGGGAGAGTTTGAGATGAAGATTGCTTTTGTCGGCGCCGGCCTGATGGCCCTGGTCGCCGTGCCGCTCGTCGCCCAGCCCGGCCCGCCGCCGGGGGAAATGCACGGCCCGATGATGAAGCCGATCACCAAGGCCGATGCGCAGGCGATGGTCGCCAAGCATTTCGCCGAGCTCGATCTGAACCATGACGGCAAGGTCACGCAGGAAGAGGTCAAGGCGTTCCGCGGGATGCGGATGGAGGAGCGGATCAAGGAGCATCGCGACCGCGAATTCTCGCGCCTCGACAGCAACCATGATGGCGCGATCTCGAAATCCGAGTTCGACGTGGCGCATCCGGGCGGTCCGGGTGGACCTGCCGGTCACGACAGGCCGCCGATGGGCGAGCATGGCGGCCCCGATCATGGTCGCGGTCCGATGGGCGGCGGCATGATGCTGCTGGGCATGCACTGGTTCGAGAAGGCCGACGCCAACCATGATGGCGCGGTGACCCTCGCCGAAGCGCAGACGGCGGCCGCCACCTTCTTCGATCGCCTCGACACCAACCATGACGGCATCGTCTCGCCCGACGAGATCCGTGCGGCATTCGGCGGACGTGGACCCGGCGGCTGGCATCGTCATGGCATGGAAGGGCATGGCGGCCCCGAAGGCGACATGCCGCCGCCGCCTCCATCAAAGTAGCAAATCCTCGCCTGCAAGGGGAGGTGGCAGCCCGCAGGGCTGACGGAGGGGTGTAACCGCTGATGGTGACACCCTTCCACCATGCTCCGCATGGTCCCCCCCCCGTACCGGGGAGGTATTAGCTCAGCGCCACCTCGGCCGCGTCCCGATCGATCTCCGAGCGTCGGCGCTTCTCGGCAGAGGTCTTCAGCTGCCCACAGGCCGCATCGATATCGCGTCCACGCGGGGTGCGCACCGGTGCCGAAATGCCGCCCTTGAACACGATGTCCGAGAAGCGCGCGATCCGCTCCTTCGTCGAACATTCGTAGGTGCTGCCCGGCCAGGGATTGAACGGGATCAGATTCACCTTCGCCGGCAGATCATATTTGCGCAGCAGGCGGACGAGCTCGTGCGCGTCGGCGTCGCTGTCGTTCTTGTCCTTCAGCATCACATATTCGAAGGTGATGCGCCGGGCGTTGTTCGCGCCGGGATAGGCCGCGCAGGCCTCCAGCAATAACTCGATCCCGTATTTCTTGTTGAGTGGCACCAGCTCGTCGCGCACCACCTTGGTCACCGCGTGAAGCGACACCGCGAGGTTGACGCCGATCTCCGCCCCCGCCCGTGCCATCATCGGCACTACGCCCGATGTGGAAAGCGTGATCCGCCGCTTCGAGAGCGCGAGTCCGTCGCCGTCCATCACCAGCTTCAGCGCGTCGCGGACCCCGTCGAAATTGTAGAGCGGCTCGCCCATGCCCATCATCACGATGTTGGTGAGCAGCCTTCCCTCGGGTGCGGACGGCCATTCGCCCAGACCATCGCGCGCCAGCATCACTTGCCCCACGATCTCGCCGGCGGTGAGGTTGCGCACCAGCCGCATCGTACCGGTGTGGCAGAAGGTGCAGTTGAGCGTACAGCCGACCTGGCTCGAGACGCAAAGCGTACCGCGATCGGCATCGGGGATGAACACCATCTCATAATCATGGCCGTCGTCGGTCTTGAGCAGCCACTTGCGCGTACCGTCGACCGAGACCTGCGCCTCGACCACCTCCGGCCGGGCGATGACGAAGCGTTCGGCCAGCCACGGGTGCATGGTCTTGGCGATGTCGGTCATCACCGCGAATTCGGTGGCGCCGCGATTGTAGATCCAGTGCCACAATTGCTTGGCGCGCAGCTTGGCCTGCTTGGCATCGAGCCCTGCCTCGGCCAGCAAGGCGCGCAACTCGTCCTTCGACCGGCCGACCAGATCGACGCGCCCGTCCGCCCGAGCAACAGCAGGGCGGGGGACCGGCACCGGATCGGTGAGGCCAGGGATGGGCATCGGCGCGTTCATGGAAGCCGTCTTTATAGCGCTTCGGGGCGCGCTTTTCCAGCATAGCCTCTTCCGCCACGCCCAAGCCGCGCTATAACCTTCGTCCAAGCAAGTTTATGGGGCGGCAAATGAAGGCGACGATCGAGCGGGCGACCCTCCTGAAGGCGCTCAGCCACGTCCAATCGGTGGTCGAGCGGCGGAACACGATTCCGATCCTTTCGAACGTGCTGCTGGAGGCGACCGCCGACGGCGCGCTGAAGCTGATGGCGACCGATCTGGACCTGCAGTTCGTCGAGACGATCGCCGCCGCGGTCGACACCGCCGGCGCCACCACCGTTTCGGCCCACACGCTCTTCGACATCGCCCGCAAGCTGCCCGAAGGCAGCCAGGTCCAGCTCACCGCCGCCGACGGCAAGATGCTGATCACCGCGGGTCGCGCCCGCTTCAACCTGCAGACCCTGCCGCGCGACGATTTCCCGGTGATCGCGGAAGGGGAATTGCCGACCAAGTTCGAGCTGCCCGCCGAAACGCTCAAGCAGATCATCGACAAGACGCGCTTCGCCATCTCGACCGAAGAGACGCGCTATTATCTGAACGGTATCTTCCTCCACGTTTCGGACGATGCGACCCCGGTGCTGAAGGCAGCCGCCACCGATGGCCACCGCCTCGCCCGCGTCACCGTCGCGCGCCCCGACGGCGCCGAGGGGATGCCGGACGTGATCGTACCGCGGAAATGCGTCGGCGAATTGCGCAAGCTGCTCGACGAGGTCGATGGCTCGGTCGAGGTGACCTTGTCGCCCACGAAGGTGCGCTTCGGGCTCGGCTCGGCGATCCTCACCTCCAAGCTGATCGACGGCACCTTCCCCGATTACAGCCGCGTCATCCCGACCGCGAACGACAAATTGCTCAAGATCGATCCGCGCAGCTTCGAAGACGGCGTCGACCGCGTCGCCACCATCGCCAGCGAGAAGACCCGCGCCGTGAAGATGTCGCTGGAGCGCGACAAGATCACGCTCTCGGTGACCAGCCCCGAAAACGGCACCGCCGCCGAGGAAGTGACGGGCAGCTACACGTCGCAGAATTTCGAGATCGGCTTCAACGCCCGCTACCTGCTCGACATTCTCGGCCAGATCGACGGCGACGAATGCGAAATCCACCTCGCCGACGCCGCCGCGCCGACGCTGATCCGCGAGAACGACAAGGCGCCGGCGCTGTACGTGCTGATGCCGATGCGGGTGTGAGCCTAACGAAGCGCTTGCCCGAGGTAAGGAAATTTCTTACCTCTGCTCCGTGATCGAAAGCCGCATTACCGCCAAGGGTCAGACCACCGTACCGCGCGCGGTCCGTGCTGCGCTCGGACTGCAGGCCGGCGAGCGTCTGGCCTATGAGATCGACGGCGATCGCGTCGTGCTGACCCGCGTGAAGAACGGCGATCCGTTCGATCCGTTCGTCAGCTTCAGTGAATGGCGCGACGAGATCGACTGTGAGGATTTCAAGGATTTTTGAGATCGGCGATGTCGTCCGTGTGCCGTTTCCGTTCGTCGAGCGCGATCGGTCTCAGGCACGCCCGGCGCTGGTCGTAAGCCGCCCGGTCGGCCCGGACGGTGTGCTGTTATGGACCTTGATGATCACCAGCGCGCGGCGGGGGTTGTGGCCGGGCGATTTGCCGATCGGACCGGACCATGCCGAATATGGCTTGCCGATACCCTGCTTCATTCGCACCGCGAAAATAGCGGCGATCGAACTGGAATCGATCGAGCGGACGCAGGGGCGCTTGCCCGAAGCCCTGATGGCGCGGGTGCAGGATCTCGTACGGGCGGCTCTTAGCTGGACGTGACGCTCACCCGCCTCGCGCTGACCGATTTCCGCAACCACGCCGACACGGTGCTGCAAGCCGGCGCCGGCTTCGTCGTGCTGACCGGGGAAAATGGCGCGGGCAAGACCAACATCC
>CAXTMT010000012.1:0-6457 GCA_964245355.1 uncultured Sphingomonadaceae bacterium
TCGCTTCCGCCCGGCCGGCTGGCCGGGCGACCCCCTTCCTCGTCCCGAACGCCGCCCCGACGATCCGGCTGCGTGTGCTCAGCCTCGGCGCGGGCGTCGAGTCGAGCACCCTGGCGTTGATGGCCGCGCACGGCGAGATCAAGCCGATGCCAGATTGCGCGATCTTCGCAGACACCGGTTGGGAGCCCTCAGCCGTGCGCGAACATCTCGCTTGGCTGATGTCGGGCAATGTCCTGCCGTTCCCGGGCCACATCGTCTCGAACGGCAACATTCGCGCCGACCTGCTCCGCGCCGGCTCCGGCGAGCGCTGGGCATCGATCCCCGCCTTCACCCGCACGGTGAAGCGCAATCGGGTCGAGGTCGGCATGATCCGGCGGAAGGTTCGGGAGCTCGCCGGGCTATACCGCAAGCGGTCGGCTGTCGAGCCACTCTCGCGCGAGCCCGGCATGGCTGTGTCGACGCTGTCCATCACCGTCGTTCGAGCACGGCTCGACCATCCTCGTGTTCACGCCGCCCGGATCTGTCCTCTGCGATATACATGGCGGCAATCGCTTCACCATCCTCGATGCCGACGAACCCCTGCTCCGGCTGCTTTCTTCCTCAACCGAATCCAGCGCCAAATAGACTTGGTAGATCGCGCGGACGGTTCGGGCTCGGCCGCTAATCAATGAGCGGCCTCCCGATCCGCTATGCTGCGCCGCGAGGATAGCGCTCCCCCCGGTCCAGTGGACGCTTTATCAGGCGGCATAGTCCGCAACAGCCGTCATCGCAGGGCCGGCGGGGCCGACCGCCCGGAGCGACGCTCCGTCAGGGGTTTCGGTCAGGCCCAGCCTGATGTCCTCATTGTCAAACAGCGGCGATATCGCACGAAACGAGCAAGCGCCGATCCGCGCGCGCGGTCGATAGCGCAGCAGATGGTCGAGCATCAGGGTGGCGACGAGTGGGCCGTGTACGACCAGCCCGGAATAGGCCTCTACGTCGCGGCAATAATCACGGTCATAATGGATGCGATGGCCGTTGAAGGTCACCGCGGAATAGCGAAACAGCATGACGGGATCGGGCGTGACAGTGCGGCTGATGGGCTCCGGCGCGCCAGCCCCGACCGTGGGCCGGACGATCGGCACACCCGCCACGGCAGCTTCGCGATAAACGATGTCGTGCTCGTCCATGATCGCCATCGCGCCGCCGCTCGGCGCAATCTCATGGCGGATGGTGACGAACAGCATCTTGCCCGATCGCCCCTCCTTGGGCGCCACCGCGACAACGGTCGAAATACGCTCGATCGGCGTTCCGAGCGGGATGTCCGCAAGAAACCGGACGCGACTTCCCGCCCACATCCGCCGCGGCAGATCGACCGCCGGCAGCAGGCCCCGAACGCCGCGCAACGGATGCCCATCCGCCCCGATCAGCGACTGTCGCGCGCACGAACGGAAGCAGAGCCAGTGGCCAAGGGGAGGCAGTACGCCTTCGGCCCACGGCGGCACGTCATGATCGAGCAAGGCTGCCAGCCCCGCCATACGTTCTGCATCGGACACGTCGGATTGCCGCTCCTGGCGTCCGAGGTAGAATTGCACGTCCGTCACGCGAACTCGGCCCTGATCGCGGCGCCATGGCTGTCGATCGCGGGCACGGCGCTGCCTGCCTCCTCGCCACCATCCCAGCGTATCGGCGGCGCCGGTATGGCGATATCGCCGGTGGGCGACTGGACCGTAAGCCTGCGCAATTGGCCGTGCGCCGAAAGGTCGGCCACCTCGTTGACCGACGCGTAAGCGATATTCGCCGCCGCCAGTCGTGCCACCGCGTCTTCATACCGCAATCCCGTGAATACCGCGCCGACCGCCGCATCCAGCGTCTGGCGGTTGGCGGCGCGCAGCGTGTTGGTGGCGAAGCGCGCATCGGCAGCAAGCGCCGGTGACAGTAACACCTTGGCGCACAGGGTTCGCCATTCACGCTCGTTCTGGATCGAAATCACCACGGCTTTTCCGTCGACGCAGGGAAAGGCTCCGTAAGGAGCGATCGATGGATGCTTGAGGCCAACGCGAGCCGGCGCCGTACGGCCATAATCATAATGGAGCAGAGGCACCGCCATCCAGTCGGCCAAGCTGTCGAATAACGACACCGATATGCCACGACCAAGCAAGGTATGCGTGCGCTCGTAAAGCGCCTGCAGAATCGCGGCATGGGCGTTCATGCCGCAGCCTATGTCGGCGACCGAGACGCCGACGCGCCCCGGCGCATCGGGCGTTCCGGTGATCGAGGCGAGACCGGATTCGCACTGGATCAGGAAATCATATGCTTTCATGTCGCGTGCGGGTCCAGCCTCGCCGTAACCCGAAATGTCGCAGGTGATCAGCCGCGGATACCGGGAGCGTAGCTCGGCCGATCCAAGGCGCGCGCGCGTAGTGGCACCCGGCGCGAGATTCTGGACGAACACGTCCGCCTTGCCGAGGATGCGCTCAATCAACGCGAAGTCGTCCGGCCGCTTGATATCGAGCGCCAGCGATTGCTTGCCGTGGTTCAACCAAGCGAAATAGGCACTCTCGCCATGAACGACATGATCGTAGCCGCGAGCGAAATCGCCCTCAGGCCGTTCGATCTTGATGACGCGCGCGCCAGCGTCGGCGAGCCGCTGTGTGCATAACGGCGCCGCCACCGCCTGTTCCAGCGCGACCACGAGAATTCCATCGAGAACCGCCATCAGAACGACTTCGGCAGCCCGAGCACGTGGGTTGCGACATGGCTGAGGATCAGGTTGGTGCTGATCGGGGCAACCTGGTACAGCCGCGTCTCGCGGAATTTGCGCTCTATGTCATATTCCTCGGCAAAGCCGAAGCCGCCATGCGTCTGCACACACATGTCAGCCGCGAACCAGCTCGCCTCCGAAGCGAGCATCTTCGCCATATTGGCCTCGGTGCCGCAGGGGATGCCAGCCTCGAACATCCCCGCCGCCTTGGCAACCATTTCCGCCGCCGCGCTGAGCTGGACGTGCGCGCGCGCGATCGGAAATTGTACGCCCTGGTTTTCACCGATGGTACGGCCGAACACCGACCGCGCCTTCGCATAGGCCGTCGCCCGATCGGTGAAGAAGCGGCCGTCACCGACGCATTCGCTCGCAATCAGGATGCGCTCGGCATTCATACCGTCGAGGATATATCTGAAACCCTTGCCTTCGACGCCGACGAGGTTGCTTGCCGGCACGCGCAGATCGTCGAAGAACAATTCGGTGGTGGCATGGTTCAGCATCGTGCGGATCGGCCGGATGACAAGGCCGTTTCCCACGGCGTTGCGCATATCCACCAGCAGGACACTGATGCCGTCCGAAGGCTTGGCACCTTGCTCACGCGCCGTGGTGCGGACGAGCAGTATCATCAGATCGGAATGTTCGGCGCGGCTGATCCATATCTTCTGCCCGTTGACCACGTAATCGTCGCCGTCGCGCCGCGCGAAGGCGCGGATGCGCGTGGTATCGGTTCCGCTGGTCGGCTCGGTGACGCCGAAGGCCTGCAGGCGGAGCTCGCCGCTCGCGATCTTGGGGAGATAGGCAGCCTTCTGCTCAGGCGATCCATGCTTGAGCAAGGTGCCCATCGTGTACATCTGCGCATGGCAGGCGCCGCCATTGCACCCGGCCCGATGGATCTCCTCGAGGATCGCCGTCGCCGCCCCGAGGCCGAGGCCCGATCCGCCGAACTCCTCGGGTATCAGGACCGAGAGGAAGCCTTCGCGGGTGAGCGTCCGCACGAACTCGCTTGGATAGGTCCGGTCGCGGTCGAGCGCCTGCCAATAGCTGCCGGGAAAGTCGGCGCAAAGGTGGCGAACGGCCTCCCGGATTTCGGGAAACGTGACGTCGAAGGGGCCGGACATGGAGGTCTCCTGATGATCGCCAGTCGGCGCTGTGTCGTATACGTCCAAGCCTATCTCGATCCCCTGGCCATATTGATGCGGGATGGCTCGAGACGCCTGCCGTGTGGAAGGCGGCAACGCCATCCTCAGCTCCTTGTCAGCGGATTACGAACGGGTTGGCGGCAGGGGTGCCCATGTCGACCCACACTGTTTTCGTCTCCAGATATTCCTCAATCGCGATCCGTCCGCTTTCGCGTCCGATACCGCTGCGTTTCACGCCGCCGAATGGCGCCATGAAGCTGACCGCACGATAGGTGTTCACCCAGACGGTGCCTGCTTCCAGGCGCTCGGCCATGCGCAGCCCCCGGCCAATGTCGGTAGTCCATACGCCAGCGGCCAATCCATAGTCGCTGTCGTTGGCGATCGCGACGGCATCGTCCTCGTCCTCGAACGGGATCACGGCCAGCACCGGTCCGAACACCTCCTCGCGCGCGATCGGCATCGCATTGTCGACACCCGTGAAGATCGTCGGCTCGACGAACCAGCCCTCTGCTAAAGATGGCTCCTGCGGTCGCTTGCCGCCGAGGACGCAGGTCGCACCGGAAGCAGTCGCTCGTTCGATATGATCGAGCACCTTGGCGAGCTGATCGCGTGTCGTAACCGGTCCGACTTGCGTCTCGGCGCGACCGGGATCGCCGATCCGCGCGGCCTTCGCCAATGCGATCAGCCGTGCGGCGACCTCGTCATGTACGCTGCGCTGCACCAGCAGCCGCGATCCGGCGATGCAAGTCTGACCGGTCGCCGCGAAGATACCCGAAATCGCGCCGTCGACCGCCTTGTCCAAATCGGCATCGTCGAAAATGATATTGGGCGACTTGCCGCCGAGTTCGAGCGATACTTTCTTCAGCCCAGCGGCGGCGGCGGCGTAAACCGCGAGCCCGCCCGGTTCTCCTCCGGTGAAGGCGATCTTAGCGATGTCGGCGTGTGCGGCCAGCGGCGCCCCTGCTTCACTGCCATAGCCCGTCACCGTATTGACCACGCCGGGAGGAAAGCCCGCCTCCTCGAACAGAGCGGCGAACGCGAGCGTCGAGCAGGACGCATGTTCCGAAGGCTTGATGACGGCGGTATTGCCGGCGGCGAGTGCCGGGGCGAGCTTCCACCCGAGCAGCAGCAGCGGAGAGTTCCAAGGAGTGATGCAGGCGATGACGCCGATTGGCTCGCGGCGCGTGAAGGCGTGCATCATTGGTTTGTCGATCGGTAGGACGGCGCCTTCGATCTTGTCGCAAAGGCCGCCGAAATAGCGATACCATTCGGAGAGATAGTGTAGCTGCGCGCTCGTCTCGGCGATCAACTTGCCGTTGTCTTGGCTCTCGATCGCGGCGAGGGCGTCCGCTTCGCGTTCGAGGATGTCGGCGAATCGCACAAGCAGCTTGCCGCGCTGAGTGGCGGTGATGCAGCGCCAGGCGGGCGCGCGAAACGCAGCCTTGGCCTTCGTCACCGCCGTGTCCACCTCGGCCTGTCCGCAGCGCGGGATGACCGCCCAGGGCCGGCCGGTGAAGGGATCGAACGATTCGATTACATCCTTCGTCTCGGCACCCTCGCCGTCGACGATGTTCCTGAATTGCCGGAGCCGAGGCACCCCATCGGACATCAGCTTGCGGGCAGACCGATATGCGCGCGGAACCGCGTCTTGATCGCGCTGCCGTCGCGCATCGGCAGCGCACGCGGCGTCTCGCCATTGGCGATGCGCACGACGATCAGGCGCGGCCCATCGGTCGTCCGTTTGATCGTAGCCCGCGCCTCGTCGAGCTCGTCGACCGTGTTGACCGTCCGGGCGACTGGAAAGCCGGCCCCCCTCGCGACGATCGCCAGATCGACGCCAAGCCCGCTATGGCTGAGCTGCCCGCCGGTCTCCCCGAAATGCCCGTTGTCGAGCACGACGACCGAGAGATTTTTGGCACCGCTCACGGCGATCGTCGCCAGCCCGCCGAGCCCCATCAACTGCTCGCCATCGCCGGTGAACACCGCCACAGGTCTGTCGGGCTGCGCGTGCGCTATCCCAAGCCCGACGAGCGCCGCGCCGCCCATCGCGCCCCAGAGGTAGAAATTGCCGTCGTGGTCTCCCGCCGCAAACACGTCATAGGTAGGTGATCCCAACCCGGTCACCACCAGGAGATCGTCTCGATCGAGCAGCAGCGCGGCCACCGCGCCACGCCGCTCCAGCCCGCCGGGCTTTTCGGCCGTGCCGCTCATTTCGCCACCCACGTCTTCCTGCCGAGCAGCTTTTGCGACAGCAGCACGGCGATCGCCTGATCGCTGTCGAACGCCATGGCCGCGACGGCCGACATGGTTTCCGCCAAGTCCTGCATGCAATCGACCCGCACGACCCGCATCCCCATCATCTCGAACGCATGCGGCGTGGCGCGTCCCATGTGGACCTGCCACGGATTGAACTCCGCCCATTCGCCGCGCATCGTCACCACCGTCAGGAACGGCATGCGGCAACTCGCGATCAGCGAGAGCATGTTGACGCAATTGCCGACCCCGCTCGACTGCATGAGCAGGACCGAGCGCCGTCCCCCCGCCCACGAACCCGCGGCGATCGCGACGCTCTTGC
>CAXTMT010000012.1:6467-32274 GCA_964245355.1 uncultured Sphingomonadaceae bacterium
GTTGCCGTTACCTCGGGCGTGTCGCGCAGGAGCTCGATCAGCCGCGAGTGGCCTGCATCCGGAACGTAGCTCATGTGGCGGACATTTGCCGCCATCAGCGCGTCGTAGATTACGCGGGCCCAAGGAGACGCCTCATCCGAGGCGTCCGCCGTTCGCTCGATCGCCGCCGTCGCCATAAAATCTCCTGCGCGGACAATCGCCGCCGCTACGCTCTAGGAGGGCGCCTCCTATCGAACAAAGTCCAAATAGGGTATGAGCCATGCCGGTATTCGATATCTGCGATAGCTCCATGAACTTCAAACATCTTGCCAACTTCGTGCGTGTCGCCGAGATCGGCTCGGTCAGCCGCGCGGCCGATCGTCTGCGCATCGCTCAGCCGGCACTAAGCCGGCAGATGCAGCTGCTCGAGGAGCAGATCGGCGCACCGCTATTCGCGCGTCATCGTCGCGGCATGGCGTTGACCGAAGCGGGCGAGGAGCTCCGCATGCGGCTGGTTGGCCCGCTTCGTCAGATCGAGCAGGTATTTGAAGATGTGCGCGCATTGTCGCATGCGGTTGGCGGCAACATCGCGTTCGGTATGCCGCCGACGACAAGCAATGTGCTTGCCGGAGCGCTTTCGCGCAGCGTGGTGGCGCACGCGCCGAACGTCTCGCTCCGCGTCGTCGAGGGATATGGCGCGCATCTCATCGATTGGCTCCAGCGCGGCGAGATCGATTTGGCCTTGCTCTACGGACCCGCCGCCGATCTCCAGCTCAGGGCGGAGGAATTGCTGATCGAGGATATCATGCTGGTCGGGCCATCCGATAGCGAGTTGAGCGCCGATAGGCCCGTCTCGTTCGAGCGTCTCGCGCATCTGCCGCTGATATTGCCGAGCCATCCGCACGGCTTGCGCGTCATCGTCGATAGCGCGGCCGCGAAGGCCAGGAAGCCGATCAGTGTCCGCTTTCAGGCAGACTCCTTCACGCTGATGAAGGAACTGGTCGAATCCCATCTAGGCTATACGATGTTGCCCCTATCCGCCTTCAGCTTGGAGGCGGAAGCCGGCCGGCTGAGATATGCGCCGGTCGAAAAGCCGATGGTCACGCGGCAGCTGGTCCTTGCAACCCAGCCCGGCAATATTGCGACGCGTGCAACGCGCATATTGGCGACGCTAGTGCGTCGAGAGATTGTCGCCTTGGTGGCATCCGGTCGCTGGAAGGCGCATCTGATGTTCGACCCGGCGGATTATCCGCCGCTCACGCCATTGCGCTGATGCGTATCCGCCGGGCGGTAAGACGGAAGGAGCGAGACCTTCGTGGAGAGGCGCAGCATGGTGTTACGAGGCTGCTATGACAGCCTTGCGATAGGGTTGAAGATGAGCCGCTTTGCCTAGGCGAGATAGGCCCAGGGCCGCGCCGCGTGGTCACTGATGCGCCAGCTATGGATCGCTGGGTATTGGGAGAGGGTCAGTGCGATCTCGTCGAGGCCGCCGAGCAGCATTGCCGCCGCTTCGTCGTCGATCGCGAAGCTCGAGGCTTGGCCGTCAGGACAGATAATGGAGCGCAAGGCGAGGTCGACGGTGACGGATCGTTCGCCCGCAGTCCTCGCGATGGAATGCGGATCGGTCTCGGCGGGCAGGATGCCGTTGCGGACGCAGTTTCGGCGGAAAATCGGGTTGAACGAGGGTGCGATAATTACGCGAATGCCATATTCGGTCAACGCCCAAGCCGCCTGCTCCCGGCTCGATCCACAGCCGAAGTTGGCGCCGCCAAGTAGGATCTGCGCCTCGTGATAGGCTGGCTGATTGAGGATGAAGTCCGGGTCAGGAGTACGCGCCGAGTCGAGATAGCGCCAGCCAGCGAACAGTCCGTCGGCCAGCCCGGTCTTGGTCGCCGAGCGTATCTCGCGCGAGGGGATGATGGTGTCGGTATCGATATTGTCGCGGATGAGCGGTGCGGCAACGCTGGTCACGATGCCGAGCGGGGTCATGCGACCGGCTCCGTCACTTGCGTCAGATCGTTGACGGTGCCCAGCCGGCCGAGCACTGCGGAGGCGGCCACCGTCTCCGGCGAGGCGATGTGGGTGCGGACCCTGAGACCCTGGCGGCTCTCGAAGTTGCGGTTGGTGCTCGAGACGACCCGTTGGCCCTCGCCGAATGACTCGCCTCCCGCGAAGAAGCACATGGAGCAGCCCGGCTCGCGCCACTCGAAACCGGCTTCGCGCAGCACACGATCGATACCTTCGGCTTCGGCGGTTTCCTTCACCAACCCCGATCCCGGTACGCAGATAGCACGGACTCCCTCTGCAACATGCCGCCCGCGCAAAACGTCGGCGACGCGGCGTAGATCGGAAAGGCGGCTATTGGTGCAGGATCCGATGAAGGCCCCATCGATCGCCAGATCATCAAGCCTGGTTGCGCCCGCCACGCTCATATAGGCGCGAGAGCGGGCGTTCCCGTCGCCCTCGTCCCGATCGTTCGGGGCGGGGGTAGTGGCAACAGCCGGAAGCGATTGCTCCGGACTCGTCCCCCAGCTCAGCATAGGACGGACTTTGCTGCCGTCGAAATGCTCCTCGGCATCGAAATGCGCGCCGGCATCGCTCATGAGCGTTCGCCAATAAGCGCAGGCTTGCGTCCAAGCGGAACCCCGTGGTGCGAAGGGACGGCCTTCGAGATAGGCGATGGTCGTCTCGTCCGGCGCGATGATCGCCGAAAAAGCACCAAGCTCTGCGGCCATGTTGCACAAGGTCATCCGCGCCTCGATCGCGAGCGCCTCGATTGCCTCGCCGGCAAATTCGACGATCCGCCCCTTGGCGCCGCTGCTGCCTAGCGCGGCGACGATGTGCAGCGCCAGATCCTTGGCGGTGACGCCTTCGGCAAGCCGCCCTCGGACATTGATCCGCATCGTTGCAGGACGTTTGACGCGTAGCGTACCGGTGGCGAGCGCATGCTCGGCCTCGGTCGAGCCGATTCCCCAGGCGAGCGCGCCCAGCGCGCCCTGCGTCGATGTATGGCTGTCGGGGCACACGAGGGTGAGACCGGGCAAGACGATCGCCTGCTCGGGCGAGATGACGTGGACGATGCCCTGGCGTCTGTCGCCGATGTCGAAGAGCCGTACGCCTGCCGCCTTCGCGGCGGCGCGCGTGATGGTGATGAATTCATGACCGGTCGGCATGATCGTGCGATCTGTGCGGCCGGGCAGCGTGTCGACGACATGGTCCATCGTGACGAAGACGTGCGCCGGCTCGATAACGGCGCGCCCGGAGGCCATCAGGCCACGTAGCGCGACGCCGCCGGTGCGCTCGTGCAACAGAATGCGGTCGATCGCGACCAGCGCGGTGTCGGCATCAATGTCGACGATACGGTGCGCCTGCCAGATTTTGTGGAAAAGGGTTAGCGGCAAACGGCGGTCCTCGTTCGCTCGGCATCGAGCCGAATTTTGATATAGACATAAGGCAATTAATAAAAGTGTTATTATCAGAATGATCGGCATAAAGGTGAACGACATGGCGGAGGGGGGGGATATCCAGCGCGATACGGCGATGCCGCTCTATCACCAGATATTTCTCGCGCTGTGCGACGACATTTATGCCGGCACCATTCCATACGGCGCGATGGTACCTACCGAACGGGAGCTGGTGGCGCGTTTCGGAGTCTCGCGGATTACGGCTAGGCGGTCGTTGCAGGAGCTTGCCGATGCCGATTTGGTCGAGCGCAAGCGCCGCGTCGGTACGCGGGTCATTCACCGGGTACGCCCTGAGGGTGTCGAGGTCACGCCTGAGCATGCGATCGACTCGCTCATTGCTTTCGGCCGCGATACCAAGGTCGAGCTGCTCGATTACCATCTCAAACCGGCCACCGCCGACGTCGCCGCAGCGCTCGAAATCGCGATCGGAGAGCCGGTCATCCATGCTCTCCGACGACGACACATGCGCGGCGAGCCGATCGGGCTGATCGAAAGCCAGGTTCCCGCCGAATTCGGGGCCGAACTCACTCGTCAGCGGCTGGGCACCACACCGCTGCTCGAGCTTCTGCGCGGCGCGGGCTATACGATCGGCGACGGTCAGCAGCTTATCTCAGCGATTGCGGCGGGGCCGGCGCTCGTCTCGCAGCTACGGATCGAGCCACGTGCGCCGATCATTCGCATCGAGCGCATCATCCGCACACTCGCCGGCCGCTGCCTCGCACGCACCGCCGCCCATTATCGCGGCGATCGTTACCGACTGGCGCTCGACATGCGCGCCGTGCCGCATCCGCAGACGCTTTAGGTCGGGCGCGCGTCGGCGGGCTTGCCGAGTATCGCTTCATTGTCGGCGCCAGGCCTAGCTAGATCGTGGCGGAGCCCCATGCGCTTTCCGTCGATCTCCAGCGGCAGGGCAGGCAAGCGGGTCGGCGTTCCGTCGATCAGCGTCAGATCGATCAGGCCGTTCGAGGCGCGAAGATGAGGATCGTCGAAGAGATCCTGCGGACGCGCGATCGGAGCAAAGGGGAGGCCGATCGCCTCGAGTTTGGGCATGATCTCGGCGCGGGTCATACCCGCGAAGAGCGCGCGTATTTCGGGCAGAAAGCATTCGCGCGCAAGCACACGCTGGTTGTTCTCGGCAAGCGTCGGATCGGCGAGCAGATGGTCGAGGCCGAAGTCCAAGCAGAAAGCCTGCCATTGGTTATCGCTTACGACGCCGATGAACAGCTGCTCGTCTTCGCCGGCGGTGGCGAAGACGTCGTAGACCGCCCAAGCCGAGATGCGCACCGGCATCGGCTTGGCAGGTCTGCCGGTCACCGCCATCTGCGCCATATGCTGGCCGACGAGGAAGGCGGTCGTCTCGTAGAGCGCGCACTTGATCTCGGCACCTTCGCCGGTGCGGTGGCGGCGCTCGAGCGCGGCGAGCACGCCGATCACGCCGAACATGCCGCCGGTGATGTCGATCACCGAGGCGCCGGCGCGCAGCGGCCGCCCCGGCGGACCGGTCATGTAGGCGAGACCGCCCATCATCTGCGTTACCTCGTCAAGCGCGGTGCGATTCTCGTAAGGACCGGTCAGAAAGCCTTTGGCCGAGCAGTAGATGAGGCGCGGATTGCGCGCCTTGAGCGCCGCGTAGGACAGACCCAGCCGGTCGAGCGTACCTGGACGAAAATTTTCCACGACGATGTCGGCGCTTTCGCAGAGCACCAGTGCCTTCGCGCGGTCGATTTCGTCCTTGAGATCGAGGCAGACGCTCAGCTTGTTGCGGTTGAACATCGGAAAATAGCCGGCACCCGAACCGAGCAGCTCGCGCGTCCGGTCGCCGCCGATCGGTTCGATGCGGATCACCTCTGCGCCGAGGTCGGCGAGGATCACGCCAGTCGACGGCCCCATCACCATGTGAGTGAATTCGATGACCCGGATGCGGGTCAGCGGCAGATCGCTCTCCGTCACGTGATCATCTCTCCGATGAGGGCTGGACGCCTTCGCTCATTTGCTATAGTTCTGTAACAAATAAGCCAAGGAAAATCTGCCGTTGGATGTCTTGATCAGCGAGGTGGGGCCGCGCGACGGTCTTCAGAATGTCGCGATGGTCATGGCGACCGAGGCGAAGAAGACCTGGATCGCGGCCGAGGCCGCGGCGGGCGTCCGCGAGATCGAGGTGGGCAGCTTCGTGCCGGCGAAACTGCTGCCGCAACTGGCCGATACGGCCGAGATCGTGGCCTACGCGCGGACTATTCCCCGCCTCACGGTGGCAGCGCTGGTGCCCAATGCCAAGGGCGCGGCGATGGCGATCAAGGTAGGTGCGCATAAGATCACCTTGCCGCTCTCGGCTTCCGAGACGCACAGTCTGCGCAACCTGCGTCGCACCCACGATCAGGTGATCGCCGAGGCCGAGGCGATCGGCGCGATGATCCGCGATCTGCCCGCCGATCGGCGCCCACATTTCGAAGGAAGCCTCTCCACCGCCTTCGGGTGCACGATCGAGGGCGCTATTCCTGACGCCACATTGCTTTCCCTGGCCGAGCGACTGATGGCGGCAGGCTGCGACGAGGTCGGATTGGCCGACACCAGCGGATATGCAGATCCCGCCTCGGTCAGGCGGTTGGTGCGCCTTCTGCGCGGTGCGATCGGCGCGGAGGCGGTGAACGGCATCCATCTTCACAATACACGCGGCATCGGCACCGCCAATGCGCTTGCCGCGCTCGAGGCGGGACTCGATACGCTCGATTCATCGCTGGGCGGGCTCGGCGGTTGCCCCTTCGCGCCCGGTGCCTCGGGCAATGTCGTGACCGAAGATCTTGTGTTCATGCTTGAGGCGATGGGCCTCGACACCGGCATCGATCTCGAAAAGCTGATCGCGGTCCGGGATATCGTCGCTGCGGCGCTCGAGGGAGAGCCGCTTTATGGTTTTGTCGCCGAGGCGGGATTGCCCGTCGGTTTCCGCCAGCCGGCGGCGCTCGCGGCATAAGATGGAAAGGACGTGAGCTTGATCGGTACACGAATGATCCGTGACGATCGCACCGCCCGTCAGATCTTTGAGGAGATGATGGCTAATCCGACGCGCAAGAAGTTTGGCTTTGGCGCGCGGGCGGCAGTCGTAAATATCGACATCCAGAATGCCTATACGCGGATCGACGAGTTCGCGACCGCCTATGAGACCGATCCCAAACAGATTGATTACATAAACACTTTATCGCACACGGCCCGTAAGCGTGGCTGGCCGGTGATCTGGACGCATGTTGCCTATATGGACAGTGCAGCGGACGCGGGCGTCTGGGGTACGCGTACCGACACGCCCGATAGTCTCCAGAATATCAAATACGGCTCGCCGCGTCACGCCTTCGACGATCGCTGCGAGATCGATCGCTCGATCGACGCCATCTACGACAAGCGCATGCCCTCGGCCTTTTTCGAAACGCCGCTCCAGAGCTTGCTCGTCTGGCACAAGGTCGATACAGTGATCGTCACGGGCGGCTCGACCTCGGGCTGTGTACGCGCGACCGCGGTGGACTCTCTGAGCCGCGGCTACCGTACGATCGTGCCCATCGAGACTTGCGCCGACAAGCACGAGAGCTACCACTTCGCCAATCTGACCGACCTCCAACTGAAATATGCTGATGTCGAGCCGGTGCGAATCGTGCTCGACTGGCTGGAGGGCAGCGCCGATGCATGAGGGTGCGCCCGATCCCGGGCTCTACGATTATCTGCCCTATCGCGGCCGGCCGAGACTCATCTGGCCTGAGGGCAAGACGGTGGCGGTGTGGATTTCCCCCAACCTCGAATATTACGAAATCGATCCGCCCACGAATCCCCATCGCAAGGCTTGGGCAAAGCCGCATCCTGACGTGGTCGGCTATTCGCATCGCGATCATGCCAATCGTGTCGGCCATTGGCGCATGGCTGAGGTGATGTCGAAACATGGCTTTCCCGGCTCGGTCAGTCTCTCGGTAGCACTCTGCAACCATATCCCGGAGGTGGTGGCGGATGCGGTCGCGCGCGGCTGGGAATTCTTCAGCCATGGCATTTACAATACGCGCTATAGCTACGGCATGGACGAGCTTCAGGAGCGGGCGATCATCGAGGATGCGATCGAGACTGTCCGTGCCGCGACCGGCCAGACGATTTGCGGCTGGCTGGCGCCCGCCCTGACGCACACACCGCGCACACTGGACCTGCTCTCCGAATATGGCTTCGCCTATACCTGCGACCTCTATCACGATGATCAGCCGACCTATGTGAAGACACTCAAGGGTGGGCTCGTCGCCATTCCCTACAGCCTTGAGGTCAACGATCATTACGGCTTCTTTGTCTATAATATGAGCCCGCGCGAATATGCTGACACGCTGATCCGCCAGTATGAGCGGCTGGCGGCGGAGGGGCGGCATTCGGGCACGGTGATGTGCATTCCGTTGCACAGCTACCTCATTGGCCAGCCGCACCGCATCGGCGCGTTCGAGGAGGTGCTTAGACATATCGCGGCCGATGGCCGTGCCTGGATCGCACGCGCGGGCGAGATCGTCGATGCGTTCCGCGCCCAGCAACCGGCACCGGCGATGGTGGGGGCGGCGTGATGGGGCTCGATCCGAATTATCTGTCCTATCCCGAGCGCGGGCTCGGCATGGATCACACGCTCTATCCCTGGAGCAATCTGTTTGAGCGCAAGCCGATCGCCTGGCCGCAAGGCGCCTCGGTCGCGACGCCGGTGGTTGTCAGCCTCGAATGGTTTCCGATTACGCCGATTGACAATTCTTTCCGCGCGCCAGGGCACATGCAGACCGCATACCCCGACTATCGCCACTATACCTCACGCGACTATGGCTCGCGGGTCGGCATCTATCGCCTGTTCGACGCCTTCGATAAGGCGGGCGTACAGGCGACGATCGCGCTCAATTCCGCGATCGCCGAGCGCTATCCGATGCTGGTCCGCGATATCGTCGCGGCGGGTCACGGCATCGTGGCGCATTCGGTCGACATGAACGGCACGATCGCTACCGGCCTGCCCGAGAAGAATGAGGCAGCGTTGATCGCTACCTCGCTTGACACGATCGAGCGCGCTACCCGTCGACGGCCGACCGGATGGCTGTCCATCGCTCGCTCGCAGAGCTGGAACACGCCGGCGCTGCTCGCGGCGTATCGGGTCGGCCATATGCTGGACTGGGTCAACGACGAGCTACCCTATCGGATGACGACCAGCGCCGGCGAGATCGTCAACTTGCCGCTCAACCATGAGTTATCCGACCGTCAGGTGATCGGCACACAGCAGCAGTCGATGGACAGCTATGCCCAGCAACTCGAGGACGCCTGGACCTGCCTCGACGGCGAGGCCAGGCGCTTCGGCGGGCGGATGCTGCCGATCCATGTCACGCCCTACATCGTCGGTCTGCCCTATCGCATCGAGCGGTTCGAGCGCCTGCTGCAGGATTTCGCCAGCCGGTCCGGCAATTGGTTCGCAAGCACCGAAGCGATCGTGGCCGTCGTCACGCCTTTTCTGGCCCCCGTCGGTAGAATCGGCGCGACTGGTTGAGCTTGGCGACCGTTCAGCGCACGAGCTTGGCCAACTCGTAACAGGTCTGCATATACTCGGTGACGCGCCCCTTGAGGAAAATGTAGTCCTCGGGCGTCACCCATATGTCGTAAGGCGGATGCTGCTTCAGCAGGCCGTAAGTCTCGATCTGGAAGTGCAGCGCGTTGAAGGTGCCGGCTGGCACCACCAAGGTTTCGGGACCAATAAAGCGTAAGCCGAAGCCTGTTGCGAAGAGCAGAGGTCCGGTCGCGCCGCGATGGTCGGGCGAGGAGAGGAAGGCGACCGGAAAGGTCTGCAGCCCCGGGCCTTGCGACAGATCATACGCGTTGGTGACCCAGCCGTCGTTAGCGATGGCATGGTTGCCGAACACGCGCATCCGGCCGTCCGTATCCATTCGCTGGCTGATGCGTCCTTCGGCTGCGGTATAGGTCTCGCATTCCGTGAAGTCTTCGGCAAAGCGGAACCAGCCCGAGCCTGTAAAGGTGCCGCCTACCGAGATGCGGACGGCGGAGTCCATGGGATACCAGTCCTTCCCCACGGTCTGAGAGACATCGCGCACGACGTTAGGTGCATCGTCGATTTCGGAGTGAGCGGTCAGAGTGCGCGAGCCATCGTCATGGTGTGTCAGCGTGAAATATTCGCGGCCGCGCTCCTGGCCCATGCGATCGGGCCTTTCGCTGGTGTAGAGGATCTGGCCGACGATCGTGCGCGGCTTCGGCATGATACCTCACAGAAAAGCGGTGGACGGATTTAAGGCTTGGCCGGCGAGGAAGGATGGAAATCCGTAGTGCCGGGATTCATCCCGCGGTCGGTGGCGATGATCGCTTGATGCCCTCGATCGGCAGGCGCGAATGCTTGCGGAGAAGATGAGATGTCACGGTCGGGCGATCCACGACTTGGGTTAGAACTGGCCTCGCGCTGCAATGACGAACGGATTACGAGATTCCGCCAAGATTTTAAAATATAATTGACATAGACATATAATCTATCGTGCACCATGGTCGCTTGGCAATGAAGCGGAGCATGATGCACAGGTCGATCGGCATGGAACAGTGTGCTTCCAGTGAGGTGCCCAAGGGGTGGCTCGTCGCCGTCGGCGCCATGATCGGTATCGCGCTCGGGCTCAATCCCGTGCCTACCTATACGATAGGCATGTTTGCGCCGTCGCTCTCGCACGCCTTCGGGTGGAGCTTCGCGGCTATGATGGTCGCGTTGTCGATCCAGTCGGCGGTCATCGTCGTGATGAGCCCCGTGGCAGGCGCTCTGGTCGATCGCTTCGGGGCGCGGCCGGTGGCGATAACTTCACTCTTCTTGTTCGGCCTCGGCTATATGAGCTTGGCGCTGACGCCGGGATCGATCTGGACCTTCTATATTCAGTGGATGGCCATGTCGTTCGCCGGGATTGGCACCCTGTCGGGCACCTGGACCTATGTCGTGACCGGCTGGTTCGATCGCAATCGCGGTCTGGCGCTGGGTTTCGTCAGCGCGGGCACGGGCTTCACCGGCCTCCTAATCAAGCCGCTTGCCGCCTGGTTGCTGAGCGTGATCGGCTGGCGCTGGTCCTTCTTTTCGATCGGCCTACTGCCGATCGTCATCGGCGTCCCGATCGTCGCGGCGCTGTTCCACGAACGCGACGGCCATCAGGAAACGCTGGTGTCGGCCGAGCCGCTCGATCTCGAGGGCTATACGATCGGCGAAGCGCTGCGGCGGCGGCAATTCTGGCTGCTGTTCGCCGGTTTCTTCCTGATTTCCTTCGCGTTGAGCTCGCCGACGCCGAACATCGAGAATATCCTACGCTCGTTCGGCTTTGGCCTGATGACGATTGGCCACATCACCGGCGTGTTCGGACTGGCGGTAATTCTCGGCCGGTTGGGCGGCGGCTGGCTGCTCGACCGGATCTGGGCTCCCCTTTGCGTGATGATCGTCTTCACGCTGCCGATGGCGGCATCGTGGCTCCTGTCCCGGCCGCACATCGGCGAAGGAATGGCTTTCGCCTCGGTCGCAGCGATCGGGGTCGGCGCCGGCCTTGAATTCGACGCGCTCGCCTATCTCGTCGCGCGCTATTTTGGCCGGCGGAGCTACGGGGCGATCTATGGCTGCGCCTTCTCGATGATCGCGATCGGCGGCGGCATCGGGCCGGTGATCTACGGCTATGCGTTCGATACCCTGGGCTCCTATTCGCTGATCCTGCGGGTCGGAACGATATCTCTGCTGGCCGGCTCGATACTGCTGCTGCTGATGGGCGCCTATCCGAAGCGGTTTGACGTGGCCAGCCCGACCGGGAATGGCATCGGCGACGCCTGACGTTGCATCGACGATCAGGCCGGATCGCTTGCTCGGGGCGCGCGAAGAAACGCACCGAAACAAGATGTCCAAGACGGTGTTCCGTCGCTTGAAGTCACCCGGTTCCCAGACGCAGCCGAGCCGACGAGTGTAATTCGCCAAAGAAGGCGGTCGGAGGGGCAAAAAAATTGGCGGCTGCGATGTGCTGCCGCGTTATCATCATGCCTCCCTGGAGCTTCCGGCACGCGCGATACGGGCACTTGAGCAAATATCTGGCGAATGGATCCATGGACCTTCAATCATTGACGTTGCGGCTGCAGGCCCGGATGCTGATCGACGGCTCATGGGTCGAGGCGATTTCAGGACGCTCGCTACCGGTTATTAATCCCGCCGATGAAAGCCTGATCGCGGAAGTTCCTGCTGGTGACGCCCGGGATATTGATCTGGCCGTTGCCGCCGCGCGGCGCGCATTCGATCAGGGGCGCTGGACGCAAATGGCGCCGCGTTCACGCGCTCGAATATTGGCACGTGTCGCGGAACTGATCGATACGCATAAGGAAGAACTCGGGCTCGTCGAGACGCTGGATAACGGTATGCCGCTCGCTCAGGCGCGCGATGGTCACGTGCCCGCTGCAGCGGAAACCTTCCGCTATTACGCCAGTTGGTGCGACAAGCTGAACGGAAAAACCGTCGACATGTCCGGCGACGGCGCTGCCTTCCATGCCTACACGATGCTGGAGCCGGTCGGGGTGGTTGGCATAATCACGCCATGGAATGCGCCGATCATCACTGCGGCCAAGCTGGCACCCGCGCTCGCTGCCGGCTGCTGCTGCATTCTGAAGCCAGCCGAGGATACACCGCTGACCGCTCTGCGCCTCGGCGAGCTCTTGATGGAGGCGGGCGTACCCGCTGGTGTCGTCAACATCGTGACCGGGCTGGGTTCGGAGGCCGGCGCCGCGCTTGCCGCGCATCCCGACGTGGACAAGATCGCCTTCACGGGATCGACGGTCACCGGCCGCGCGGTGATCACGGCGGCGCTCGGCAATCTGAAGAAGGTCAGCCTCGAACTCGGCGGCAAGTCGCCCGTGATCGTGATGAAGGATGCGGATCTGGAGGCGGCGATCCCAGCCGCCGCCAACGCCGCCTTCGCCAACGCGGGGCAGATCTGCTCCGCCGGGACGCGGCTCTACATCGAGCGCGAAGTCTATGATCGCGTGGTGGAGGGCATTGCCGATATCGCCGGCAGGATTCGCCTGGGCGACGGTCGCGACGCGGCGACCGAGATGGGACCGGTCGCATCTAGCCGCCAACTCGAACGGGTCGTCGGTATGATCGAGAGCGGCCGCGCTGACGGCGCCGAGGTGATTGCTGGCGGCAGGCGAGAAGGTGACAAGGGCTTCTTCTTCCAGCCTACGGTCCTGGCGAACGTCAAGCGAGAGATGGCAGTCGTGCGCGAGGAGATTTTCGGACCCGTCGTTGTGGCATCCCCTATCGACGATCTGGAGCAGATACCGGCCATTGCCAACGACAGCGCCTACGGTCTGGCCGCCGCCATCTTCACACGCGACATCAGCACCGGTCACAACTTCGCTCGCCGCGTTCGAGCGGGCACCGTCTGGATCAACACCTATCACGTCGTCGATCTCAGCATGCCCTGGGGCGGCTTCAAGCAATCAGGCTGGGGGCGCGAGAACGGTCTTGAAGGCATGATGCCCTATCTCGAGAATAAATCGGTCGTCGTAGCGCTTTAGGCGTTATGGCATTCATGGCTGCTTCCGAGGCTCGCGAAATCGAAGCTCGATATTTTCGTAAGACAAGGCTAGTAAGGCCGTAAACCAGCCCTAAGTTCGCTGGCAATGTAGCGTCAGACATCGTCGAAAGCCTGACCAATGAGAGGCTCTTCCAGCCCGCTCAGACATTGGTCAAAATCAATGCGGTTGATCGCTTGCTGCGTCGGCGGCATGACACCCCCGCTAGGTTCAACGCTTGGGTTGAAGAACTGGCGCGGGGTACTTGGGGTGAGGAAACGCAGATCGGATAGCGGTCAAGGCTTTGACCATCAAATCAGGTTGCTCGATCTCTCAAGCGAATTGGGCGTTTCGGTCACCACCATATCGCGTGCGCTGCGTGGCAAGCACGGCATGTCGGAGGCAACGCGCGAACGGATCAAGAAAGCCGCGCGTTCCTTCGGCTATGTTCCCAACAAGGCCGGCGCGTCGCTCTCGACCGGCAAGGTCTTTTCGATCGGCTACATCTTGCTCAAGAGTGAGCACGGGCTGCAGGGCCAGTTGCAGAGCGATGTGATGCGCGGGATGGTGAAGGAACTTGCTCTGTCGGGATATTCTCTGACCGTTTTTTGGGAAGATTATTTTCAGACCAAGGGAGCGGCTATTTTCGACGCTGCGCAAAAAATTCGCGTCGATGCGCTTGCGGTGACGATCGAGCATAATGATCCCGTGCGCCCCCCATCGTCGCCGCTGCCTTTTCCGTTGGTCGTGATCAACCGACGCCTGGACGCCGTCGACGCGAGCTTCGTGCTCGCGGACGAGGAGCGCGGCGGCGAACTGGCAACGGCTCATCTCATCGGGCTTGGTCATCGCAAGATCGCGTATGTCGGCGGTCCGCTCCACCATGCCGCCCTGGCGCGGCGCCAGGAGGGCTATTCGAGCGCGCTTGCGGCGGCCGGAATCCCCCTCGATCCTTCGCTGATTCAGTACGCCTCGGAGATCAACTGGCGCGGTGGCTACGCCGCCTGCGAAGATTTGCTAAAGAGCCGTAATCGCTTTACCGCCATCTTCTGCGGATCCGACTTTTTAAGCTTCGGCGTCGCGAAATGCCTCGACGCCAATGGCATTTCGATTCCGAGCGAGGTGGCGATCGCTAGCTTCGACGACAGCATATTGGCGGACTTCAACGATCCTCCACTGACCTCCGTGCGCAAGCTGCGCGAAGCGATGGGAAAGGAGGCGGCGCGATTGCTGCTCGGCCGCCTCAATGAGGAAACGGTGCCGACCGAAGTCGTCCTGCCGGTCGAGTTGATCATCCGTGAATCTTCCGGAACCAAGATCACGTAAAGCGTTCAGATCAGCTTTTTTCGATTGACAGCCCTTGCCTCTCATATAAATTACGCAAACGTTAAACTATAAAAATTAAAGCGATGTGAGTCGATTTCATTGGTCGTTGCGCGATGGCGCGGCGAGCACATAGGGGTTTTGTGCGATGTCGATGATGAACGATGCGGACCCGACGGTATCAAGCATTAAAGGGACTGATTGGCCGCTTGTCCTGCAGGTAGTCGAGGATCACGGCCCAGCGCTTAAGCGTTATATCGGATCGCAAATGCGCCACGCCGCCGAAATCGATGACGTCATGCAAGATGTATTCATTCGAGTGCTTCAAAACAGCAATGCTGTTGAGTGCTCGACATCGCAGCGCGCCTACTTGTTTTCGATCGCGCGAAATCTGGTCCGTGATCGAGGTCGCAACCGCAGCGCCAGGGCGCGTACGCTGGCCGATTTCCAGACGGTCGTCGAACTCAATGAGCAAAGCATCTATCGCCGCTCGTCGCCGGATCAGGAGAATGCGATCCGCGTCCGCCAGGGCGGCGATGCGGTTTCGAAGGCGATGCGACGTCTCAAGGAAAAACATCGCGAGATATTTCTTCTCAGTCGTGTCGAAGGTATGCGGAACTGCGAGATTGCCGATCGGCTGGGGGTTTCCCTCCGCAGCGTGGAGCGTCATGTCAGCGAGGTGTCAAGCTACATGCGCGAAACCCTGGAGGCGTATATCTGATGCCGGTTGGGGCTCTGGCCCCGGCGCGTGAGATCATATCGGCCGATTATCTGATCGATGCGCGCGATTTCTTCCGATCTTGCGAGGCTATGCGACGGAATTCTGATGCCCCGCGGTGTGCAGCAGTAATTGGCGGAAGTTTGGCTGCGCCAGCTAGCGCGCATCTCGTTTGGCGTAATGCGTGGCGGTATAGATGGAGACGAAAATGGCGAGCAAGGTCGAGGCTGTCGATGCGAAGACGGCCTATATGGGGCCGCGAGACTATCGCACCCAGGGGCGCCATGCGGTTTTTCCTGCGACATCGCATGATGAAGTCGAGCGCTTCAATTACCTCACGCATGTCAATCGCTACGTCCGTGGAAAAATCCAGCCGCACATCGAGGAAGCTTATTTAGCGCGTGTCGAGCCTAGGTTCGAACGCGAGCATGGTCGGAAGCCCGCCAATCGCTCCGAAGCGCGCAAGGTGCTGATCGATGAGCCGATCTATCAATATTATTCCGTCTTGCGCCGGCTCAACATGGAGCAGCGCCAACAGGCCGGCCGCTGGGTCGCGCTGCGCCAGGCGGAGGAACTCGCCGAAAAGGCCGCGGCTCTCACCGATGGCGATCCGCGGCTCAAGCTCGATCCTAACCTGAAGCTCCCGGCTTATATTACCGAGGTCCATCATCACTGCATGCCGGGCAGCTACTATCAGGAGAACTTCCCCGGCGATGTCACCAATGCCGCTAATTACGATTGCGGTTTCTTCGTCACGATCGGCGGCGCCGAAGAGCCCTGGCTCGACGGAATGGGCGGGAGTATCGCGCATGCGATCAAGCGCCGCTTCCCCGATCTTCAGCCAAAGCGCATTCTTGATATGGGCTGCACCCTCGGCCACAACGCGCTGTCGATCGCGCGAGTGTTTCCGGAGGCTGAAGTGGTCGCCGTCGACCTCGCCGCACCGATGCTGCGCTACGGTCTCGCGCGTGCCAAGTCGCTTGGTATCGAAAATGTCAGATTCGTCCAGGCCGACGCGTCCGATCTGGCTCGGTTCGAAGATGGCGGTTTCGATCTGATTACATCGCTGACGCTGATGCACGAAGTCACCTATCCGGTGCTGAAATCGATCTTCGCGGAAACCTATCGATTGCTTCGCGGAGGCGGCATTGCCGCCCATTGCGACGTCACCGGCAATACATCGGCCGTCAGCCTTTGCACACAAGTGGTGCGAGACTGGGACTCTTACCACAATAACGAGCCTTTCTGGAAATCGCTTCGCGATATCGATCCGCACGAATATTACAAGATGGCGGGTTTCGACGAGGAAGAGTTCTTTCATGCTGCGCCGATATTCGATAGATATTGGGGTGATGAGGACAAAACCCAAGTGAGGAATGGACGGATTCCGGCGGAATGCGGTAAGGATTTCGGCGTTCAGCTTGCGGGTGCGCGCAAGTGAGTTTGGTCATGCGGGTGCAAATCCAGCATAGGATATGCCTGCTCCTTTTGGGGCGTAGGCAATGAGTATCAAAGACGCTCTATCGAAGGCTTCGGCGAGGCCGGCCGGCAAGCGCAGCTATTCCATCACGCCCGAGGTGGAGCGTGTCCTGGCAATTACGATGGCGGTGGCTGCGGAGTTGGCGGTCGTTCGCCAGCGGCTGGATACGCTGGAACGACTGTGCGCGCAGAAGCATCTCGTCTCCGAGAACGAAATGGAAAATTTCGTTCCCGACGAACAGGCGCATGCGGAACGCGGCCTTTGGAATCAGGAGTATGTCGCGCGGATCCTGCGCATTGTCCAGCAAGAGATTGAGGCGGTTTCCGAAGCCGCCAGAGGAGAGCGGACGTCCGAAGAACTCCACCACGAGTTGGAATCGGGAAACATCGCCAAGGATCCGTGAAGTGGCGTATCGGATAGTATCAGAGGTTCACCGACATAAAATCGTTGAAGCGATGGCATAAGACTGTCGAAGCAGCGGCTAATAACCGCTGAATGGGGGTAAGCCATGATGCGGCGGGATGCTTCGACGCAAAACCTGCTGTTTGCATGATATCCTTTGCTTGAAATGAAACCACATGAAAAGTTTGGCGGTAGTTTCGAGGTGATGCGTCTGATCAGGTGACAGATTTGCGTCAGGAGGTGACAAGAGCTTCTGACTTAAAGGGGGTCTTATGCGGCTTGGTAAACTTTATTCGACCGTTGCTGGCGCGCTGCTTTTCTACCCTGTTTTCGTGTCCGCTCACACCGGTGCGTCGGAGACGAGCGCGTCCGAAGCGGCAACGCCGGGCGATACTCCCGCGGCAACGGCCAGCACATCCGCCGACGGGGATATCTTGGTCACCGCGCGCCGGCGGTCGGAAACGCTTCAGTCCGTTCCTATCGCAGTGACGGCGTTCGACGCCAAAGCGCTCGAGCGGCAGCAGATCACCGGGCTTCTCGATGTCAGCAAGGCCGTTCCTGGACTGTTTATTAGTCCCAACCAGGGTAGCCAGAACGGTGCAACCGTCTTCATCCGCGGCGAAGGCCAGGATGGCTCTGCCGGCGAGACCGAGACCGGCGTCGGCATCTACGTCGACGGCGTCTATATGGCGCGCTCGATCGGCTCGCTCCTCGACATGAACAATTTCGATCGCATCGAGGTGCTGCGCGGCCCGCAAGGCACACTCTACGGCCGTAACACTCCGGGCGGGGCGATCAAGATCGAGACCAAGCGGCCGGCCTTTGATCACTTCGGCTTTGCCGGTGACGTCACCACCGGTAGCTTCAACCGGCTCGACCTACGTGGCACGGTCAATGTGCCGATGGCCGACGATTTCGCGGTCAACCTGAGCGCGGTCAATCTGACCAACGATGGCTATTATCGTCACGCCTTGACCGATCAGCGGCTCGCGAAGAAGGATACGACATCCGTCCGCCTGGGTGCGTTGTGGGAGCCGACCAGCAATCTATCGGTTTATATCACAGGCGATTATTCGAGGGATCGCTCCGGTCTTCAGCCCGGCACTCCGTTCAATATCACGAGCGGCCAGTTTGTGCCCGTCTACGGCTCGCTCTACGTGGCCGCGCCGGATTTGATCGACAATCAGAAATATAATGGCGGGGGTACGGCGGTTACGGCTACACTCAGCCTTCCTCACGGAACGCTGACTTCGATCAGCGCCTACCGCAAGCTGCACTATATAGGGGAAATCGATTTCGGCGCTTCGCCGATCGGCCTGGATTTCTCCCGTGACATGAAGAACAACCAATTCAGTCAGGAACTGCAGTATCTCTCGTCCTATGACGGCATGTTCAACTTTGTCGCCGGCCTTTATTATTATCGCGAGTTCACCAACGAGCGCCTGAGCCTGTTGGTACCAGTCGGAACGCCTACTTATACCACGCCACCAGGCACTGAGCAGAAGACGCCGCTCGATTATCCATACAAGCAGACCACCGACAGCTACAGTGCTTATGGCGAGGCCTATATCACACCGTTCGAGCCACTGACGATCACGCTTGGTGGGCGCTATACACATGAGACGAAGAAGATGGAGCGTACCGGTGGTGTGCCCGGCCTTGCCGAGGGCAGCAACGACTTCAATAACTTCTCGCCTAAAGTGAACGTCGATTTTAAGCTTAGCCCCAGCGCCCATGTTTATGCGACTTGGTCGAAGGGCTTCAAGTCTGGCGCGTATCAAAGCTATCCGGCGCCGGCGCTTGCGCTGGTGATCACGCCGCCCGAGAAGGTCGAGGCGTGGGAGCTCGGCTTCAAGTCCGAACTGATCCGCAGGGTATTGTGGTTTAACGTTGCGGCTTATCACAACAAGTATAAAGACATTGTCATCAACTATTCGAACACTAGCGGCATCGGCGTCGTGCTCAACTCGGCTGACCTGCGTGTGCAGGGGATCGAGACGGAGTTGACGTTTCGCCCCTTCGACGGCTTCTCGCTGACCGGGTCGTTCTCGGTCGACGACTCCAAATTCATGCGCGTACCGAGCAGCGCGGGCGCGCCGTTGATCACCGACCGTGGCAAGAATCTGCCGTCCTATCAGCTCCGCTTGGCACCCGATTATGTCGTCAAGCTCGCCAATGACAAGGAAGTCGAGTTCGGCGGTGCTTTCACCGCCATGGGCAAGGACCAGAAGATCCTGCCCAACGCCCCGTTCCACCTCCAGCCAGCCTATCGGATAGTCGACGGACGGATCCAATATGCCGACCTCAAGCATGGCTGGTCGCTGGAGCTGGCGGCGAAGAATATTGGCAACGCCCATATCTTCATGAATTCGACGTTCCAGGGCGGCACCACCAGCGCGGTGCGCTGGTACGAGCCCGGCCGGACATGGTCGCTGAAGTTCGGCTATAAATTCTAGCAGGGCCAGATCGGCTAGCATATAATCATTCGAAGTTTGGGCATGCTTCGATATTGTCCGCGAAATCGACGGACGACCGCCTCCGGGAATGACGATGGCGCACCAGCCGAAGCACGGCAAACGCCGCCACTACAGCGGAAAGATCCTCTACATCGGGGACGAGGAAGGCGAGCGCGGGCGCGAATGGTTCGACGTCAGCGTGGAAGCCGATGGAAACCGAACGCTCCGGGCCAAGTGCGAGATTGACGGCTCCGCTGTTCATAACTTCAGCGTGTTGCGAGATGTAACCTTCACGCTCGATCGGGATTGGCGCCCGCTTGACGCTTTTGTCCGAATTATCGTGAATGGCGAATTCAAGGGGTGCTCCTGGTTCCGCTTCGGCGACAGGCAAGCGGAGTGCGAAGGCTTCACCGCGACCGAAGGCAGGATCTCCCAAAAGGTGTCGACCGATGGCTGGCCACGATCCTTCGGATCGCATCCGGTTGTCTGCGATATTTGGCATCTCGGTGGATGGGACTGGTCGAGCGGCGAGAGAAGCCAGCGCTGGCCCTGCCTCATGTCCTCCCCGCTATCAAGCGGTGCGTCGGGCCCGATGATCTTCCGATATCCCCTGGAAGCGGAATATCTCGGCGAAGAACGGCAGACGGTGCCGGCCGGCACATTCGACACGAAGCATTTCGTATTTCCAACGCACGGCAATGAAGATTGGGACCCCGAATATTTATGGTTCACCGGAGAGGATCTGATCCTGGTCAAAATCCGATGGGATCACCTCAGGACGACCTATGAGCTCGTCGAGCTATCGGGCGAATATCGTTGACATGAATATGCCAATATAATGAATGTAGGAACGGCCTCGTCTCACGCATACCGATAAACGTCTATATCAGCCGCACTGCATGCTTCGCGAGCAGGTCGTCTCCGTTCTTCTAAGCCGCGACCGGCACGGATGACGATATGTCGCGCAACCGGCGAGTTTCCTCCCAGTCGACTTCCAGAGAGCCTGTTGCGAACACCACGCCATAATACTCGCGGACATAGGCGCGGCTGAGCTTTTCGTTGCGAACGTCTTCGATGACTTCCATGACGTCGCGATCAAGCGCCCGCCCATAACCGCCGCCGCCGCCGGTGATGTGGCGGTAGAGGTCGCCACCGCGCAATTTGCCGGTGATCTTCGAGCTGACCGGCCCGTTGGCCAGTTCGGGATTGATCCAGTTCCAAGAGGGCGTACCGTCGCCGCCTCCTTCCAAGCCCCAGGGCACGAATGTCCTGCGATCGGAGCGAACCTGAATGACCGCTTCTCCGCGCAGCAGCCGGATGTCGCGGATGATCGAGAGACCGCCGCGCGAACGGCCAGCGCCGCCGGTATCGGGAACGAAGCCATATTGCTCGAACCGCAGCGGATAATTGGCCTCGATCGTTTCGATCGGGATGTTGGTGCAGTTCGATGGGATCATCGGCATCGCATCGCCATTGGCCCTATATTGAGAACCGCCCCATGCGCCGAAGATCATATCGCAATGAACGAATGGTCCCGTCTCGGGGTCGTAGCCGCCAATGCTGACGAAGGTGTTGCCGCCCTCGCAGGCCGCGACGACCCGATCGGGCACCGCCTTGGCGAGCGCGCCGAGTACGAGGTCCACCATTCGGAATCCCGTCAGGCCTCGAGCCGCGCACGCGCCAGGATAAGCGACGTTACAGATCGTCCCCTTCGGCGCTATCACCTCGATGGGCCGAAAGAAGCCGCCGTTGTTCGGCAACGCGCCCTGGAACACGCAACGCAGCGCGAGATAGGCGCTGGCCTTGGTGAATGACAGGGTCGCGTTGAGCGCGCCTTGAACCTGCGGCGCCGATCCCGTGAAGTCGGCGACCACATGATCCCCCTCGATCGTGAGCGCGAGGCGCAGCGGGATCGCATCCTTGGAAAGGCCGTCGTCGTCGATATAGTCGACGAACTCGTAGCGGCCATCCGGCAAAGCCTGGATCTCAGCTCGGGTCAGGCGCTCTGTATAATCGAGATATTCGTCGATGAATACAAGCAGATCCTTTTCGCCATAGCGTTCGGTGAGCTTCAGGAACTCGCGCTCGCCATAATGACAGGCGGCGATCGTCGCACGCAGGTCACCCAGCACCATCTTGGGCACACGAACGTTCGTCGCCAGGATGTCGAGCACTGCCTGGTTGACGACTCCCGCGTCGTAAAGCTTCAGGATGGGGAAGCGGATGCCCTCCTGGTAGATTTCCGTGGAGTCGCTCGCATTGCTGCCCGGCACCCGTCCGCCCATGTCGGTATGGTGCGCGACCGCGCCGGCGAAGCCTATCACCTCGCCGGTGCCCGACGGTGCGAAGATCGGCTTGAACACGAAGATGTCCTGCAGGTGCATCGCGCCGGTGAACGGATTGTTCTGAATGATGATGTCGCCGGGCGAAAACGCACCCTTGTAGTGATCAATCACCGCCTTCAGCGCGTCGGGCACGGAGCCCAGATGTTGTGGAATGGTCAGCCCCTGCGCGAGCAGATCGCCTTGCGCATCGCAGAGCGCGGTCGAAAAATCGGCGCCGTCCTTGATGATGGTCGAGTGGCCGGTGCGCAACACCGTCAGCGCCATCTCATCGCCGATCGCGGTGAGGGCATTCTTGAAGATTTCGATCTGAACGGCGTCGGTGCGCTGGGCCATCAAAATTCTCCGAAGTCCATGACGATGTTGCCGATGGGATCGCGAAGGAAGGTCGCGTCGGGCGGAATGATGATGGTGGAATCATACGCTTCGACGATCGCCGGGCCTTGCGTCGGCTCGGTCGAGATCTGCGCGCGGCTCACGACCGGCGTATCGAAAAAACCATGCTCAGGTCCGAAATAGGCGCGCCGGCTTGTAGCGGTCAGGATGAAGTCATTTTCGGCGCGGGCGGCCTCCTCCAGCCAGGAGTTGAGCACCCCCGGACCAGCAGCCGCGACAACGCGTAGAACGACGAACTCAAGATTTTCGTCATCCGACGAGAAGCCATATGCCTTCTGATATTCGCGCGAGAATTGCTCTGCCAGCGCCGCGATCGTCGCCGGAGTGATCGGCCCCGCCGGAAGCGCGATGGAAAGGGCGGTCGTCTGACCTTCGTAGCGGAGGTCGGCTCTCCGCCTCAACTCATAGTCCTTCAACGGATAGCTCGGGTCTTCGGCGTTGCGACGCGCCTCTTCCTCGATGCCGGCATAGGCGGCGGCAAGCTCTTCCGGAGAAATCCCGTCAAGCCGGGCACGGTAGCCTTGACTGTAATGATTCTCAATGTCGGCAAGCAGCAGGCCGAACGCGCTGAATAGGCCCGGCGACGGCGGCACGACAACCTTCCTGATGTCCAGCGCACGCGCGATATGGGCGGCATGGATCGGGCCGGAGCCGCCGAACGCGAACAGCACGAAATTGCTGGGATCACGCCCGCGCTCGATCGTGACCGACCGCAGCGCGCGGATCATGTTGGCATTGGCGATGATGTGGATGCCGAACGCCGCCTCTTCCGGTGAAAGCTTCAGCCGTTCGCCGACGACCTTTCCAACCGCCTCGCGAGAAGCCGAGGAATCGATCGGCATCGATCCGCCGGCGAGAGCACGCGGATTGATGTAGCCAAGGGTCAGATTCGCGTCGGTGACCGTCGGCGTGGTGTTGCCGTTGCCGTAGGCGACCGGGCCGGGAAAGGAGCCGGCGCTCTGCGGGCCGACCTGGACGCCGCCGGCCATGTCGAATGACACGAGGCTGCCCCCGCCCGCTCCGACTTCGGCGATGTCGAGCGAGGCGACGCGGATGACGTAGCCCCCGCCGCGATTGAGTCGCGAACCCGACGAGACACCGCCACCGACTTCGTATTCGGTGGCCTGATGAACCTGGCCGTCCTCGATCAGCGAGGCCTTGGCCGTGGTGCCGCCCATGTCGAAGCAGATCACATCCGAATAATCGGCGAGCGCCGCGAGCCGCTGGCAAGCGACGACCCCCGCCGCGGGTCCGGACTCGATGATGCGGACCGGCAGGCGGGTGGCCGTATCAGCGCCGATGATGCCGCCGTTGGACTGCATGATAAGAAGCGGTGACGTTACGCCGTTGCTGTTGAGCGTACGGCGAAGCGAACGAACATAATTCTGCACGATCGGTTGCACATAAGCGTTCACCACCGTCGTGCTGGCGCGTTCATATTCCTGCATCTCGGGCAGAATTTCGGCCGACGGCGATATCGGCACGTCGGGGTAGAGTTCGCGCAGCAGCTTGCAGGCCGTCGCTTCGTGACTTGGGTTGACGTAGGAGTTGAGGAACATCACGGCGATCGCCTCCACCCCCTCGGCGACGAGTTCGGCGGCGCAGCGTCGTACCGCCTCGAGATCGAGCGGGATCACGACCGATCCGTCGGCGGCGATCCGCTCACCCACTTCTTTGCGAAGATGGCGTTCAACCAGGGTCTTCGGCTTCTGCCAATCGAGCCGGTATAGATTCGGCATGCGCAGGCGCCTGAGTTCCAGCACGTCACGGAAGCCGGCGGTGGTGATGAGGCCTACCTTGGCGCCCTTGAGCTCAAGCACCGCGTTGGTCGCGACCGTTGTGCCATGAACGACCTCGGCCACCTCGGACGGCTGTATGCCGGTCTCGCCCATGGCTTCGGCAAGTGCCCGGACGATAGCTTGCGAGTAATCGTCGACCGTCGATGGCACCTTGCGGCGCGCGATGCGCCCCTGCGCGTCGACCATGACGAGATCGGTGAAGGTTCCCCCGATGTCAGCACCAACACGGACGCTTCCGGGTCGCGGAATCTTTCTTTCGGCGTTCACGGTCAATCGGTTCCAGACTATCAGTCGATCGAGGCTTCGGCGATGGTTTCGACCAGCATTCCCGGGATGCCGAAACCGGAGACGATCATCACCGCACGGGCTGGCGGCGAGTTCGGGAAGGTGCGCTCGAAAATTTGGTTCACCGCGGGAATATCCTCCCGCCTGAGCACGTAGACGACACAGCGAAGCAGCTTCTGCAGCGACGAGCCGGCTGCCTCCAGGACGACACGCATATTGTCGAAAGTGACCTTGAGCTGGGCATTGATATCCCCCTCGATCACGTTCGTCTGCGGATCACGAGGCCCCATACCGGCGAGAAACACGATACCGTTCGAGACCACTGCCTGAGAATAATTGGCAACCGGCTTGGGCCCGGCATCCGTGAAGATAACTTCGCGGCTCACTAGATACTCCTTGTTTAGATTTTTATGCGGGACAACGGAAGATCGAGCCGCGAACGCCGCCAGAAACTCCTACTACTTCGCCGGATGGCGCCAGCTTCGCCCAAACTCGCTGCATGCCGTTCCGCGCCGCCATCATTTTACCTTAACTTGCGCGCCAGATCATCGGGCTTCGCACCACCGCTCGTAAAAGGGACGTCCGCGCGAGCGTGGCCCGCCAATTTTTCCCGACATGCGCGCATCGAGGCCGGATGGGCGTGATCGTCGGAGGATCGGCTAGGTCGGATCGGTCGTCATCGCCTGCGCTCGATCCTCAACGACTCGCCGTCGCCGGAATCGCTGACGGCCCGCGGCTGCACAAAGCTGAACGAAACCTATCACTTAATATGGAAGATGCAGTGTGCTCGCGCGCCGGCTGAACCCGACGTAAACGACCAGACCGATCATCATCCACACGAAGAACGGATCTGCGTGGCCGGGGGCAGACTGATGAAGATATAACAGCATCCGAGGATGGCCGCCGGCGCCACGAAGAAGGCGAGCGGCATCCTGAACATACGGTGTCGATCCGGCTCGCGCAGGCGCAGAACGATCAGCGACGCGGACGTTGTCATGAACGCGGCCAAAGTTCCCGCATTCGCCAGTTCGGCGATGGTCGACAGCGGCAGGACGCCAGCGATGGCGGCATAGGTATAGGTATACGAACTGCCCGACACGGGAATCATCGTCACCAGCTCGGCATAGGCCAGGGCCGCGCACACGCAGATCAGACCGGCAATCGCGAAGGAGAGAATGACGGCCGGCCCGGCGCGCTCAGCTCCGATACCGACCGGCGTATAAATCCCGGTTCCCACGATGGCACCTACGCCCAACAGCGCGAGGTGCACTGTGGACAGAAGATCCAAGTCGCTTCAAAGTCGACCCGGATGGTAACCGGCTTCGGCCGGCGTAACCGCCCGCGCCTCGCCCAGCCGATCGACCTCGACCACAAAGGGCACAACCCGGCTCTGGAGCGATTGCCACATGAGGCCACCGGACAGCGCGGTGGTGAGCCCGAGGCAGCCGAACGCGATCAGCCGCCAGCTGCGCGCCTGCACACGGGCCGAGCCGATCCGCTCGTCCCAGAGCTGGCCTGCGCGCTGGTAAGGGGTCTCGGGTGCGGGCGTGCGCCCATAGCGCTGCACCGCTCGCTTCAAGAGCATCAGTCGTTCCTTTCTTCGAGGTC
>CAXTMT010000013.1:0-31277 GCA_964245355.1 uncultured Sphingomonadaceae bacterium
CCCGGGGAGAGGGGTCAGCGCGGGCACGGCGGCGGCCGCATCGGCGGGCGCGATCGCAGGCGGCGGAGCGGCGGTGAGCGCATCGCCACTTTTCGTCGCGGCCACGGCCCTGTGGATCGCGGTGCGGATGCGCGGATAGGTGCCGCAGCGGCAGATGTTGGTCATCGCTTTGTCGATCGCGTCATCGCTCGGGTCAGGCACTTTCGCGAGCAGCGCGGCGGCCGCCATGATCATCCCCGACTGGCAATAGCCGCATTGCGGGACGGCCGCGTCTGCCCACGCCTGCTGCACGGGATGGCTGCGATCGTTCGAAAGCCCCTCGATGGTGGTGACGAAGCTGCCTTCGATCGCCCCGATCGCCACTTGGCACGATCGCCGCGCGATGCCGTCGACATGCACGGTGCAGGCGCCGCACTGCCCCATGCCGCAGCCATATTTGGTGCCGGTGAGGTTGGAGGCGTCGCGCAACGCCCACAGGAGCGGGGTCGCGGGATCCATCTTATAGTGGACGGGATTGCCGTTGACGGTGAAGCGGGTCACGCGGGTCGCCTAGCGCAACGGATGCGGGCGAGCCATCGCCATGCCGTCATGAAGCTACAAAAAAGCCCGCCCGCGACGTATCGCGAGCGGGTCCTTTAGTTGGGTCGGGATGTTAGAAGCGGAACTGGCCCCACACGCCGATTTCCGAATAGGTGCCATAATTCTGGCCGCCGATCTGGAAAGCGTTGTTCGAGGGGTTGGCGTTCGACGGGTTGAAATAGCCGTTGTCGACGCGGTCGCGCTTGTAGACGATCGCGAGATCGACGATCTTAACCGGCTCGAAGTTGATGCCGACGTTGAAGTAGCGATCTTCCAGATTCGGGAACAGGTCCTTGCTGGGCTTGGTGTGATCGTAGCGGCCGAACAGGCTGAACGTCTTGTAGAAGACGTAGGAGCCCCAGAAGCCGTAACCCTCCGAATGATCGTCTGCGGCGGCCAGCGCCGGCAGGCCCGAGTTGGTGGCGTTGGCGACGCGGTTCCAGTTCTTCGTCCGGAAATATTCGCCGCCGACGCGCAGGCGCGGGCTGACATAGGCGAGCAGCGCGTCGATCCGCTGCGCGGTGTGCTGCGGCTGGATGTCGAAGCCGTTCTGCACAGGCAGGACGGCCGCGTTCGCAGGGGTGAACGGCGTATCGGTGTTGCCGCCGCGCTTGCCGGTGTAGCCGCCGATCGCGGCGGTGAAGCCCTTATAATTGGCCGAGACGCGGCCTTCGACGTCCATCGTCTTCGAACGCATCGGGTTGCGATAGCCCGCGCCGTCGATCACCGAGATCGCATAGCCGATGTGGCCATCGGCGAACGAACCGAAGGCATGGACGCCCCAATCGGCCGAAGTGCCGAAGCTGGTACGGTCGATCAGCGTGTTCTCGACGAAGCGATAGCCGTAGAGATCCTCGGCGAAGGGCACCCACGGCAGATCGGCCGAGCCGGCGCGGATGTTCAGCGCCTTGCTGATGCTCGCCTGCAGATAGGCCTTCTTCAGATAGAGCGTCTCGCCGATATTCTTGTTGAAGCCGAACACCGGCTGCGAACCGGCGGCATTCGGCGTCGTCGAAACCGCACCGGCCGCGCCGCTGGAGGCGGTGCCGTTCACCGTGTTCGAATTGGCGATCAGGCTGACGTCGGTGGTGACGTTGGCCGAGAAAATGTCGTTGAACTTGTGATCGACGCCGATGTAGAAACGCTTGATGTCGAACGCGGTCGAGCGGGCGACGCCCTTGCCGTCCGACTTCTGGCTGATGTTGCTGACGTTGGCATACATGCGGCCGCTGATCGAGGTGCCGTCATACCATTTCGGCGCAGGCGCCTTGCCGGGCTTCGATTGCGCGGCGGCGAGCTTGGTCTGCTCGGCCTGAACGACACCGGCGGCGGCGGTCGCCTGAGTCGCGGCGGCCTGGGCGTTGGCGACGCCGGCGACGGTCTCGCGCTGGGCGGCTTCGCTTACGTCGAGACGCGATGCCAGCGTGGCAACCTGCTCCTGCAACGCCTTGATCTGCTCGATCAGCGCGGAATCGCGCGAGGCAGCAGGCTTATGGGCGGAATGCTTCTTCGGTGCCGCTTCGGCTGCCGCCGGAAGCAGGGCGAGCGCGCTCACGCCGACGAGCAGCGCTTTCGAGATGGTCATGAAAATCCCCTTGTGGAGGCCGGTCCCTAAACCGGCTGCGCGCTCCAGTAAGCGGCTTCGATGACAGTCTGATGGCAGGGGGGTGACACTTTTCCGCTCCAGGTCATGCGAGGGGCGCACTGAACGACCGGACCGTCGTCAGGTTCCCGTTTACGATTGTTAACTTGCGGAAAATAGTTGATACTGCGCTTAGTGATCCGTTAATCTTTCTTGTGGATTAAGCCGCCGCTGTGATGACCGTCAGCTCCTTGACAATGGCCCTGCTCGCGATGCTCGTCGCGGCGGTCGCCGTTGCGGGCTATCTGATCGGTGCGCGCTGGGCAACGCTTCAGGCGCGCGAGCGGGCCGTTCAGCCGGTGCAGCCGATCGGCGAAGTTCATGCATTGGCGCACGATCTCGATGCCGCCATCGTGCGTGGCCAGCTATTCCTCGTTCACCAGCCGAAATCGCGGGCGCGCGATGGGCAGATCGAGAGTGTCGAGACGCTCATCCGCTGGCGCCACCCCGATCGCGGCATGGTCGGCCCGGCCGAGTTCATCCCGGTCGCCGAGCAGCGTGGCGAAATCCGTCGCATCACCGAGTGGGTGATTCGCCAGACGATCGTCGAGCAGCGCAGCCTCGCGGCGTGCGGTCACATCATTTCCTGCCACGTCAACATTTCGGCCTATCTGCTGGCCGATCGCGATTTCGCGCAATGGGCGCTGGACGCGATCCGCGGTGCGGCCGGCCCGATCGGGCTGGAGATTACCGAAACCGCGATGATTCGCGATCCCGTCGGCGCATTGGAGAATCTGCACCTCTTCGCCGACGCGGGCCTGCGGATCGCGATCGACGATTACGGTGCCGGACTTTCGAGCCTCGCCTATCTCAAGCAGTTGCCTGCGCATGAGCTGAAGATCGACCGGATGTTCATCCAGTCGCTCTCGACCAGCCACCGCGATCCGCTGCTCGTGCGCTCGACCATCGACCTCGCCCATGCTCTCGGCATGGAAGTGACCGCCGAGGGCGTCGATTCGGCGGCGGCGATGGCGCTGCTGCGGGTGATGGGCTGCGATATGGTCCAGGGTTATCTGATCGCCAAGCCGATGCCGCTCGGCGATCTCCGCGCTTTCCTCGACGCGCGCACCGGCGATCATACCGCCGAAGACAGCGCCGTCATCCAGTTACCATGGGGTGCCAACCAGTTGCGTACAAAAGGGGGTTCGCGCGCATGACGGGGGGATAGGATGAGCTCAGGCTAAGAAAATTTAGTCACCGATCATTTTGAGCTTTACGTTTTTTTACGACTCGGCTAATCCGAGGCGGCGACGATGTGCGCCTGCCGAGGAGCGTAAAATGTTCAACCCCTGGTAAGAACTGCCGACAAGCAGTGCTGGCGTAGAAAATTCGCCTAGCCTTGGCTGTCCAAACTCATGGCGGCCCTTTAATCATGATGATTATATGCCCTCGCGAAGTTCGGCAAGCAGCTTGAACGAGAGCGGGTCTTTTCGGAGTCGCCTTATTTCAGGCGTTGTCCGGTCTGCAAGAGTTTCCGCGAGCTACTGGCTGTTAGGCCTTAGCGTTTTCAGCTGGGGTCGCTTCCCGGTCTACGCGGCTCAGAATCTGCCAATAGAACGGCGCCTTGACCGGGGCGAAGCGGCTCTGATGTCTGATCCAGGCCAAGCCCTTTCGCAAGCGAAGGCTGCTAAGAGCCTTCTTTCTGCCTTCCCCACACTTGGTAACGAGCTTGAATTAGCGCGAGCGGATTGGCTTAACGGCGCCGCCCTCATAAGCCTAAATAAGGCGGTCGATGCCCTTCCCTTGCTTGAACAAGGGATCAATATATTTTCAAGACCACAAGATCGTCGTACGAAGCTTTTCGCCGATCTGTTGTTCGCTCATGCCACTGCCTTGAGTTTTTCCGGCAAATTCGAACGTGCGCTCAACGAGCTAAGATATGCTCATCGCATTTACAGTTCGGTCCATCAGCCTCGCGGTCAAGCGTTGGCGTTGCATAACATCGGCATGATTTATGTTCAGGCGGGTGATTACGATCACGCTATTCAATATTTTCAACAGTCCGCTGAAGCGTATAAATCAGATCCAGCGCTACTGCTGACAATTACCGCCAACGAAGCAAGCGCGCTGAAGGAAAGAGGCAACTACTCTGCGGCCGTAGGTCGGTATGAAGTCGCCTTGAACCTTGCCCGGAAACTTCATAGCACGATATTCGAGGTGCGCATTTTGGCGACCTTAGCGGATGCTCAGCTAAGTGAGGGAAACGACGCCGGAGCAGAGAAGTCTATTAGGGAAGGGCTTCGCTTAAGCGCGTCCTCGGATTCAGTTGCGTGGCGACCTGCATTGTACACTGCGGCATCGAGGGCGGCTCTTAAACAAGGAAACTTGGTAAGCGCTCAGCTTCTGATTGAAAAGGCCCTGCTATCGAGCGGCACCGGGGCGACCCCGCTCGTACGCGACAGCGAACGGATCGCGTACGAAATCTACAAGGCCAAAGGCGACAAGCTCCGGGCACTGGAGCATTTAGAACGCTTCAAGAAGCTGGATGATCAGATTCGTACTGTTACCGCATCCGCGAATGCTGCGCTGATGGCAGCACAATTCGACTTCGCGAATCAGCGGGCGTCGATCGCGCAGTTAAAAACCACCGAGGTGCAAAACGAGGCAACCATCGCGCGCAGCCAGCGGACCATTCTGATCATCTTACTCGTCGGCACGGGGGGAGTCAGCGTCCTCCTCCTCATTGGCTTCCTATCGACCCGCCGCAGCCGAAACCAGGTCCGCGCCGCCAACACCGAACTCAGCAGCACCAACGTCGAACTGGAAAACGCGCTCAACACCCGCACCCAGTTCCTTGCCACCACCAGCCACGAGATCCGCACGCCGCTCAACGGCATCCTCGGCATGACCCAGGTCTTGCTCGCCGATCGCACCATCGACGCGGGCGTGAAGAGCAAGATCGAGCTTGTCCACGGCGCCGGCGAGACGATGCGCGCGCTGGTCGACGATATTCTCGACGTCGCCAAGATGACCACCGGCGAACTCAAGCTCCATCCCGTGGAAATGGATCTGCACCGCCTGCTGCGCGACACCTTCCGGGTGTGGGGCGAGCAGGCGCAGACCAAGGGTATTTCGCTCGCGCTCGACATCGATCGGGCGCCGCAACGGATCATCGCCGACGAGGTGCGCCTTCGGCAGATCGTCTTCAACCTTACCGCCAATGCGGTGAAATTTACCGACCGGGGCGAAGTGCGCCTGGTCGCGCGCTCCGTACCGGACGAAGGCACACCCACCGGCGAGCGGTTGCGCATCGACATCAGCGATACCGGCGTCGGCATCCCGGACGACAAGCTCGAGGAAATCTTCGAGAGTTTCCGCCAGGTGGATAGCGCCACCACGCGCCGCCACGGCGGCACGGGCCTCGGCCTCGCCATCTGCAAGAATCTGGCGAACGTGATGGGCGGCGATATCGGCGTCACCAGTATCCTCGGCGCCGGCGCCACCTTCACGCTCGACGTGCCGCTCGATCGCGTCGTGATCGAGCCGATCGTTCGCGCCGAGCCCGGCTCGCGCAAGCTCGGTGATGCCCGGCTGCTGCTGGTCGAGGGCAATCCGCTCAGCCAGAGCATCCTGCGGGCCGTTCTGTCGCCGAAGGTCGCGCGGTTCACGGCGGTGTCCCATGCCGATGAGGCGCGAAAGGAGATCGCGGCGGGTGAGATCGATCTCTTGCTGCTCGATGCCAGTACGCTCGATCGCGACTTCGATACGATCAAAGCGCTCGCACATCCGGTCGCAGTCGCAGGTGGCCACGCAATGCTGCTATGGCCCTCGCCTGACACAGAGGTTAACGAAGCTGCGATGGACGCGGGAATCACTCGAACTTTGGCGACGCCATTGCCCGCTCCGGAGCTAGTCGCGGCGCTCACGGCGCTCTATGAGCCTGTCCACACCCCCACGGAGGCCGCGGCGTGATCGTCCGAAACGGATCAAGGTTGTGAACATCCTGTTCGTCGAAGACGATGCGATGAACCGCCGGGTGGTACGCGATATGCTGACCGTCGCAGGCGCCAATATGGACGAAGCCTGCGACGCAGAGACCGGGCTGCAGATGATCGACGCGCAGGATTACGATATCGTGCTGATGGATCTGCGGATGCCCGGCATGGATGGGCTCACCGCGATTCGGCACATCCGCGCGCGAACGGATGCGAAAGCCACCGTTCCGGTGATTGTCGTCACCGCCGATACCGCGCTGGATATCTGCCAGAATTGCATGGATCAGGGCGCTGACGAGGTAATCCTGAAGCCGGTGGCGATGAGCAAATTGTTCGACGCGATCGGTCGCCTGATCGCGCGCGGCACCCAATCGGTGATCCTGAACTAGGCCATCGAGCCGCCAGTTCAGCTCCAAATCGCGGCAGCGTCCATCGTGCGGTCGAAACATATCATCTCCCAATAGCTTGGCTGCGCAGTCGAAAAGTTTTCCTGCTTTGTGCCCGCGCAACTATTCCTAGAACCACAATAGGAATTTCAGGGAGGAATCATGTCCAAGTTCATCGGCCGCCGTCTGGCGATCGTCGCTACGCTCAGCCTGGTCGCGACGCCCATCGTGGCGGAGGCAGCGAAAGTCGAGTTGCTCAACGTCTCCTACGATCCGACGCGCGAACTCTACCGTGACGTCAACGCGGCCTTCGCCAAGGATTGGAAGGCCAAGACCGGCGACGATGTGGAGATCAAGCAGAGCCACGGCGGATCGGGCGCGCAGGCCCGCGCGGTGATCGATGGGCAGCCCGCCGACGTCGTCACGCTGGCGCTGGCTTATGATATCGATTCGATCGCTTCGAAGGCGAAGGCGCTGCCGGCGAATTGGCAGACCCGCCTGCCCGAGAATTCGACGCCTTATTATTCGACGATCGTGTTCCTCGTCCGCAAGGGCAATCCCAAGGGCATCCACGATTGGGGCGACTTGATCAAGCCCGGCGTCGCGGTGATCACCCCCAACCCGAAGACCTCGGGTGGCGCACGCTGGAATTATCTCGCGGCGTGGGGCTATGCGCTCAAGAAGAACAACGGATCGACCGCCGCCGCGCGCGATTATCTGGTAAAATTGTTCAAGAACGTGCCGGTACTCGACAGCGGCGCACGCGGCGCCACCACCACCTTCGTCCAGCGCGGCCAGGGTGACGTGCTGCTCGCGTGGGAGAATGAGGCGTATCTGGCGGTCAACCAGCTCGGCAAGGGCAAGTTCGAGATCGTCACGCCGTCGATCTCGATCCGTGCCGAGCCGCCGGTCGCGGTGGTCGACAAGGTCGTCGACAAGAAGGGCACCCGCAAGGTCGCCGAAGCCTATCTGCGCTATCTCTACACGCCCGAAGCGCAGGAGATCATCGCGCGCAATTATTATCGCCCGCGTGATCCGGCCATCGCCGCAAAATATAAGGACAAGTTCGCGTCGATCCCGCTCTTCACCATCGACAAGAATTTCGGTGGCTGGGCGCGCACACAGCAGGCGCACTTCAACGACGGTGGTTTGTTCGATCAGATTTACGAGGACGCCAAGCGCTGAGGCGAATGCGCCCACGCTTCATCTAACGCTTTAAGATAAGGGGAATAACATGCGTCAGTTCTTGCTGGGCGGGGCGGCTGTGCTGGCCCTCGCCACATCGGCCCACGCCCAGACGACACCGCCGAGCGATGCATCGAAGGTCGACGCGCCACTCGCCGACAGCCATGCCAAGACGACCGATGTTACCGGCCGCAGCGATACGCCGCCGCCGGCGGGTTCGTCCGCGCCGAGCGGATCGGGCCTCGACACTTTGGTGTCCGACGATGCCGCGCCGGTCGCGCTGCCCCCCTCGACCGGCAATCCGGTGCTCGATCGCCTGAACGCGCTCGAAGCCAAGGTGACGGCTTTGGAAACACGCAACCACGAACTGGAAGCGCAGGCGGCCGAAACCCAAACGCGCGTCCAGAAGGTCGAGGTTCGTGCCGCCAAGGGCGTCCAGCCCGGCGTCTCGCCGACCTTCGCCGACGTGAACGACAATTTCACCTTCAAGGCGCGCGGCATGCTGCAGCTGGATTACGCCCATTATAACGAGCGGGCGGGCGGCTATAATTACAACGACGGCACCGATATCCGCCGCGGCCGCTTCGGCTTCGACGGCACCGCGTTCAAGGTGTTCAAATACCGCATCGAGGCCGAATTCGTGAAGAACACGGTCAATCTGCTCGACGCTTACCTGCAATATCAGCCGACGCCGAACCTCGTCCTCACCGTCGGCCAGCAGAAGGCGCCGTACGGGCTCGAGGCGAACAGCTCGGATGCGTTCAACGAATTCCTCGAGCGCGGCATGGCGAACGTGGCGTTCGGCGCGGTGGGCGCGGAGCGGCGCGTCGGCGTCAGCCTCGCTTACCAGTCGAACAAATTGAACGCGCAGGTCGGCCTGTTCGGCGCGGGAGAGGGTGTACAGCGCAACGCCACCACGCCGGACGAGACGGTTGGCGTGAACGGCCGCGTGACCTTCGATCCGATCCTCGATCAGGGTCGCCTGCTCCACGTCGGTGTCTCGGCCTACCATGTCGGCCGCTTCGCCGCGAAGACGATCGGCAACCTTGGTGACCGACCCGGCACACGCGTCGACGGCGGCCTGATCGAGGCGCTCAACATCGCCCCCGTCACCACCGGCGCGCTCGCCAACCAGACGCGTGGTGTCAGCAGCGCGACCTTCGTCGGCGGCGAGAGCGCGGGCGTTTATGGGCCGTTCTCGGTCCAGGGCGAATATGGCCACCTGCACATCGATCGTTATGGATCGGTGCCCGACCTGAACTTCCAGGGCGGCTACGTCTTCGGCAGCTTCTTCATCACCGGCGAGAGCCGCGTGTTCAAGAATGGCGTGATCGATCGCCTGAAGCCGTACAACGATTTCAACCCGTTCAACCATCATTGGGGGGCGTGGGAACTTGCGGTCCGCTACGATTACCTGAACCTCACCGATCACGATTTCTCGCCGCTGCGGCACAATGCGGAATCGCTGACCGGCGCGGTGAACTGGTATCTCAATCCGAACATGAAGATCCTGTTCAACTATGTGCGCTTCAAGGGCCTGAACTCGCCGCTGGTGGTGGCACCGGTCGCGATCAACGGCCTGACCGCCAAGGGCGATGCCTTCGCGACGCGGCTGCACATCGATTTCTAAGCCTCCCCGGTTCGCGCTCCCACTCCCTGGACCCGCGAATCAAAACTACCGCCGCGCAGCGAAGAAATTTCTGAGCTGCGCGGCGGCTTCTTGTCCGCCGACACCGGCATAGATTTCGGGCCGGTGATGGCAGGTGGGCTGGGCGAACAGGCGCGGCCCGTGCGCCACCGCGCCGCCTTTGGGATCCTCCGCGGCATAATAAAGCCGCGCGAGCCGGGCGAGCGCGATCGCCCCTGCGCACATCGCGCAGGGCTCCAGCGTCACCCACAATTCGCAATCATCGAGCCGGCTGGTGCCGAGCACCTCGGCCGCGCGCCGGATCGCGACGATCTCGGCATGGGCGGTGGGATCATTGCCGGTACGCATCCCATTGGCCGAAGTAGCGATGACGGTGCCATCCCGCATCACGCAGGCGCCGACCGGCACTTCACCCAAGCTCGCGGCCTCGGCAGCAAGATCGAGCGCAAGGCGCATCGGCTGAGGCAAAGGAAAGGCCATGGGTTGGGAAATACCATCCTCCCTGTCGCGAAGCGATGGGAAGGGGGATCGCGCGAAGCGTGGCGGAGGGGAAATGCCCGTCAGGTGAGGATTCTCAGCTGCGCCACTCGCTGCTGCGAATGGGTAAGATGCAGCTAGGCCAATCGCCCCAGCATCTCGGGACGGAACATCGCAACCAGCGCGAAGACAATCCCCGGAAACCATCCGATCAAGGTCAGCACCACGCCCACCCAGAACGTCGGCCCGATGCCACGGGTCAGGAAGATGCCGAGCGGCGGCAGCAGCACCGCAGCTATGATCGCACCCATGCCTGGACTCTTAGCAGGCGGTGCCGCGGTCCAGATCGTTTCGCCAGCCATTATCGCGCCGGCTTGCTGACGCTGAGCGTCGGCACGGCAACCGTCGATTTCTTCGTATCGACGCTCACCTTGGGCACATCCACCGATTCGTTCTTGGTGCCTAAATCGATGCTGCCGACATCGGCCTTCATCGTCGGCAACGCGCCGCCTTCGACCGCAACCTTCGGCAGAGTGCCGCCGTTGCCGTGCAGACTGACGAAGCCCGTGGCGACCGCAACGATGGCGATGATGACCAGGATGGCGAGCAGGGTGACGATCGTGCGCATGCACCGTACCTCCTAAAGAGTGTACCCCCGATAACGTGCCGGAGCCGTTACGGTTGCATGGGCGATTGGGCCGCCAGCCTTGACGGATCGCCCACCCTTCTTTAGGGGCACCGGCTTTCCAGATCACCGAATTTCGAGGGTTTCAGCGCATGGCGCGTATTTGCGAACTGACCGGCAAGGGCCGTCAGGTGGGTCACAACGTTTCCCACGCCAACAACAAGACCAAGCGGACCTTTCTGCCCAATCTGCAGAATGTCACGCTTCTTAGCGATTCGCTGGGCAAGGGTGTACGCCTGCGCGTTTCGACGCACGGCCTGCGCTCGGTCGAGCATGTCGGCGGTCTCGACAATTGGCTGCTGAAGACGTCGAACGAGAAGCTCTCGCTTCGTGCCCGTCGTCTGAAGCGCGAAGTCGAAAAGACCCAGGTCGCCGCCTGATTTTCTATGCTCAGGCTCATTGATTGAGCCGGATGATGACGGTTGCGGCGATAGCGATGGCGGACCTGAAGGTGTGGGCGCATCGATCGTGGCGGGTGGATGCGGCGCCGGTCTGAATTCCTCAGCGCCGATTGCTGGAGCGCCCTGCTGACGGTGCGCGCCGGTAATGCTACGATGACCCATGCTCTCTCAAAGAACGCGCTACGCGCTACGCGCCCTGCTCCATCTCGTCGAACAGGGTGAAGAGCGTTGCATTCATGTCGCCGAGCTTGCTCAGACCCAATCCATCCCCAAGAAATTCCTTGAACTGATTATGCTCGACCTCAAGCGAATGGGGGTCGTGAACAGTCGCCGCGGACGCGGCGGCGGATATATTCTATCTAGACCATCAAGTGAGATCATGTTCGCGGAGATAATACGCGCGATGGATGGTCCAATTGCGTTGGTACCGTGCGCCTCGATAAACTTCTATTCCAAATGCCATGACTGTCATGACGAGGCGACGTGTGCGATCAGGCGGGTGATGACTGAGGTTCGGAACAGCGCGCTAATTATCTTAGAGAATACGTCGCTTGCCGCCGCGGCTCGCGCCGAAATCGCGATCGAAGCTTCGGCCTGACTCGGAGATAACCGCCAAACATTCAAGGAACGACGCTCCGCCGCATTGGCGCAATGGAAATCGCCCGTCAGCTGACCCATGCTCTAAAAGAGCGCGGGGCATCGTGCAGAGACGGGTTCGCATCAGACCGACAGCACCCTATGGAGTTTTCCTTGACCGATCTCGCCATCCTGTTCGAGCGCCCCGACTGGTTGGCGCCGCTTTTCGCGGTGCTGGATCGGCGCGGGATCCGCTATGAAGCGATGCATGCCGACGGGCATGGCTTCGATCCCGCCGACCTGACGCCGCCCGCCCCGCTCGTGTTCAACCGCATCGCCATGTCTAGCTTCCTGCGCGAGGCGGATCATCCGATCTTCTACACCCAGGCGCTGATGGAGCATTGGCGGCGTAGCGGGGCGCGGGTGCTGAACGGGCCGGAGACGATGGCGATCGATGCTTCGAAGGCGCGGCAGCTTTCCCTGCTGACCGGGCTTGGCCTGAGCATCCCGGCGACGCGCGTCGTTCACCGCCGCGCAGATATCCTCGCCGCCGCCGAAGCGATGCGTTTCCCGCTGGTGGTCAAGGCGAACGTCGGCGGATCGGGTGCCGGAATCGTGAAGTTCGACGATCTGGACCAATTACGGCAGGCCCTGGCCGATAAAGGTATGCCGGAAAGCATCGACCGCGTCTGGCTGGTGCAGGATTATGTGCGGGTGCGCGACGGACGGATCATCCGGCTGGAGACGCTGGGCGGGCGCTTCCTGTATGCGATCGAGGTCGATGGCGGCGGCGGCTTCGATCTTTGCCCCGCCGACGTCTGCATCATCGCTCCCGGCAAGCCGCCGATCACGCTGACCCATGTCGAGCCCTCGGCCGATCTGATCGACGCCGCCGAGCGAATCGCGGCAGCGGCCAGCCTCGATATCGGCGGGATCGAGGTGATGGTCGACGATCGCGATGGCGTTCCCCGCTTCTACGATATCAACGGCTTCTCCAACTTCGTCGCCAATCCGCTCGACGTGCTGGGCTGGGATCCGCATGAGCGGCTCGTCGACTGGCTGGAAGGCATGATCGAGGGGGTCCGGCCGTGAGATATGGCTATTGGATGCCGGTGTTCGGCGGCTGGCTGCGCAACGTGCCCGACGAAGGGATGGAGGCGAGCTGGGAATACGCCCGCGATCTCGCCGTCCGCGCTGAGCAGATCGGCTATGATCTGACGCTGATCGCCGAACTCAATCTCAACGACATCAAGGGCACCGATCAGCCGGCGCTGGATGCCTGGTCCACCGCCGCCGCGATCGCCGCGGTGACGCATCGGCAGGAGCTGATGGTGGCGGTGCGCCCGAATTTCCACCAGCCCGCGCTGTTCGCGAAGGCCGCCGCCAATATCGATCGGATCGCCAAGGGGCGGCTGTCCCTGAATGTCGTTTCCTCCTGGTGGGCGGACGAGGCGAAGCAATATGGTTTGCCGTTCGATCAGCATGACAATCGCTATGCCCGCACCGAAGAATGGATCGACGTCGTTCAGGGTCTCTGGCGCGAGGAGCGGTTCGATTTCGAGGGTCGCTTTTACCGGACCGAAGGCGCGATCTGCACGCCCAAGCCATTGACGCCGCCTATCCTTTACGCCGGCGGGGAGAGCGAGGCGGCGAAGCAACTGATCGCGCACAGATGCGATGCCTATGTGATGCACGGCGATCCAGTCGACGCGATCGCACCGAAGATCGCCGACATGCAGGCGCGGCGCGCCGCCACCGGCAAGGCGCCGATGACGTTCGGCATGGCGGCTTATGCGATCGTCCGCGACAGCGAGGCGGAGGCGCGGCGCGAACTGGAGCGTATCCTCGACGTGCGGGAGCTGCCGGCGGGTTATGCGAACTTCGATCAATGGCTTTCGGGCACCCAATTGGAGCGCGAGCTGAAGCTGCAGGAATATTCGGTTTCCAACCGCGGGCTGCGTCCCAATCTGGTCGGCACACCCGAACAGCTCCGCGCGCGGATCGCCGAATATGGAGCGGCGGGCCTGGACCTGTTGCTGCTGCAGATGAGCCCGCAGGCCGAGGAAATGGAACGGTTCGCGGCTCAGGTGATCGGTAACGACGTTGCCATCAACCCTGACGCAGATATCGGATCGGCGCGCCGCCCTTGACGAACGATAGCCCGGCCCAGCCGAGGCGGTCGTCGTAAAACATGTCCATGTCGATATCGCCGCTCAGCCGGAAATGGCGCGCGCGCGTCGATCCGCCGACCGTTGGGATGGAGTCGATGCCGAGCGACGCCACTTTAATCCGCATGATCCGGCCGTCCTGCGTGTTGATCCACGGCCCGTCGAGTTCGCGGCGATTCCAGTGGGAGGCCGGCAGCGCATTGGGTGGTGCGACGTAGCGGCCGGATTTGGTCCCCTGCACGACCAGCCCGGAAGCATCGCGTCGCCCGGTCACCTGATATTTGTCGCCATTGTCGTCGGTTCGGGTTTCGAGCGAGACGATGTCGTCGCCCTGCCAGCGTTCGATCGCATGGTGGCTGTAATGATAGAGGGTGATCGGGCCGATCTTGTAGGCGAGATCGACCGCGACGGTAACGGTCACCCCACCGCCGGCAGGCTGGAAGGTCAGGACGTGCGTCCCGAGCTTCGATTCCTTGCGCAGGATATCGAAGCCCAGCCGATTGCCCGCCGGGATCGGCAGCGCCGCGCGCGCCGTCATCGGTGTGAGCGCGAGCGCCGCGCCGCCCGCGAGAACATTACGTCGTCCGATCACGCGACCGGTTCCAGCACATAGAGGCCGACATCGATCGTGCCGGTGCGGAAGCCGGCCTCGCAATAGCTGAGGTAGTAGTTCCACAGCCGCCGAAACGAGGCGTCGAAGCCGAGCGCGGCGACGTCGGTCCAGGCGGCGTTGAAGCGGCGGCGCCACTCGGCGAGCGTATCGGCATAGCCTTCGCCGAAGGTCTCGCGGCCCGTGATGCGCAACCCGGCTTCGCGGGCGCGTTCGCGCAGGATGCTCGGCGTCGGCAGCATGCCGCCGGGAAAGATGTAGCGCTGGATGAAATCGGGGCTGCGCTTGTAGGATTCGAAGCGATCGTCGCGGATGGTGATCGCCTGCAGCACGATCCGGCCGCCGGGCTTCAGGCAATGCTGGAGCCGATCGAAATAGGTCGGCCAATAAGCCTCGCCCACCGCCTCCAGCATCTCGATCGAGACGATGCGATCGAAGCGCTCATCCACCGCGCGATAATCCTGCAGGCGCAGATCGACGCGATCGAGCAGACCTTCGGCGCCAACGCGCTGTTCGGCGAAGGCGAGTTGTTCGCGCGAGAGGGTCAGCCCGGTGACGCTGCCCGCCTCGCTGGCAAGCGCGGTGGCGAGCGCCCCCCAGCCGCAGCCGATCTCCAGCACCTCGCTGGTCTCGTCGCTGCCCAGCAATTCGGAGATGCGCGCGATCTTGGCGGCCTGCGCCTGTTCCAGCGATTGCCCGGCCGGAAGCGCGCAGGCCGAGGAATAGGTCATGCTTTCGTCCAGCCACAACCGGTAGAAATCGTTGCCGAGATCGTAGTGGAAGGCGATGTTGCGGCGGCTGCCCTCGGCCGAATTGCGCTTCAGCGCGTGGCTGAGCCGGCGATAGAGGCGGACGGGCCAGAGTCCTTCGAACACCCGGTCAAGCCGCGCGACATTCTCGGCGGCGAGCGCGATCAGCGCGGTCAGATCGGGGCTGGTCCAGTCACCCGCGATATAACCCTCCGCGAACCCGACATCGCCGCGCGTCAGCATCCGGCGGAAAGCGCGGCCGTTGCGCATCTCGACGATGCCGTGCGGGCCGGGGCGCTGGCCGACATGATCGATGCGGCGGCCCGAAGGAAGGATCACGGTCAACCGTCCGATATGGAGATGCCGCATCACGCGGCGGATCAACCACGGACCCACGTTGGCCGAGACCGGCTCGGGCGCGGCATCGGGTTGGACGATCGCGCGTTCGGCTTCCAGATTCAGATACATGCAGCTTCTCTTTCGCGTTCGGCGATGGGCGTGGGGAAGGAGACGGCGTGATCGGGCTCGGCCGGGCAGGCGTGGACGGGCACCCGCTTCCCCCAGAGCTTGCCCGCCTCCCACAGGATGCCGAGCACGACCTTCAGGGTCAGCAACGGGTGGGTGAGGAATACACGGGCGAGCGCGCCGTCGGTCAGCTCGCGGCGCACGGCGCGCTGATCGGCGACGATCAACGGACCTTCCCCGTCCGATCCGGTGATCGAGATGGCCAGCTTTTTGCCCGGCGCCGACACGGTGAAATCATAGCGCATGTCCATCGCCATGAAGGGCGAGACGTGGAACGCCTTGTCGCAGGATTGGCGGATGAGGCCTTCGCCCTCCTCGACCGGGATCAGATAGCTGTGCCGCTGGCCGAAGGTGTTGTTCACTTCGTAGAGGATCGCCCGAAGCAGGCCGTCGCGGGCGTGGCAGAAATAGACGCTGAGCGGGTTGAACGCGAAACCGAGGATGCGCGGCATCGTCAGCAACCGGATCGCGCCGCCATCGGGATCGAGGCCCGCCGCCGCGAGATGCGCTTCGACCTGTGTGCGGAGCGGCGCTTTCCGGGCGCCCAGATAATCACGATCGTGGAAGCTGAACAGGTTGAAGCGATTGTGCGAGAACAGCCGCAGGCGCCGTGCCAGCGCGGGCAGTTCGTCGATATCGAGCAGCAGCGAAAACAGTCGATAGCGCAACCGATGCGCGCGCGGGCGGAAACGACGGTGCGAGACATGTCCGACATAAAGGGCGGACGCCGGTCTCATGCCGCGAGCGGGATACGCCGCGGCGAGCTGATGCGGATGCGCCCGGATTCGTCGGTAACCGCCCACGGCCGGCGGACCTCGCCCAGGTCCTCCGCCACCGCCAATCCCGCCTGAAGCCCGTCTTCGTGGAAACCGGCACCGAAATAAGCGCCGCAGAACCAGGTGTGGCGCGCACCCTGCAACGCCCAGAGATCGCCTTGCGCTTCGCCGGCGGCAGCATCGAAAACGGGATGATCGTAGATGTCCCGCCGATGGATGAGCTTCGGATCGGGATCGCGGAGCGGGTTGAGCGTCACGAACAGCGGGCGATCGTCGGGCAGGCCCTGCAGACGGTTCATCCAATAGGTCACCGACAGCGCTGGCGCGCGCTCGCCGCTCTCGGAGGCATAATTCCAGCTCGACCAAACCCGCTCGCGCTTCGGCATCAGCGATGTATCGGAGTGCAGCACCGCTTCGTTGCGGCGATAACCGAACGCGCCGAGGGTGCGCCGCTCGGGTCCATCGGCGTCGGCCAGCAGGCGCAGCGCCTGATCGGCGTGGGTGGCGATCACGACTTCGTCATACCGCTCGACGCCGCGATGGCTGGTGACTTCGACGCCGCCGGCAAGGCGACGGACGCTCTGCACCGGGCACTTCAGCCGGATGCGATCGGCGAAGGATCGGGTAAGCGACGCTACATAAACACGGCTACCGCCGACGACAGTGCGCCAGGGGGGGCGGTTGCCTAACTTTAAAAGGCCGTGGTTCTCGCAGAAACGGACGAACGCGGCGGCCGGATAATCCGGGATATCGCCAACGGGGGTCGACCAGATCGCCGCCGCCATCGGATAGAGATGATCGTCGCGGAACGGCGCGCCGCAGCCGAGCCGATCGAGATAATGACCGAGGCTGATCGATCCCAGCGTCGGCAGATCGCGCGGCGCCCGCCGATAGAAACGCTCGAGATCGCGCAGCATCGACCAGAAGCGCGGGCTGGCGATGTTACGCTTCTGCGCGAACAGCCCGCCCATATCGGTGCCCGAATATTCGAGCCGCCCGTGATCGAGCGACACCGCGAAGCTCATCTCGGTGGCGCGGGTCGGCACATCCAGATGGGCGAACAGCGCGGTCAAATTGGGATAGGTCTGCTCGTTATAGACGATGAACCCGGTGTCGACCGCGACGCCGCCGACCTCGGTTGTGTGGCTGTGCCCGCCGATGCGGTCGTCTGCCTCGAACACGGTAACCCGGTGGCGCTTGGACAGCAGCCACGCCGCCGACAGGCCGGAGATACCGGTGCCGACGATGGCGATGTCGAGCGTCCCGTCCGCGTTCAAGAAAGCTCCCTTCCGGCGAGGGTCATCCCGTCGCCTTTTCAGATACGGAACGAAGGGGGGTTCGGATGCCGGAAATTTTTCCCGTCATCCGAAATCGAACCGTGTGCGTATCTGTTAGCATGAATCCGGTGTTTTTGGTGATCCTGCTGGCGATCGGCCTCTCGGTGGCGATGGCGGGTGCGTGGGCGATTGCGCGCCACCCGGGACGATCGGGGTGGACCGATGCCGTCTGGTCGTTTGCCATCGGCGCGGCCGGCGTCTGTGCCGCGCTTACTTCGACAGGCGGCCGGGCCTGGCTGGTCGCAGCGCTGATCGCGCTGTGGTCGATCCGCCTCGGCGTCCACATCGCCCTGCGCGCCAGCGGCGGCGAGGACGATCCGCGCTACGCCGAACTGCGCCGACAATGGGGTGATGGCTTCGACAAGCATCTGTTCGGCTTCCTGCAAATCCAGGCGCTCGCCGGCTGGCTGCTGACCCTCGCGATCCTCGCCGCCGCGCGCAATCCCGCGCTTTTCCCCTGCTGGAGCGATTATGCCGGCGCCGGGCTGCTGCTGGTCGCGATCGTCGGCGAGGGGCTGGCGGATGTGCAGCTCAAGAATTTCCGCCACCATCCTGCCAATCGTCGTCGCGTGTGCGACGTCGGCCTGTGGGGCCTGTCCCGTCACCCCAATTACTTTTTCGAATGGCTCGGCTGGTGCGCCTATGCGGTGATCGCGATCGGACCGGCTGGGGGATTTGCGTGGGGCTGGGCCGCGGTGATCGGCCCGGTGCTGATGTACTGGCTGCTCGTCCACGTCTCCGGCATTCCGCCGCTCGAAGCGCATATGTTGCGCTCGCGGGGCGATGCTTTTCGCGATGTTCAGCGGCGCGTCCGTGCTTTCTGGCCTATACCCAAGTGAAGGATTTCCCTGCATGAATTTGATCGGAGCCGCCATCCGTGCCGTCGAGACCACACCGCTGCCCGATCCGGTGACGCGCGCGGGCGTCGATTTCCTCGTCGGGATGCGCCGCCGCAGCCTGGTCGATCGGCCCTCGATCGATGCCCGCTTCGCGCAGGACATGGTCGATTTTCCGATTGCCGAGCACATCGATCTCGCCAACGAGCAGCATTATGAACTGCCGCCGCGCTTCTTCGAGCTGACGCTCGGGCCGCGCCGCAAATACAGCAGCTGCCTTTACCCCACCGGCCGCGAGACGCTCGCCGAGGCGGAGATCCTCGCGCTGGAGGAAACGATCGCACACGCCGGGCTGGTCGATGGCCAGACGATCCTGGAACTCGGCTGCGGCTGGGGCTCGCTCACGCTCTATATGGCCGAGCGGCTGCCGAACGCGCGAATCGTCGCCGTCTCCAATTCCGCGCCCCAGCGCCGTCATATCGAGGCGCGGCTTACCCTCGCGGGTCTGCACAACGTCACGATCCTCACCGCCGACATGAACGACTTCCGCCCGGTTGGGCATTTCGATCGCATCGTCTCGGTCGAGATGTTCGAACATATGTCGAACTGGCAGCAATTGCTCGGTCGCGCGCGCAGCTGGCTGGCGCCCGAGGGGCGGCTCTTCCTCCACGTCTTCAGCCACCGCAACCAGCCCTACCGCTTCGATCGCAGCGACCCGACCGACTGGATCGCCCAGCATTTCTTCACCGGCGGGATCATGCCCAGCCACGGTCTGATCGCGCACTTCCCCGAGCATTTCGAGATCGAGCAGGAATGGCGCTGGAACGGCCGCCATTACCAAAAGACCGCCGAGGATTGGCTCGCCAATTTCGACGCCAATCGCTTCGAGATCGATGCCCTGCTCCGGCAGGTCTATGGCGACGACGCACGGCTGTGGCGACGGCGCTGGCGGCTGTTCTACCTCGCCACCGCCGGGCTGTTCGGTCATGCCGACGGCGAGGAGTGGGGGGTGAGCCACTATCGGCTGCGACCCGCCGGCTGATCGTGACGCTGGCCGATCGCCTCGGCGCCTACGCCGCGCATCCCGATCCGCTGACCGCGGCGTGCAACCGCATTTCGTTGTTGGTCGCGTCGAGCCAGCCGCTCTATCCGCTTTATGTCTGCTGGATCGTCGGCGGCGATTGGTGGGTGGCTTTCTGGACGTTTCTCTCGACGCCGCTCTTTACGGCGGTGCCGGCTCTTTCGCGCCGTAATCCCCTCGCCGGCAGGATGCTCCTGCCACTCGCCGGCATCGCTAACGGCATATTGAGCGCGAAGGCTTTCGGGACCGCGTCGGCGGTCGAATGGTTCCTGCTCCCGTGCGCCCTGATCTCGGCGTTCGCGCTACGGGACGCACCAAAAGCGATGGTGACGCTGCTGGCCCTTACGACCGGCGCCGCGCTCCTCCACGCCCGCTACGGCGCCCCGCTGGGGCACTTCACGCCGGACGAATACGCCCACTTCCGTCGCCTGAACCTCTACAGCGTGGCCGTCTTATCGATCGCGATCCTGTGGACTTTCATCCGCGCGCGGCGAACCACCGCATCGCGATGAAGCCGACCGTCGCCGCCGTCCCGGTGACGAATACCCCCCAGCACAGATCGGCGATCGTCACCGTGATCGACCAGCCGCGCAGCGTCGCCTGATTGGTCAGATCGTAGGTCGCATAGGCCACCAAACCCAGCATGGCGCCTCGCGAGAGCGCCCCCGTCCAACGGCCTGTTCCAAGCGCGGGTGCAACCGCGAAGATCAGGATGCCGAGCACATAGAGCAGATAGAAGGCGATCGCAGGGGCAAGCGAAAAGTCTTCGCGGATCAGATTGCCCAGCTTGGGCCGATAGAGGCGGCTTGCCGACAGGCTGAGCCACACCGCGTCGAGGCCCAGGAAGGTCAACGCGGTAACGACATATCCACCGATCCAGGCAAGCATAGGATTTCCTAACAATATTCGGCTGAACGTTGCGCGGTCGAAAGTGGCTCCATCCGAGCGGTTTCTATCTCAAGCCGTGTCGCCTCGGGGTGAGCCAACAAAGATCACCGCGCCGATCCGAAATCTTCAGATCCCGGCATACCAGGCATAATCGTTGCTATCTTCCCAATAGCCTCCCCGCCCGCGACCGATCGCCGCGAGATCTTTCACCGCTTCGATCCGCATCACATATTTGGCGTGTTTATAGCCCAGTTGCCGCTCGACCCGCAGCCGCAGCGGCGCGCCGTTGGCGATGGGGAGGCGGGCGCCGTTCAGGCCCCACGCCAGGATCGTCTGCGGATGAAAGGCTTCGCTCAAATCGATGCTCTCGTAATATTTGCCCGCGCCATAATCGTCGGCACAATGGAAGACGATGTAGCGCGCCGACGCGAGCAGGCCGGCATCGCGGAGCAGGCCGCCGAGCGGTGTGCCCGTCCACTTGCCGATCGCGCTCCACCCCTCGACGCAATCGTGGCGGGTGATCTGGGTGCGGCTGGGGAGACGGCCGAGCTGCTCCAGCGAGAGCGACAATGGCCGGCGGACCAGCCCGTCGATCTGCAGCCGATAATCCTTGAAGCCGCCGCCGGCGAGCGCGACATAATCGACCGCGCCGGGGCTGCGTGTGCCGTTGGCGCGGAAAGGACGCGAGATATCAGCCTCGCCGAACTCGCGCGCCAAAGCGCCGGGCGCGCCGGTCAATCGCGAAAAATCATGGGTCAATCTTTCCGACCCCTCGAAGAAACCGCGCATCACCGGCGTCGCCGCGATCCGATCGCAGCCGGACAGCAGCACCCCGCCCGCGCCGGCACTCAGCGATCCGATCAAACGACGGCGCGAGATCATATCGGCTGCTCCTGGGCGTCGCCGGCTTCGGGAATGGCGAACCACCCGGTGATCATCGATCGAACTTCGCGGATCGGCCCGGCCAGCAGCACCATCACGAGATGGACGACGATGAAGGCGACGAGGCCGGTCGCGCACAGGAAGTGGATCGAGCGCGCGGACTGGCGGCCGCCGAAGACATCGAGCAGCCACGGGAAATTGGCATCGAACGCCGGCGACATCGTCATGCCGGTGAGGATGACGAGCGGCAGGAGCAGGAACAGCACGGCGCCGTAAGCCAGTTTCTGCAGGATATTGTAGCGCGTCGCGGCATCGCCGGTCGGGAAGCGCAGGCGGGCATGATCCCTGATGTCGTGCCAGAGATGGCGGGGACTCAATTCCGCGCGCGACGGCAACAGGTCGCGGCGGAAATGGCGACCGACCGCGCCGGTGATCAGGTAAAGGATCGTGGTCAGTGCGAAGAGCCAGGCGAAGGAAAGGTGCCACCGTCGCGCGACGGCAAGACTGTAGTTCGACGGGATCGTCGCCCACCACGGGAAGGCGCGCGTCTGCTCCACACCATGGCGATCCTGCCACCGGCCGAGCACACCGGTCGTGGGTATGGTGATGCCAGAGCCGATCGCGATGCGGCCGCCCGTCGCCGTCGGCCCGATCTGCAGCCAGGCCGTATCGGTGTTCGCGCCCTTTTGTCCCCAATAAAGCCGCGGATGCGCGTTGAAGATCATCAGTCCGCTCATCAGCATGATGATGAGCAGGACCGCATTCAGCCAGTGCCACAGGCGCGTCGAAAGGCGGTGCCGGTAAATCCAGCGCTGGGTCGCGATAGGTTCTGGAACGCCATCCTGGTCTGCCCATTCTGCACGATCGTCTGGCATGGAGCCGTTTCCTTTCGGCGGAAGCGCACTTGGGCGGTGATGTGCGGCACCATGATCCTGCCGCCACGCCCCAAATGCAAGGGTTGCCGGATAGCGAGCATCGCGAGGGAATTCGATCCATGGTTTGGCAAAGGCTTTACGCGCCCTTGGCGCATGGCTCTTGCTCAGCCGCAATGCTAAACGCCTGACTGTTCCAAGGGCGCGGACGGCTCGCCCAGAACCGGGCAGCCGCAGAACGACGATAAAGGTCTGCACACCAAGTGTTTGATCGGAGAGGGTTGGGATTGCTGTCTCGGCATTTGCCAACACGAACGCGCCTTATCGATCGCGCCCACGCGGTGTTCGGGTCGAGATGGCGGAACGTGTGGATTTTCGTGCTGGCGCCGATCATCGCGCAAAGCGTAGCCTTCGCCGCTGCTCCGGATGCGCAGTCTCCAAGGATGCGCGCCGCGCCACCCGCGGCTATGCCGCACCTTCCGCCCGCCGTGATCGACGATACGCTCGCGATCGGCGGAAGCGATATCGATGCGCGTGAGCTGAACACGCGCATGACCGTGCCGGTGATGATCAATGGACAGGGTCCATTCCGGTTCGTCGCCGACAGCGGCGCCGATACGTCGGTCGTCGGTCTGCGCATCGCCCGCGCGCTGCGGCTTCCGCCCGGCGCATCCGCCCTGATGAACGGCATGACCGGCAGTGCCGTCGTCGACCGGGTCTTGGTCGACGAACTGCATCTGGGACAGAGCAGCGTTCGAGACCTGCAACTCCCCGTGCTGCACGAACGGGATGTCGGAGCCGAGGGGATGATCGGCATCGATGCGCTCGTCGAGCAGCGGCTGGTGCTCGACTTCGAGAAGCAATCGATCCGGATCGAGGATGCGCTTCGCCCGGCACCGACGTTGAACGACGAGATCGTCGTTACCGCGCGCCTCCAGCGCGGTCAGCTGATCCTGACGCGCATGAAAGCGAACGCCAAGGTCGTGGATGCCGTGGTGGATACGGGTTCCGAAATCACGATCGGTAACATGGCACTGCGGAATGCGCTGTTCGGACGCTCCGCCGAGAAACCCATGCTGATCGCCGTGACGGGCGTTACCGGCGTGACCGCGAACATGGAACTCGCCTACGTGGCCGAGCTTCGCCTTGGTTCGGTGATCCTGCGACACGTGCCGATCGCTTTCGCCGACGTTCCTCCGTTCGCGGTGTTCGGGCTGACCGATCATCCCGCCATGCTGCTGGGCACGGACCTGATGGCTACCTTTCGCCGCGTGTCTTTGGACTTCCATGCCCGCAAGGTCCGGTTTCAGTTGCGGCGATGCGACAATATTGGCGTGACCATCAACACATCGCCCTATGCCTCGCTCTCGCACATTGCCGCGGCGAATGGCGGCGAGCAGGTTTGTCGGGGCTGAGCCGCAATCCATCCGGCGATGGGTTTACCGTCTGCTCCGCCGATCGGTCGAGACGAGATGATGCAGGACGATACCGCTGGTGGTCGCCACATTGAGGGAATCGAAATCGTGGAGCATCGCGATGCGGACGGTGATCGCTCGCGCCAGAAGCTCGGCGGACAGCCCCGGCCCTTCCGCGCCGAGCAAGATCGCGTTGCGCCGGGCCACGACGAGATCGGCAAGGTTTACGTTTCCTTGCGGGGTCAGCGCGACCGGTACGAAATCGTGATGCTCGAGCAACCCGATCAAGTCCGTCGCACGGGCAAGCCGGGCGAAGGGGACGAGCAAAGTCGCTCCCACGGAGACACGGATCGCCTTGCGGTACAGCGGATCGCAGCAATCGGCGTCCAGCAATATGGCATGGGCTCCGAACGCTGCGGCATTGCGGAAAATGCCGCCCATATTGTCGTGATTGGCGATGCCGGAGAGGATGAGAATGTCGGCGCGTGGCGGCGCGGAAGCGAGGATCTGCTCGGCATCAGGCTGCGTCAAACGGCTGCCGATCGCCAACAGGCCGCGATGCAGCGGAAACCCGGCCACGGCATCGATCACTGCCTGCGAGGCCGCATAGACGGGCGTTTCGTCGGCTAGCCTGGCCAGCAGGTCGCCGAGGCGATCGATCCGGTGCGCGGAGATCAGCAGCGATTGCGGGCGATAGGCGCGGGACGCGGCCAGCTTCTCGATTACGACCTTTCCCTCGGCGACGAACAAGCTGGCGCGACCGACCAGATCGCGCTCGCGGATATCTCGATAAAGCGCGATCCGCGCATCGGCGGGATCGTCGATCGGAATGATCATCGGCACGGCTATTCGCCGGTACGCGTCTTGATCTTGTTCGGCAGCTTCTTGCCCTTGGTGCGGCGTGACGGGATTTGAACCGGATTCTTTTTCTTCCATTCGGCCCAGGTCATGGGACCGTCGGGCGTTTGGATGATCGTATCGTCTGCCATGCCGTGACTCTACCTTGAATTGTCGCTTGCCGCATAGGCCGTCACGGGGTGCTCGGGACAAATATAGGGGGAATGAGCGGATGATTGGAGCCAACAGGCGGTGGCCTGCCCTTGTATAGATGGCCCGCTCCGTCCATTTGAGCGGAATATGACTTCGCCAAATCTCCCGGAACCGCTGTCGGCGGCGCTCGCCGCGCGTAATTACGCCACGCTTACCCCGGTGCAGGAGGCGGTCATGCAGCCGGATGCCGAGGGGCGGGATCTCGTCGTCTCGGCCCAGACCGGATCGGGCAAGACCGTCGCCTTCGGGCTCGGCATGGCGGCGCAGCTGTTTATGGACGGCAAGCTGCCGCGCCCCGAATTGCCGCTGGCGCTGATCGTCGCGCCGACGCGCGAACTGGCGCTCCAGGTCAGCCGTGAACTCGGCTGGCTTTATGGCGAAGCGCATGCGCGCGTCACCACCTGCGTCGGCGGGATGGACGCGGCCAAGGAGCGGCGTTCGCTCTCCTATGGTACGCACATCGTCGTCGGTACGCCCGGGCGGCTGCGCGACCATCTCGAGCGCGGCTCGCTCGATCTGTCGGCGCTGCGCGTGGTCATCCTCGACGAGGCGGACGAGATGCTCGACATGGGCTTCCGCGAGGATCTCGAGGGCATTCTCGACACGACGCCTCAAGAACGCCGCACTCTCCTGTTTTCGGCGACGATGCCGAAGCCGATCGTCGCGCTCGCCCGCCGCTACCAGCGCGATGCGCTGCGCATCTCCACCGTCGGCGAAGACCGCGGGCATGGCGACATCGCCTATCAGGCGGTGACCGTCTCGCCCTCCGATATCGAGCACGCCACGATCAACCTGCTGCGCCTGCACGAGGCGGAGACGGCGATGCTGTTCTGCGCCACGCGCGACAATGTCCGCCACCTCCACGCCAGCCTGGTCGAGCGCGGTTTCGCGGCGGTGGCGCTGTCGGGCGAGCATAGCCAGAACGAGCGTAACGCGGCGTTGCAGGCCCTGCGCGACGGCCGCGCGCGGGTCTGCGTCGCGACCGACGTCGCCGCTCGGGGCATCGATCTGCCGACGCTGAGCCTCGTCATCCATGTCGAGATCCCGCGCGATGCCGAGACGCTTCAGCACCGCTCGGGCCGCACCGGGCGCGCGGGCAACAAGGGCACTGCCGTGATCATCGTGCCCTATCCGCGCCGTCGCCGGGTCGAGGGGATGCTGAAGGGCGCGCGGATCAATGCCGCGTGGATGAACGCGCCGACGACCGACGATATTCGCCTTCGCGATCGCGAGCGTTTGCTCAAGGCCCTTCTGACGCCGGTCGAGACCGATGAGGAAGATATGCGCCTCGGCCTGCAACTGCTCGCCGAACGCAGCCCCGAGGATATCGCCGCGGCATTGGTCCGCGCGCACCGCGCCGCTCTGCCCGAGCCCGAAGAAATGATCGAGGCGAGCTCCAGCCAGCGCACACCCGACAGCCAAGACGGGCATCGCTCGGGCTTCGAGGATATCGTCTGGTTCCGGATGAACATCGGCCGCCGCCAGAATGCCGATCCGCGCTGGATCCTGCCTTTGCTGTGCCGGCGCGGGCACATCACCAAGCGGGAGGTCGGCGCAATCCGCATCGCGGCCAACGAAACGATGTTCCAGGTACCACGCGCCATCGCCGGCAAGTTTGCAGCCGCAGTGGCCCGCAGCACCAATGCCGGCGACGAGGACGATGTCAACATCGCACCGGCCGAGAACGCACCCGATCGCGGCCCTCAGGAACGGCCCGCGCGTACCATCTTGCGCCCGGCGCCTTCGGGTGCTCCGGGCCGTCCCAACACTTACAAGGGCAAGCGTCCGCGGTGAGCGCGATCCGCATCCTGGTGGATGCCGACGCATGCCCGGTGAAGGATGAAGTCTACAAGGTGGCGCTGCGGCACAACGTGCCGGTCGTGATCGTCAGCAACGCGCGGATGCGCCTGCCCGAGCATCCGTTGTTTTCGCGCGAAGTGGTGAGCGATGCCTTCGACGCGGCCGATGACTGGATCGCCGAACGTACCGATGCCCGCACGGTGGTGGTGACGTCGGATATCCTGCTGGCCGATCGCTGCCTTAAGCAGGGCGCCGTCGTGCTTTCCGCGACAGGCAAACCGTTCACCCAAGGTTCGATCGGTGCCGCCGTCGCGACCCGCGCGATCATGGCCGATCTGCGCGCCGGGGGGGATGCGATCGGTGGCCCGGCCCCTTTCTCCAAGGCGGATCGCTCGCGCTTCCTGCAGGTGCTCGATGAGGCGCTTGTCCGATTGCGGCGTGTGCGGACGTAACCGCGCTACACTATCGCCGCACCATTCCCTTGGGCTGGACGATCCCCAGATCCAGATGGCTGACGACACCCGGCGCGGCATCGCACACCGCCCGCACCGCTGTCGGCGGCGCCTTCGCCGGCCAGCATCGGGGCGATACCCTCGCCGATGCCGCTTAAATGCTTGCCGTGCGGACCCAATCGCCCGCTGATGCGCTTTGTTTCCCGCATTCAAGAGGAGATGACCATGAGCATCAAGGGTGAAATCAAGGAAGTCGTCGGCGCGATCAAGGAAGAGCTGAACGAGCACGGCAAGACCCCCGAGAGCCAGATCAAGGCGCAGGAAGGCCGCGATCTGCGCAATGAGGGCCGCATCGAAGACGGCAAGGCGCCGAAGCTGACCACGCCCGGCACCGGCAACTGAGTGCGAATCGGCCTCCGCTTCGGCGGAGGCCGATCGTTCATTTCTAAGCGGCTTTATCCCACACCAGCGGGATCAAAGCTGCGTAGCGCCGCCCCTCATAGCCGCGCTTCTCACTACTCTACCGCGCTCTTCGACCACGCCCTGGCGATGAAAGCGCAGGCCATCAGCTGCATCTGGTGAAACAACATCACCGGCAGCAGGATCACCCCCGCCTGACCGCCGGGAAACAGCACCCGCGCCATCGGCACACCCTGCACGAGGCTTTTCTTGGTGCCGCAGAACACGAGCGCGATGCGATCCTCGCGACTGAACCCGCAGGCCATGCCGAGTCCCCAGGTGAAAGCCAGCCCGATCCCCAGCAGCGTGAGGCAAAGCAGCAGCAACACCAGCAGCGCGGACACCGGCAGTTGGTGCCAGAGGCCGCCGATCACCGCCGACGAGAAAGCGCCATAGACGGCGATCAGGATGGTCGATCGATCGGTGACGTTCACCATCTTGTTACGGCCGATCCAATCCTTCAACCACGGCCGCAGCAGATGGCCGACGACGAACGGCAGGAGGATCTGCATCGCCACTGCCGCGATGTCCGAAAGCCCGCCTGTGCCGCCGTGGGTCGAGGCGAGCAGCCCCATCAGCAAGGGCGTCAGGAAGATGCCGAGCATCTGCGAGGCCGATGCGGAGGCCACCGCTGCGCCGATGTTGCCGCGTGCCACGCCGACGAACGCGATCGCCGATTGCACTGTGCTCGGCAGCGCGCAGAGGAAGAGCAGCCCGGTCGCCAGCGTCGGCGGGATCAGCCCGGCGAGCAATTTGCTGCCGACCAGCCCGACGATCGGGAACATCACGAAGGTCGATCCCAGGATGGCGAGGTGCAGTCGCCAATGGGTGAGCCCGGCGATCACCTGCTCGCGCGCCAGCTTCGCGCCGTGGAAGAAGAACAGCATCACCACGGTGACGATCGACAGCCAGTGGACCGCCACCGCGAATCGCCCCTGCGCCGGCAGGACGGTCGCCAGCAAAACGGTGCCGACGAGCAGCAGCAGGAAGGGATCGGGGATCAGGCGCCTGAACATCGGCTGCGCCTTAGAGCGGGAAGCGAATAGGTTAAAGCTCACCTTGGCCGATCGTTATCCACCCGATCATATTCTACCTGGATCTGTTTCGGCGGATCCACGTCGCCGGGCGTCGGCAATGTCTTGTGCAGGGTAAGCGACCAGCGTTCGAGCCAGTCGATTCCGTCCTTGCCGGTATAATCGTCGCGGGTGCGGTAGGCGGGGTCGCGCATCGCTTCGCCCAGGCCGACCGGGCGGAGCCGCGCCTGGCGGAAGAGTTTCAGCAGATCGCCCAGCGTATCGGCGTTGAGCCGGGTGCAGTGGAGCAAGGCGACATGGGCGATGTCGCGACCGAACAAAGCGCGGGCGCTCGCCTGCGACCAGCCGATGCGCAGCGCGGTGTAGGCAAGATATTGGCGGCGGATGCGGCGCTGGCGGGTGGCGTCGTGGCGGGCGATGGCATCGTCATAGGGTTCGGCAAACTCCCAATCGTCGGCGTCGATCGTCACCGGGGCGATGCGGTAGCCGTGCGCGGCGAGCCACGCGTCGATCGCGTGGCGAACCGGCGCCGGCGATCCGGTGTCGAGGAAGGGGTGGCGGAACCACTGCATATGCAGGCCGTCCGCCTCCAACAGCGGCTTGGTCACCTGCTCGCCGTGCAGGATATCGGCGGTGAAGGCGGCGGCACCGATCTGCGTGGCGGAGGGGTGCGAGAAACTGTGGTTGCCCAAAAGCAGTCCGGCATCCAGCCAGCGCTCGAGATTGGCGATCTGGCGGCTGCGATCGAGCTGATCGAGCTTATATTCGTTGACGAAACCGATCGCGGGCACGTGCCGCCGCCGCAATTCGCCGGTCAACCGCGTGTTGAAATCATCGACATAGGCCTGGTCGCGCAGCACGGTCAGCCCCGGCAGATCGTCGAACGTTAGCGCGACCTGGCCCATCGGCGTCGCCGACAAGGCAGGCGCAGCCAGAAGCAGCGCCAGCGTCGTCACCCCTCTTCGTGTCGAACGTGCGAGGTTCACCCGGCCTCCATTCTGGTTCGATCTGCGAACGCGAGCGTCACGCCAGCGACGCGAACTTACTTAAGCGGCGTGTAGCGGCAGGTGAAGCTTAGTGCGCCGTCGGCCTTTGCGGGCGTCAGATGGATATGGAGGCGGTCGCCGATCCTCGTGTCGAGCGCGAAGGCCTGTTCGGCTTCGTAGAAATCGTCGCGATGGGCATCCGTCCATCCTTCGATCGACGCCATGGCGCGGGCCTTGGCTTCGGCGATCGTGGTGGCGACGACGAACATATTCTGATGCTGCTCGGCAAAGGCCTGCCCATCATAGCCGCCGAGATTGACGAAATAGAGCTTCTTGGTTCCCGTCGCGGGTTCGGGGCTGAGGGTGACGTCATAGCCGTCGACATGCGCGATCTCCGCCCAGCAATCGACATGGAGGGTGCCGGGTGTTCCCCACCATTCGGCGCGCAGCTGATCGTGGGTGTCGCGGATCGTGGGAGCGACGACGAAGCGCACATCGTGGATCTCGATATGCGCCTGTGGGTGCTCGCCGCCGATATAGATAGCGAAGAGTTTCATTCCGCCGCCTCCCGAACCCCGGCATCGACCGCATGCGCCAATTCGGCGCCGACGATCTCGCCCATTTCGTGCGAACTGGTGATCCCCTGGATGAAGGGGTGGCGGCCGAGAAGGAAAGGAATGCCGAGGCAAAATAGCCGTGCCGCCGCCGGATGATCCGAAGCGGGATGGAACAGGCTGTCGACCGCGACGCCCTTAGGGCCTTCCGGGCCGGCCGCCGAATCCTGCACGACGCCCTGTTCCAGCAAGGTGGCGAAGGGGAAGGCGTCGAGCGCGAGGGCGCGCTGCCCGGTCGCATCGATGAAGGCCGGGAAATGACGCCGCTCGCCAGCGATCGTCACGATCGCGCCAGGCTCCTCGCCGCGGCTGTCGACACGGTAACGCTCGCCGAGCGCGACGACTTCGAGGTGGCCGGCGCGGTGGAGCGCCAGTAGCCGTTCGATCGAAAGATGCGGGACGGTGGCATATTCGTCGACGAAGATCGGCTTCAGGTCGCGGTTGAAGCGCGCCAGCGCCTCCTCGCTCAGATGCGGCACGATCAGCGCCAGCACCTCGTGCATGCGCAGGATCGAATAGCGCCAGGGAACGGTGCTTTTCGAGGCATAATTGGCGCGCGCCTCGGCAAGGTTGGTCTCGGCCCAGTCGAATGGATCGATCGCGCAGCGCTCGGCGAAATAGCGTTCGGCGAAATCGTCGAGCGCCAGATCGGCCAGCCCGACGCGCGCGGCATAATCGGGATCGGCGTGGGTGAGTTCCTCGCGGAACAGATCGTAGGCGCTGTCGAGCAAAGTCTCGCATTTCTCCTCGATTAGCCGGTTCATCGCCTCGGCTGTGCAGATCGCCAGCGGCTCATAGGGGACGGGGTGGAAGAAATCGGCCTCGGGCAGCAGGCCTTTGCGCGACATCATCGTGATGCGCAGCGCCTCGGCACCCGGATTGATCCGGTAATCGACTGTCGCGCCCTCGGTCTCGATGAAGCTGCCGTGCGCGACGGCGAGGGCGACGGCGGCGTCGATCGCGGTGAGCGAACTGCCGCGGATGCCGATCCGCGTCGCCGGGATGCGCTGCAGCGCGGTCGCGGGCCACGGGCTGAGGAAATAGCCGGGCCGCGCTTCGGGCTCCTCGGGCCATTGGTGGCCGGTAGCGAGCACGACGTGATCGAACGACCGGACGAACGGCGCGCCGCTGTTCGGCGCGATCGCCAGGCGCAGGCCGTCGGCATCGGGGATGATGTCGACGACGCGGCAGCGCGCGGCGATCTCGACGGTCACGTCGCGGCCCCGTGC
>CAXTMT010000013.1:31287-31736 GCA_964245355.1 uncultured Sphingomonadaceae bacterium
TCCCAGGTTCGGTTGATGCCGAGGCGCAGACCGATCGGATTGACCTTCTGACCCATTACGCTGCCTCACCCAGTTCGCGCACGATGATGGTGATCTCCGAGAACGGCTTCTCGAACCGGGAGGCGCGGCCCCGTGCGCGGGCGATGAGCGCGTTGAACTGGTCGAGGAAATATTCGCCGAGCGCGAGGCGCGGGTAAAAGGCATGTTCGTCGATCTCGTCGGGATCGATGCCGAGGCGGACGAGGCGTGTACGCGGCTGGCGCTCCAGCCAGGCGATCAAAGTCTCCTCGATCGGCGGAATCTCGATGCTGGCGATGTTCGAGAGCATCGCCGGGTCGTTCCAGCCCGGCCGATACGGTGTGCCGAGTCCGGCGCGCGGCTGCTCTTCGAAGATGGTGATCGTGGCGGGCGCGCGCACTTCATTAAGGAAGGCGCACAGGGTGTAGATG
>CAXTMT010000014.1:0-30759 GCA_964245355.1 uncultured Sphingomonadaceae bacterium
ATCCCGGCGAACTGGAACGTGGTCGGCACCGGCGACTTCGACGGCGACGGCAAGATGGACTTCCTTTGGCGCGACGGCGGCGGCAACGTCGCGGTGTGGTTCATGAACGGATCGTCGATCGCGTCGGTGCATACGCTCGGCAACATCCCCGCGAACTGGTTCGTCGGCCAGACCGGCGACTACAATCGCGACGGCAAGAGCGACATCCTCTGGCGCGACGGCGGCGGCAATGTCGCGATGTGGTTCATGAACGGCGCATCGATCGGTTCGGTCGTCAACGTCGGCAACATCCCGACCAACTGGACCGTGCAGGGCGCGGCCGCGGACTGATCGGAGCCCGCCTCAGCGAAAGCGGCTCCGGCCGGGAGCACAGGAGCGGCGCTATCCCCCGAGATACGCATCGACGATAGAGCGGTCGTTGCGTGCCAGCGCAGCCTCTCCTCCCCACACCAGACGTCCCGATTCCAGGACAAAGACTTTATCCGAAACGGCAAGCGCTTTGGCGGTGTTCTGCTCCACCAGCAGGATGGAGACCCCTTCAGACCCGAGGCGCCGAATCGCCGCGTAACATATGTCGACATTCTTCGGCATAAGTCCCAGCGACACTTCGTCGATCATCAGCAGGCGAGGCTCCGCCATCATCGCCCGTCCGATGGTGACCATCTGCTGCTCGCCGCCCGAGAGGTGTTCGGCCCGCGAATTGATGCGCTCGGAAAGTCTCGGAAAGAGATCCATGACCCTGTCCAGATTGCCCTTTTCGCGTATGCGCGGCCGGCAGAATCCGCCGACGACGAGATTCTCCCGCACGGTCAGATCGCGAAAGAGACGCCGGCCCTCGGGTGCCACCGCGATTCCCCGGCCTACGCGCTGCTGGGGCGTCAACGACGTAACGTCGTCGTTGTCGAATGAGATCCGGCCGCGGGTCCGCTCGACATGGCCGGCGACGCATTGAATGGTCGACGATTTGCCGGCACCGTTTGCTCCCAGCAGCGCCACGATCTGCCCGTGGAATACGTCCAGCGTGAGATTGCTGACGGCCTCCACCTTGCCGTAGCCGCAACACAACTTCTCAATGCTGAGCATTGCGCCATCCTTCGCCCAGATAGGCGGTGATGACGCGCTCGTCGATCATCACCGCGGCAACCGGCCCGTCCGCGATCGTCCGCCCGTTGTCGAGCACGACGAAGCGGTCGCAGATGCGCTGCGCCTCCCCGAGATTATGCTCGATCAGGACGATCGTCGTTCCGCTGCGATTGATCGCACTGATGGTGTCCGCCAGACGGCGCGCCTCATTCTGGTTGAGACCGGCAAGCGGTTCGTCCAGCAGCAGCACCGACGGCCCCATCGCCAGCGCTCGCGCAACCTCGAGCCGTTTGAGAATCCCGAGCGGCTGCGTGTCCGGAAACTCATCGGCGACCCTGTCGATGTCGACGAGCTTCAACAGCCGCATGGCTTGGTCGCGTTGCGACGATCGGGACAGGTTGGCCAGTGCGATCAGCGGAGAAGCGGTCCTGGCCTTTCCCGCAGCCAGGGCGACGTTGTCCAGCACCGTCAGGTTGCGGAACGGCCGGACGATCTGATGCGATATCGCGATTCCCAGCCGCGAGCGGGAGACGCTCCGCAACCGCCGCAGATCCCGCCCGTCGAGACAGACGCGCCCGCGATCAGGATTGACCTGGCCTGAAATGGTTCGCAGCATGGTCGTCTTGCCCGCGCCGTTCGGGCCGATCAGACCCACCAACTCGCCTCGGCGAACGCAGAAGCTGGCGTCCCGCAGCGCCTGGATTCCGCCGAACCCGACACTGACGGCGTCGATCACAAGAACGTTCTCGCCGTCCGCGTCGATCATGGCGCGTGGCTCCGGCGAAGCCGAAGCAGTTTCGGGATGCCGGCCAGTCCATCCGGCGCGAATCGCATGACCGCGAACAGCAGCAAGCCAAAGATCAGGAGCTTGTAATTGTCCGCGAAGCGTAGCAGGTCCGGCATCACCGTCAGCAGCGCCGTCGCAATGACGCAACCGGCAACGGAGCCCATTCCGCCAAGCACCACCATCGACAGCACCGAAATCGAGGTGACGAAACCGAACGCCTCCGGGCTGACGGCGCGCAGATAGTAGGCGAGCAGCCCGCCCGCGAGTCCCGCGAGCGCGGTGCCGATGCAGAACGCCGCGAGCTTGAAGGACCGGTTGTCGATGCCGATCAATTGGGCCGCCTGATCGTCGGCCGAGACGGCGGCGAAGGCGAAACCCAGCCAGCTTCGCTGCACGTAGCTGCAGAACAGCACGACGAGAAGCATCAGGATCAGCACAAAAATCACGAAGCCCTCGCGGCCCAATCCGGCGTTCGGTATCCCGCTGATGCCGATCTCTCCACCCAGGGCGTCGTTCTGCTTCACGATCCCGAGAAAGATAAATCCGGCCGCCATCGTGGCGATCGCCAGAAAATCCTCGCGAACCCGCAGGCTGCTCAATCCCACGAGAAATCCGGCCATGCCCGCGATCACCATCGACGAGGGCAACGCGAACCAGACCGGATAGCCCGCCTTTGCGATCAGCGCCGTCGTATAGGCGCCGACGCCGTAGAACGCCGCATGCCCGAGACTGATCTGCCCGCAAAAGCCGGTGATGAGATTGAGGCCGAGCGCCAGAACCACGTTGATGCCGACCAGCGTCAGAACCGAGAGTTCGTAGGATCCCATCTGCGCTCCTAGCGTCCGAGCAGGCCCGCGGGCCGCACCATGAGCACGAACAGCAGGACGAGAAACGCGATCGCGTCGCGATCGAGAAACGAGCTCAGGTAGATCGTGCCGAACGACTCGACGAGACCGAGAAACAAAGCCGCCAGCAACGTGCCGCCGACGTTGCCTGCTCCGCCCAGTACGATCACGGCGAGCGCCTTGTAGCTCGGCACGCTGCCCATCGTGGGCTCGACCAGATTGTTGAGTACGCCGACCATCGTGCCGGCGACGGCCGCGAACGCGGATCCGATGAAGAAGGTCATGTAGCGGATCATGGCGATATCGACACCGAACGAGGCCGCCATTCGCGCGTCGGTGACCGTGGCGCGCGAGGCGATGCCGATCCGCGTGGTGCGCGCGAAAATCTCGAGCGCGCCGAACAGAACGACGACCGCGGCAATCACGGTGAGTTCGGCGGTTTTCGCCGTAATTCCGAACAGGGCGATCCGCCCTTGCAGCGGCGCGTTCACGTAAGACTGGCCATAGGGCCCGAACACGATGCGGTAGATCTCTTCCATCGCGATGAACAAGCCGATCGATACGATCAGAACGACGTAAGGCGGCTTGTGCAGAATCCCCTTGTAGCAGAAGCGGTAGATCAGCATTCCCGTGACGCCGACCACGACCATCGCCACGACGACGGCGAGCGCCAGGCTGCCCGATGCGTTGGTGACGCTGACGCCGACATAGCCGCCGAGCGTGAAGAGCCCGGCATGAGCGATATGGAGAATTCGCAGCATGCCGTACACCATGACCAGGCCTGCCGCGATCAGGGCATAGATCGATCCATTGATGAGACCCTGAAAGGCAAGCTCAAGCGCCAGTTGCATGAAACGATGCCCGGGGCCGTTTCGTCAGGTCGGCACTACTGGGTGGGCGGCGCCAGCAGGACCGGATCATCGATCATGCCGTAGGATTGCCAGCGGCCGTCCTTGACCACGCTGATCGGAAACCCGCGTCGAACTTCGTGCAGGCCGTTGAAGCTGAGATTGCCGACAACCGTCTGCATCTTGGTCGCTGCAAGAGCATCGCGCAACGCGTCCGCACCGGCGGCACCTTTGCGCAACGCGGCGAAAAGAACCTCGGCGCTGGCGTATGCCTGCGAACCCGCGGCTTCCGGACGGTATCCGGCCTTCTTTTCGAACGCTTCGAAAAAAGACTTTTCCTGCGCGGTCTTTGCGGACCAGTCGATCACGTTGGTGATGGTGGCGCCTTCCGAAGCCTTGCCCGCGATGTCGATAAACTTCGAAGAGCTGTAGGACTGCGCGCCGACGAACGGCGCCTCGACGCCCGCCGATCGCAACTGGCTGAGCAACGGCGCCCCGGTAAAATAAAAGCCCGAGGCGTAGATCAGGTCCGGCGCGTCGGCCTTGACGCTGGCGACCAACGGGCCGAACTGCCGGTCGCCGGGAGAGTACTCGTATTCCTTCATGATCTTGAAGCCGAATCTGTCAGCCGCGCTCTTGAACCCCGCGGCGACGGTCTTGCCGAAATCGGTCTTGATCGTGAGCAGCACGACGGATTTTGCCTTCAGCAGATCGCCGACCAGCTTGGCGCCCGCCCTGCCCTCGACCTCGCCCATGCTGCCGACGCGAAAAACGAAGTCGCCGGTCTTGGTGATATCCGGCTGCAGGGCGATCGCGACGACGTAGGGAATACGGGCGTCCTGGAACACCGGTGCGGCGGCCTTGGTCGGCGCGGAGAATCCGGCCGATATGACCGCGACCACCTGGTCGCCGATCAGTTTGTTGGCGAGCGGCACGGCCTGCTCCGGCTTACCCTGATCGTCATAGACGATCAGTTCGACCGGACGGCCATTGATGCCCCCCGCCGCGTTGGCTTCTTCGACCGCAAGCTTGACCCCGGTCTCGGCCGACAGACCGTCCGCCGCGGCCGGCCCGGTCAGTCCGGCATGAAATCCCACCTTGACGGGCGTCTTATCCTGCGCCGAAACCGATGCGGCGTTGAGCACGAGAATAGCGGCTGCCGCCGTTGCGAACGCTTCACGCCTGGTAAACATCCCATGCTCCATCTGGCTCGATGTGATCCGGCCGCCGATCGCAACGGCGGCTTGTTATTTCAGCTCGACCGTCATTTCTATTTCCGCCACCAGCCCGAACGGCAACGCCGTATAACCCTCGCCGGTGCGGGTATGCCTTCCCGCTTCGCCAAACGCCGTCACCAGCATCGATGAGCAGGCATCGACGACCTTGGTCAGATCGTTGAATCCTTCGACGGTGCGGACCTTCCCGCGCAGGAAAATAATACGTTTGACCTTGTCGAGGTCACCGATCGTCATCCTGATCCTGGCCAACTGCCTGACGCATGCGAGCTGCAGCGCGATCTGCGCATCCTCGATGCTGACCTGGTCCGGGACGCGGCCCTTGACGAATTCGCCGGCGGGCGTCTGCGGCCCGGCGCTCGACAGATAAAGAATCTTGTCGACCTGAACGGCGTCGATGTAGTTACCCATGACGGGCTTCGGCACCGGCAGCTTGCCTTCCGGATAACCGAGCTTATCGAGAATCGGCTTCAGCCGGTCTTCGACTTCGCCGGCGGACGCGGGAGATCCGATCGCAAATGCGCCGAGCGCCGCGACCAGCGCCAGCACGCAAAACAGCAGCCTTTTCGTCAGCATGATCGTTTCTCCCGGTTTCCATCAATTGATCGCGCCGGCGTTCCGCCGCGCGATGCGCAACACCCGCCGCCGCGCGTCACGAGTCGGCCCTGGCGCGGTCAGCGCCGACGATCGTTTGGTAGACGGATGATGCTTCGGCCAGTTCGGATTCCGAAAGCACGTCCAGCACATTGGAAAACCCGTCCGGGGCGCGCTGTTCGGCCAGAATCATCACCGACTCCGGCCCCATTTTTTCCCGATTGACCTTTACAAGCCGTGCGACGGGCGCCAGCCGCGTCGCTTCGTAAGCGCGCAAACCGTCCGCCGGATCGCCGTGCGTCGAAAGCGCTTCGGCCAGCGCCGGCGCATCGATGATCGCCTGCGTCGCTCCGTTCGAACCGGCCGGATGCATCGGGTGCGCGGCGTCGCCGAGCAGCGTGACCCGGTCGAAGCTCCATCGCGGCACGGGGTCGCGGTCCACTTTCGGGAATTCGTAGCAGGTCGGCGCCGCGGCAAGCAGTTTCGGAACGTCGAGCCAGGGAAATTTCCAGTTCGTGAAGCGTGCCGCGACGTCGCTGACCGATGCCTGCCTGTTCCAGTCCTCGCGCGGAGGCATGTGGTCGGCGAGCGTGTCTTCGGCCACCCAGTTCATGCCGATCAGACCGTCGTCGCCGATCGATGAATCGACGGGATATACGACAACCTTCTGATCGCGGTGCCCGGCCATCACCATGGTGCGCGCATCGAAGAACGGTTTGGCCCGCGAAATGCCCCGCCACATCATCTGCCCGCCGAATTTGGGCAATCCCTCGTCGGGATAGAACGCCTTGCGCACGACGGAATGGATACCGTCCGCGCCGATCAGGACGTCACCCGCTTTGTCAGGCAGTCGGGAGCCGGTCAGAGCATCGAAAAAATGGGCTTTGACACCGACACCCGATTGCTCGAACCCGCCGATCCGATGACCTGCATGAACGCGGCCCGGCCCAAGCGCGTTCATCGCCGCCGCGAGCAAAATTCCCTGCAGACGGCCGCGGTTGATCGCCGCTTGCGGGTAGGCGTATCCGGCGAACCTGCCGCGCGGCTCGCTCCATATGCGTTGGCCGTGCTTGTTGAAATAAGCAAGCTCCGCGACCGCGCAGGAATTCTTTTCGATCTCGTCGAGGAGGCCGAGCGAGGCGAGATCACGCACCGCATGGGCCTGAACGTTCACGCCGAGTCCGAGTTCTCTAATCTCCGCGGCGGCCTCGAAAACTTCGACGTCATGGCCGGCGCGATGCAGATGCAGCGCGGCCGTCAGCCCGCCGATGCCGCCTCCTGCAATGAGCACCCGAGCCATGCCGAACCGATGAGCGATGAGTTGAGATATTCGCCTGATCGACGTATGATATTTCTTATGTCGGGTCAAGCGCCGCGCGGTTTCAACGCCGTCAGCGGCTGTGTTTGCGCAGCCAGGCCCGGTATTCGGCGCTGCTCGTTTCGGTTGCCGGAAACAGTCCGAAGATCGGTCGTCCGGCTGCGATTTCGAGCTCGGCGAATTGCTCGTACCGCGTCGCCTCGTAAGCGTCCTGCGCGACTTGCTCGGCCAGATGGGCCGGGATCGCCACCACGCCTTCGCCGTCGCCGACGATCACATCGCCCGGATAGACGGCAACGCCGGCGCAGCCGATCGGCAGATTCAAATCGGCGGCATGATGAACGATCGGACTTGCGGGAGAGGCAGTGCGGTGCTGATAGGCCGGCAGCCCCACCTTCAATATGCCGGCGATATCGCGATAGCCTCCGTCGGTCACGATGCCGGCGACGCCGCGCGCCTTCAGCCTGCCGATCAGCAGATCACCCGCCGACGCCGCCCGAACGTCGCCTCGCGCGTCGATGACGAGCACGGCGCCCGCCGGACATTCCTCGATCGCACGCCGCTGCACGTGATCCGGGCTCGCATACGCCGCCAGGGTATCGATGTCCTCGCGCGCCGGAATGAAGCGCATGGTGAAGGCCTCTCCGACGAGGTTTGGCAACTCCGACGACAGCGGCGCGACGCCGTGCATGAAGGCGTTGCGCAGGCCGCGTTTCAAAAGACAATTGGTCAGGGTGGCGACGCCGACCTTGGACAGGAGGTCCCGCGCCGTCTCGGATAACGCCATGGTCGATCCTCGATCGGGCCGCTTGCCGACCCGCAGGAAGTGCTTGTAATATATCAAGACCCTCGCGGACAAGTTATGGCCTGTCGCCTCGCTCCCGAACTGTATCTGCCGACGACGCTCCGGGACGCATCCCGCATCGCCGCGGAAACCGGGTCCGTGCTGCTGGCCGGCGGCTGCGAACTGGCGCTGCTGCTGCGCACGGGTCACGGCTCGCCGCGAACCATGACCGATCTGCGCGGACTGAATCAGCTCGCCGCATTCGACGCCCATCCAAAAAAGGGGCTGCGGATCGGCGGGCTGGTGAAAATTCGGGATATCGCCAACCATCTGTGGATCGCGAAACGATGGGCCGCGCTTCACGAAGCCGCCGAACAGCTCATGCCGCCGCAGATCCGCAACATGGGCACGGTGGTCGGCAATATCTGCGCCGGCGTTCCGCACTACGATTTGGCCGTTGCACTGACGGCGCTCCGAGCCGACGTCAGGATTTTCAGGAATGGCGACCTGGAATTACGCGCCCTGCACGACTTGTACCTGGAATCCGGCAAGGCCGCCCTTGCCCCCGGAGACATCGTCGTCGACATCGTGGCGGCTGCACCTACGCCGGACTCCGGAAGCGCTTTCCGCAAGCTGTCGAAGCTCAGGCGGCACGAAAGCGACATGCCGAAAACCAGCGCGGCCTCCTATCTGGCGCTCGATCCCGCCGGGCGGATCGTGATCGACGCCACCGTCGTGATCGGCGCCTGCGGAAATTCGCCGATACGCGTCGCCGAGGCCGAGCGGGCATTGATCGGCGCTCCGGCGAGCCACGAAAGCTACGCGCGCGCAGGCCGGATCGCCGCCGGCGCTTTCGAAGACCTCACCGATATCGTCTGGCTCGAGCGGCAACGTCGCGAGACGGTCAACATTCTTGCGCGCGATGCCGTGGAGCAGGCCGCGAGCCGGGCGCGCTCGAAGCACAATCCGTTCGACGATGCTGCCGCCTTGATATGACGATGACCGCCGAACGGAGCTTCAATCTTCAGATCAACGGCCGGCAGATCGTTGTCGACAACGCCGGCCTTACATTGCTCGACGTTCTTCGCGCCGAACCCGGGCTGTCCGGCGGCGGATCGGGCTGCATTTCCGGGATCTGCGGCGCGTGCACCGTACTGGCGGATGGATTTCCCGTCCTCGCATGCCTGACGATGGCGCACTCGGTCGCCGCTTCGACGCTCGTCACCATCGACGGGCTCACGGAGGACGCAGAGTTGCGGCGGTTGCGCGAGGCGGTTGTGGCGCGAGCGCTTCCGGACTGCGGAAGCTGCGTCCCGGGAATGCTGCTCTGCGCGGTAGCGCTGCTGGCGGCCAATCCGCGGCCGACTCGCGACGACGTCAAGCTCGCTTTTGCCGGAAACCTATGCCGATGCCTAGGCTACGGATCGTTCGTCGATGCCGTGTTGTCCGCGGCCGCGCTGAGCAGCGGCAGTGCCGAAGAGATACCCGCGTGACGCCGGCCTCCGTCGAACACCCGCAAGGATTGCACGCCGATCCACTAGCAGCCGCGCGACGGACATCCGCAGCGGTGCGCGACCTCGATATCCCGGATCTCGCCGAGGTGGTTGTCGTGACGAGTCCACATGCGCATGCGGTCGTTCGCGGCATCGATATCGAACGCGCCGAGGCGGTGCCCGGCGTTATCGCCATCGTCACCGCGGCGGATATTTGCGCAGATCGCATCGCTTCGCTCCGTCCATCCGCCGAAAGCTCGCTCCTCGTCTCGACCGCGCGGTTCATCGGCGACAATATCGCCGCGGTCGTCGCGGAAGATGAGGCGACGGCGCGTTGCGCCGCCGCCCTGGTCAGCGTCGATTACGAGCCGCTTCTGGCCGAAGCCTCCCTGTTCGACAGCGCGACGCTTGATACGGGGATCGCGGAATGCCTGGCGCAGAACGGCGCGTCCACGTTCACCTGTCTGATCGCAAGGACCGCGTTCGGGGAGGAAGGCTGCGCGATCGCGTCTTGGCGCGACGACGCGCTGACGATCGTCACCGACGACATGCCGACCGCCGAAGAGCAGATGATGTTGTGCGAACACGCGCTGCCGGGCCTCTCACAGATGCAGGTCGACTGGCATGCGACCACGCCTCATTTGCCGACGCGTTCAGGCATGGCTGGTTCGGCTGTGGCACTGGCCGTCATGCTCTCGCGATCGGTGCGGCGGCCGGTTCGCGTGCGCGCTTGGCGCGAAGGCCGCGCCGCGCAGTCGATTACCGCGCGCAGCTCGGTCGATCATGACGGGCATATCGCGGCAATCGACGTCGCCGTGAAGGTCGATACCGGCGCCTACCCGGCCGCCTATCCTCGGAAATCATTTCGCGAGCCCGACGCTTGCCTGGCTCCCGGTGTCATCAGGACCGTTATACAAACGGTTGCGAGCAATTCGCCCACGCCCGCGGTGATCGATCGCGGCGGCATCGAAATCTCGTTCGCCGTTCAGCAGGCGATGGATGCCGCCGCAAGAGGGCGGGACATGGATCCGCTCTCGTTTCGTCTCCTCAACACGAACTCCGTTCCGATATCATCCGCATTACGGGAAGCGGCGCGGACGTTCGGCTGGGACGCGAAATGGCAGGGCTGGGCGGTTCGTAAGACGGGGCGCAGACTGTCGGGCGCCGGAACGGCGCTGGTAGGAACGCACCCCGCAGATCAGCGGCGCGAGGCGGCCGTCGCGGCGTTCGCAGATCTGGATGTCGATTCGGAGCTCGGAACCGTGAGCGTCGGCCGTCTGACCGTTGCGTTGATCTGCTGCGGCTCGGGTTCGACACCGACGCGGCTTGCGCTGGATGCCGGCATCTGTCGCGGCGTCGCCGCAGCGTTGATCGATGAGATGTCCATGAATTCCCGTACCGAATTCCGCGCAGCCAAATTCGCCTCGCGGCCGTGCACGGTTCTGGACATGCCGGAAACGGATCAATTGTTTTTTCAGCGCGGGCCGGGTGCAGACGTGAAATTCACCGATATCGCCGGGCTCGCCGCCGCCGCCGTTGTTGGCGCAATCGCCAACGCGGTTTGCCACGCGACCGGAACCGCGCCCGTCATGCTCCCGATCTCCCATGAGAGCTTGCGCCTGCTTCCGGCCGGCGGGCATCATCGCGCTCCGCGACGGTCTGGACTCGACGTGTAATATATCATAAGTGTATCTCAGGTTTTTTGCAGTTACGGGAGCCGTGATGGAACGGGTCAAGCTGGATTGGGTGGCGTACACTGCGTATCAGTTGCCCGACCTCGATCTGATGGAGCGGTTTCTCGTCGATTTCGGCATGATGCGCTCGGCTCGAACCGAGACGGCGCTCTACATGCGCGGCACCGGCGGCGCCCATCACATTCACGTTTCGCGGCTGGGTAAAACGCCGAAATTCCTCGGCGGCGGCTTCAATGTCGCCACCAGGGAAGCGCTGGAGCGCTCGGCGGCGATTCCCGGGGCGTCCGCGATCGAGCCGATCCAGGACCCGGGCGGCGGCTTCCGCGTGACCTTGCTGACGCCGAACGGCCATCACATCTGGATCGAGCACGGCGCCGCGACGGTGCCAGAGAGAACCGTCCGCCGCTCCTACCGGATGAATTTCGCCTCCGATCATCTGCGCTTCAACGGCACCGTTCGCCAGCGCGCCGAAGCCACGCCGGTGCTGAGGATCGGACACTTCGTGCTCTGGGTCAAAGACGCCGTCGCCGAAGTCGAATGGTTCAGGAAATATTTCGAACTGGTGCCGTCGGACTACATCTGCGCTCCCGGCGATCCGGACCCGATCGTGAAGGGAACGTTTCTGCGCTACGATCGCGGCGAGGAATATGTCGAACATCACTGCGTGCTGATCAACGAATCGGTCAATTTCGGTTGTCACCACAGCTCCTACGAGGTTCTCGACCTCGACGCCGTCATCGCCGGGCACGAGCACCTCGCCGCAAAGGGCTGGACGCTCGATGCCGGCTACGGACGCCATTTTCTCGGCAGCCTGATCTACGACTACTGGCTCGATCCGTTCGGCAACCGCATCGAGCACTACACCGACACCGATCTGGTCAACGACAGCTACGAACCGGTGTTTTTCGTCGGCGAGGCGCATGAGACCACGCAATGGGGAATGGCGCCGCCACCCTCGTTCTTCGATTGACGACAATCCTCGCCAAGCGGCACGTGCCCGTTCGCTGCGTAAAGCGCTGACCCGATGACCCTGCCCGCGTTCAATGCTGCTCTGGGCGAACCGATCCGGCGCAAGGAGGATTTGCGCTTCGTGACCGGCCGCGGGCGCTACGCGGACGACATTCAACTTTCGAACATGTGCCATGCCGCCGTGGTCCGCGCGCCGCTCGCGCACGCCGACATCGTCGCGATCGACACGTCGCGCGCGAGCGATCGACCGGGCGTGATCTCGGTCCTCACGGGCGCCGACTTCGCGGCAGACGGTCTCGGCGATATTCCCTGCGAAAGCATTCCGGCGGCGATCGCGGGGACGGACTGGGTTCGTACGCCGTTCCCGGCGCTGGTACGCGACCGCGTTCTGGCGGTCGGCGACGCGGTGGCGCTGGTGATCGCGGAGACGCGCGCCGGCGCGCTGGCCGCCGCCGAACTGGTCTCGGTCGACTACAACAGCCTCGCCGCGATCGTCTCGATCGAAGATGCGATGTCGGGCGACGCGCCGCCGATTCATCCCGCCGCCGCCGGCAACATCTGCTTCGACGTCACCCAGGGCGATGTCGCGGCAACCGAGGCGGCCTTCGCGACGGCCGCCCATATCGTCGAGGTGTCGACGCGACAGCCGCGACTGATCGGCGCGGCGCTCGAGCCCCGATGCTCGATCGGCGATTTCGACGCGTTCGACAAGCGATGGACCCTGACGACGTCGACGCAGAACCCGCACGGCGTGCGCCGTCTGCTGGCCGAAAACGTTCTGAAGGTGCCCGCGAATTCCGTCCGCGTGGTGGCCAACGACGTCGGCGGCGGCTTTGGCACCAAAGGACGGCTTTATCCCGAGGACGTTCTCGTCGTCTGGGCATCGCGGCGCATCGGCCGCCCGGTCAAATGGCGAGCGGATCGGACGGAAAGCTTTCTCGCCGACTTCCACGGTCGCGATCAGACCGCACAGGGCCGGCTGGCGCTCGACCGCGACGGTCGCGTGCTGGCACTGGATGTCACCACGCGCCACAACCTCGGATGCCGGCTCGGACCGGCGACCGGCGTGTCGCCGTTTCTCACGGCGCGAATGATCGTCGGGCCCTATGCGATTGCGGCAGCGCGGGTCCGTCTTCAGGGCGTCTTCACCAATACCCGGACGACCACGTCGTATCGCGGCGCCGGCAGACCTGAGGCGACGTTCTTCATCGAAGCCGCGATGGACGCCGCCGCCCGCCAGATCGGCATCGACGCGGTCGAGATTCGACGACGAAACCTGGTGCGGCCCGGGCAGATGCCGTTCCGGACCGCCGTCAATGACACCTTCGACTGCGGCGAGTTCGAAGCCGTTCTGGACAAGGCTCTGGCGGCCGCGGACTGGAACGGATTTGATGCGCGCCGCCGGCACTCGCTCGCGAACGGACGGCTGCGCGGACGAGGAGTCTGCTGTTTCGTCGAGGTCGCCGCGATCAGCAATGAGCGCATGGAAATCAGGTTCGACCCCAGCGGACAGCCGAGCGTCGTGGCGGGAACGTTCTCGCACGGTCAGGGACACGAAACGATCTACGCGCAGCTTCTTGCCGGGTGGCTCGGCGTGGCGTTCGCGAATGTCAGGGTGATCCAGGGCGACACCGACAAGGTTTCGCATGGAGGCGGCACCTACGCGTCCCGATCGATCACGGTCGGCGGATCGGCGTTGCGGCGCGCGGCAGACCGGATCGTCCTACGGGCCACCGCGATCGCGGCGTGGATATTCAAGGCGCCGGCGGCCGACATCGACTTCGCCGGCGGCGTATTCGCGCTGCGCGGCAGCAACCGCACCCTGACGATCACGGAGGTGGCGCGGGCGTCGTATCAACCGTTCGGTTTTCCGGATCACCTCGGCGTCGGTCTCGAAGGCGTCGGCTATTTCGCCGCTGCGCCGCAGAACTACCCGAACGGCTGCCATGTCGCGGAAGTCGAGATCGACCCGGAGTTCTGTACCGTTCAGGTGTGCCGCTACATCGCAGCCGACGATGTCGGCACGGTCGTCAATCCGCTGCTGCTCGAAGGCCAGTTGCACGGGTCCACCGCGCAGGGAATCGGGCAGGCTCTGCTCGAACGCATCGTCTATGACGGCGACGGCCAGCTCGTCACCGCCGCCTTTCTCGATTATGCGATGCCGCATGCGCATCACCTGCCGGGCATCACGTCCGTGATGCACAGCCTGCCGACGAAATCCAATCCGCTGGGCGTAAAGGGCGGAGCGGAAGTCGGGACCATCGGCGCGCCGCCCGCCATCGCGCAGGCCGTCGTCGACGCGCTCGCCTCGCACGGCATCGCCGGAATTCCGATACCGATCACGCCGCGAACGATTTTCGAAGCGCTTCATCTTTCGGAAGCGGCCCGCGCCTGAACCGGTAAAAAAAAAGCAGAGACGAAAGGAGACGCTCATGACGCTCGAAGTGCTGATCGAAACCGCGAAACTCGACGAGAAAAACTGGCTCGATTTTCCGGACTACGGCTTCCGTCAGTATTTCTTATGGAAGCATCCCACCAGCGGCGCCAGCATCGCCCTACTCGATTTTGCTGAAGGCGGCGGCGTGCCGGTCAGGCATTCTCATGCCTCCAATCAATTCATGTATTGCATTGCGGGCGAGTATGAGTACTCCGGTTCGAACATGACGCTGCGGCCGGGGTCGTTCTACATGAATCCCAAAGACAGCCCGCATGGCCCGACGATCGCACGTCAGCGTTCGATGCTTCTGGAGATCTATGACGGCCCGCATTATTACGAGAAACCGAGCTTCCACACCGACGCCACCATCGGCGACTTTCTGGCGAAGGCCTGACGCTGACGCTTTGACCGGGAGCCGGTTGGCGATCGCCACCCCTGCACGACGGCGGTGCGGAATGTCCAGATCATGAATCAATATCTGTTCGATTTGACGATCACCGTGAACGGCCGTCCGCATCGCCGGACCATCGCGCCTCATACGCTGCTGGTGGACTTTCTCAGAGAGAGCCTGCACCTCACCGGAACGCATGTCGGCTGCGATACCACCCAGTGCGGCTGTTGCGCGGTCCATGTCGATGGCGACGCGATCAAGTCGTGCACGGTCCTCGCGGCGCAGGTCCACGGCTCGCGGGTGACGACGATCGAAGGGCTGGGCGACGCCGAGGCGCTGCATCCCATGCAGCAGGCATTCATCGACCACCATGCCCTTCAGTGTGGATTCTGCACGCCGGGCATGATCATGACGGCCGTCGCGATCGCGAAATCGCATCGCGTCGTGACCCACGACGTCGTTCGCGAACAGCTCAAGGGAAACCTTTGCCGCTGCACCGGCTACCTGAACATCGTCGATGCTGTTATTGCCGGCGCCCCGGCGACCATCGACCACGTGAAACGATGAGTCGGTCGTGAACCCTTTCGGCTATGCGCGCGCGCGCAGCCTCGACGAAGCGGCGCAGCTCCTTCGTCAAAATCCGGAGGCCCGCCTGCTGGCCGGCGGACAAACGCTGCTGCCGACGCTGAAGCACCGGCTCGCATCGCCGACGCTGCTGGTGGATTTGCAGGACGTCCCCGGCCTTGCGGGCATCGCCCGACATGGCGACGCCCTGTCCGTCGGCGCAATGACGCGTCACGCCGCGGTGGCCGGCCTCGACGGCGACCGCGGCGCTTCGTCGGCGCTGGGCAAGCTGGCGCGGGGAATCGCCGACCCCTTGGTACGCAATCTCGGCACCATCGGAGGATCGATCGCCAACAACGATCCGGCAGCCGACTATCCCGCCGCGGTTCTGGCGCTGGGAGCCACGATCGTCACCAATGAGCGCGAAATCGCCGCCGACGCTTTCTTCACCGGGATGTTCGAGACCGGGCTTGAACCTTATGAGATCGTGACCGGGGTGCGCTTCCCGCACGTCCAGCGGGCCGGCTACTGCAAATTCGCCAACCCCGCATCCGGTTATGTCATGGTCGGCGCCTTCGTCGCCGATTTTGGCGATCATGTCCGCGTTGCGATCAACGGCGCAAGGTCATGCGTCTATCGTGAAGAGGCGTTCGAGACCGCGCTGAGCCGCCGCATGGCGGCGCAGGGCCTTGCCGACCTGCCTTTCGCAACGTCCGAGATGAATGACGACCTTCACGCCAGCGCCGCATACCGTGCGCACCTCGTCCCGCGTGTCGTCGGAGGCGCCGTCGCGCATCTGCTTGGACATATCGTGTCGCCCACCACTAGATGAGGAATTCCGATGTCGATCCGACGTGTTATCAGTCCAGCCGTTGCCGAAGCCGAGCCGGGCCTGTGGTCCAACTGCCTGGTGGTGGGCGACGTGGCGTATTTCGCCGGTCTCACCGCGCGCGGCGGCGATTTGAAGACGATCGAAGGAAGCGACGAATACGAGCAGACCAGATTCATTTTCAGGAAATTTCAGGCGCTGGTCGAGGCGGCCGGCGGCCGGATGGCGGATATCGTCAAGCTCACGATCTTCGTCACCCGTATCGCCAACCGTCAGAAGGTCTGGGCCGCCCGTCGCGAGTTTTTCACCGGCGACTTCCCGACTTGTTCGCTGGTCGAGGTGTCGAATCTGGCAAACGCGGAGATTTTGGTGGAAATCGAGGGCGTCGCGCATATCGGCGCCAGCACGTAGCGGCGAATTCCGTGTTTACAACTTCGGAAGCTGCATGTTGATCGGGCAGCGCCGGTGATATATTAGGCGCGTGTTTGCGTCATATCATTATGGAATTTGATCAAATGCCAGTTGCTGCCCGGCTGAAGCGCGCCATGCACGGTTCGCGCAAGGTCATGACCGCTTCGCCAGCCAGAACGCTGTCCGAGCAGGCCTATCAAATGATCAAGCAACGGCTGGTATCGGCGCATTACGAGCCAGGTCAATTCCTTCAGGAGAACGTCATCTGCAAGGAACTGAAGTTGGGCCGCACGCCGGTGCATCAGGCATTGCACCAACTTCAGCAGGAAGGCCTGCTGGAGATCATTCCCCGCAAGGGCATTTTCATCAAGGTCGATTCACCGAGCGAAGTCTTTACCGCGCTCGAAGTCCGCACCTTGATCGAGCCGCACTGCGCGGCGCAATGCGCGGAGCGCGCCAAAGCCGCCGATATCGACTATCTGAAATCGATCCTGGGCCAGTACGAAAAACTGGGTGCGTCGGCCGACCATGTCCGGCTGATGGAATTGGATCGCGCGTTCCACACCGCGATCGCCGAGATTGCCGGCAACCGTTTGATCAAGGATATCCTGCGGCCGATCCATGAAAGGATGTCGCGAATCTGGTTTATGCCGCATTGGCAGTTTCACGATTTCGACCTCACCAGCAACGAACACGGCCGCATCGTCGCCGCCGTGGAAATGCGTGATCCGACCGCCGCGGCGTCGAACATGCGCGAGCATATCGAATCGCTCCGACGTCGAATTCTGGCGGTGGGTCCGGCGGCGTGACGGGCCGTCGCGCGGTGCACTTGCGATCGGTTCAGTCAGGTCGTGTCGGCGCGTTGGCGTTCATCGTCCCCTCTCACCATGCATCAGAGAGAGAACATTTTTGCAGCGCTTTAACTGCAATGGATAAATTCTGACGATCGAGGCTGAGGTCGTCCGCACCGGCGAAAAAACAAACCTCGAGCGTCAGGCCACCGCGCTGGCGTTGATCGCTTCGATCTTCGAGAACAGGCGCGCCACCTTGTCTTCCTCGAAAAGCTGCTCGGGTCCGGTCGGCGCCACGTCGTTGAACGGCGGCTCGTAAAGCAGGTCCGGTCGATGATGCCCTGATCCGTCAGATGCTCGATAACCATGTTGATGAACGCGATCTGCGCGGCGGTCGCGGTGCCGCTCGACAGGAACTCCTCGAACGTTTCCCCGACGGCCTTGCGATCGAGCCCTACCAGCGACCGCTCGCCATTGCGATATGAGTCATGGCGTGGTACAGTAACTCCGATGGAGCTACTTGTATGATCCTGGGCTTTCGGGATGAGTGGTTACGCGCATTCTTTATCGATAATATCAGATCACGGAAAATTCCATCGGACCTCGAAGATCGTTTGTTCCGCAAGATACAAATAATCGACGATGCGACGATCGATCGTGACCTGAGAGCGCCACCAGGCAACCATTTTGAAAAACTGCGCGGTGATCTCGACGGCTTGCATTCGATCCGCGTGAACAAACAATGGCGGCTGATCTTCCGATGGAACAGCGGCCGAGGAGAAGCGACGGATATCTATCTGGACGATCACAGCTATCGATGAGGTCCATCATGTTGATGACAAAACGCAAACCCGCGACGATAGGCGAAATCCTGATCGAGGAATTCATGACGCCGATCGGCCTCACGCAGGGCGCGCTGGCCAAGGCGATGGGCGTGCAACGCAAGCATGTCAATGAGTTGTGCAATGATCGCCGCAACGTTACCGCGGCGACGGCGCTCATTCTTGCCCGCGTGTTCGGCAACGAGCCGGATTTCTGGCTCAACGTACAGCGGCGCGGCGACCTGTGGGACGCGATGCATTCGCCGCGCGAACGCAAGCGAATCGAACGCGCACGGCCGCTGACGGACGCGGCGTGACGTCGCTTCGGCTAAAGCCGGCCGGAAGCCTGCGAATGCGAACGGTTCGTCTCTTTCAAACACCGCCGTTTTGCCGACCAACTCGGCACTGTTCGTTCGATTGAACAGGATGTCCCCTCTCTTCACCGTGAACTTATTGACGTCCCGCTCGTCCAAATCGACGTATTTAAGATCATCGAAATCGATCTTTCCATCGTTTGTGACATTCCCCATTCTCAGACTAAATCCGGCCCCTTGAACCTCCATCGGTCATGGGGCCTGCGACCTGTAATCGTCGTGGAAACCAAGGACGCCAAGCCAAAAACGAAACTGGTGTTTTCGCGGGCCGAGCTTGCCGTCGATCCTGACCATCCTGTCGACCTCTCTGCTCATTCAGAAGAGGTTTCCTTGCAGGCACTGGTGTTTGAACGCGATGCAACGGCGCCGTATGATGCGCCGTTCGTCAAGTCTGCGGTCGTCAAGTGTAAAGTGACATATGACGTTCGCGTCGACACTGACTTTTCATGCTCGCGGGCCTTCGATCCGTTGCGTCCCATGCGATCTTCCCCGGCTTCGCAGATGCAAGCTTCGCAGTCGCTTGTCGGCCGTTTCACAGGGCATGAAGGTTATGTGCGGATACCAGGCCAACGCAATATCGCGCATGGTTCAGATTCCGGGTTCGCTCATCGCCGTTCAAAGGATCGAGTGACGAGCCGCTTCACGCTTCACGCGGCGCCCGTCTCGTTCAGGAAATAGTCGAGAACAGTGCTCGGCTGCTTTTTGAAGAACCGATCCTGCCAAACGTCGGTTGTTCGTAAAAAGCCATGATTGATATCCGCTTGGGCGGGCTTCTTGCCCGCAAGCAACGCCTTCCGAATTTGATCCTCCTGTTTCGCGCGCATCAGGTAGTGCTGGTAGATGTCGATAACGTGGACGGCGTAGCACAGGGCCAATGCCTGATTGCCGCGAATAATCATCAGATTTTCGTCGTTGTCGTAGGAGGCTTTGTATCCAAGGTTATGGCTTCCGGTGATGACAGCGCAGTCGTCCTTGTCCATCGGATCAATGACAATAATCTTGTCGTGGATGATGGCGTGCCCGGCGCTCAAGAGCTCGGGGTGCAGGTCACCGACCGGGGTGCTGATGGCGGTCGCCCGTATCATCGCGATGCGGCTATTATCGCCGTCAGGCCACCACACGGTAGGAGCAGGTATTTTTGTTTTTGGTTTGGTCGCGCTCTTGGCCGGCCGTACGTAGTTTGGCATCGCCGACGGATCGCTGATGGCGCCAGCCACCAGCAGGTCTGGCCGCTCCTTGGCGAGCTTAGCAGCCTCTCCAATGATGTTCTGCTGTCCCGACACACCGGGCATAAAGGTGAGAAACAGGATCGCCTTCTTCGCATGATCCATAAGCGAATAAACGTCATTCAGGTCGCCCGGCATCGGCGAAGTCTTGGTCTTTGCTGCGGTCTTTGTGTTCGGCGAAAACCACACATTCACCTTGGACGCGCCATCGGCCAGGCTCACCGGCCCGAATGGCCGCATATTGGAGCGCCGCAATTTCTGGCCTTGCACCGCCTTGTTTGCTTCGGCACCAACGAACGTCCCCTTGGTGGTCTTGACCGTAAGCTTTTTACGTTTGGGCTGGACGTCATCAAGAAGCCGGTGCCAGAAATCGAAATAAAACGTCGCAACATCTTTGTCTTCGACGATGATGCAATTGTTGGACTGGGTGCAAAGGCCGGTCTCGGTCCAGTTTGTGCTGCCGGTCATCACCGCCACAGGCACGTCATCTTTGACGTACACCGCAAACTTGTCATGCCCGATTGGCGTCTTGTTGTTGAACATGCGGTCGTGAATAGAAGCTGGCGCTGCTCGATGAAGCGCAGCACGCGCGTCGTTGTTCTCGACGTCCCAAACCACCGGCTTGCGCTTCTCTTTCGGCGTTCCCTTGGGATTTGGATCCTCCGAGCCGGCGGTCGACAGAATGATATGGACATTGCCGCTCTTTACAGCGGTTTTCAGGAGGTCAATCAACTCCGGGTCGTGCAGTTCGTACAGCGCGAGATAAACCTCCGCGCCCTCGTTTTCCGCCCGGTCAAGGAGGCGCCTTACGAAAGACAAGACGTCGGCGGTGAGGAAGGAGCGAATTTTGCTGTCCGGGTTTACAATCTCCGCCTTGAGCACCGCCAGCAATCCCTTGGTCGTGTTAGGCGGAGCGGCAGCCGTTCCACTCGCTGCCATCGCGTTGCGAAGTTGCTTCAACAGATTTTGCGTTGAAAGAATGCCGTTGGTGAAGGTGGCTTCGATCGCACCGTTCGGACCGCTGTATTTATGCGTGACATCAATCGGCGCGGTAATAAAGGGCTCACCGATCGCATAAAGCGGGCGAGGCGTGCCGGTGTATCTGGGTTTCCCGGCTTGATCTTTGTATGGGGCAGTCGCCGACGGCGGGACGAGGGTGCGGCCTGGCCCGGCCAGGCCCACCGGTAGAATTTCATAATGCACGCGAAAATCGATAGGCCGGACGGCCGTCGTGTTGCGCGACCTTCGCAGCGTGAGATCGCGCCACTCGAAACTTTGAATGGGCCAGACGGAAGCGTCTTGCTCTTGCCAGTCCGGATTGGATTGGTCTGTGAAAGCAATCCATGTCGGCAGAATGCGGCGCTGACCCGCGTCGTCGCCTGTTTCGTGAATCCTCGTAATCATGAAGCCGAGGCACTTGTCGATTTTCTTCGCATGCCACGCGAGGTAGGCGACCTCGCCGTTGCACCACGCTCCGGCCTTTTCGATGAGGCACCGCATCGACGTTTTCCCCTATGATGTGCAACTCGGCAAAAATCAGTTGGATAAGAATTCAAGTTTTGCGCCGCATTCGCAGTCGCACTCCGGTTGACGTCGAACTTCCGGTTGATTTGGAGCTTCAGTCGCGTTGGTGGGGTGGGAAGTGTGATGGCCGTCGGAGTGAACCGGACATATCGCTTTCTGACTATGATCGGGCGTTCACGACCGGCTGTTCTGCGCCGGGCCGAAGATCAAGCCCCCAGGTGTTCACGGGCGGGTTTTCCGCTTTCAGGACAGGCGTCAACGCGTCATCCAGAAATGCCTCCACGCCTTCACCGCGGAAAACGTAGAACCGATTCTCCAGGATGGCGTCGAGTGTCGCGTCGGCGATCTGTTCGGGCTGGATGCCGGCGCCCTGAAATGCCTCCGAGTTCGCGCGGAAGGTCTGGTCGTTCCACTCGCGGTCGCTCCACGGACGATCTGCCCGCGGGCGGTTGCGCCAGGAGCGATGGATGTCGGTCGCGACCATTCCCGGACATACGACGGAGACGCCAACCTGCGTATTCGCCGCGATCAGCTCGGAATAGAGCGACCGGCTGATCGAAAGACATGCCGCCTTCGAGGCGCAGTAAGGCGAATGCTCCCCGATTCCGATATACGATGCCAGGGACGCGGTATTGACCACATGGGCAGGTTCGCCCTGGTCGATCAGGATCTGCGTGAATGCCTTGACTCCATGAACGACGCCCCAAAAGTTCACGTCGAGCACCCAGCGCCAGTCGTCGAGCGACATCTTCCAGGTGGGGCCTGTGATGGAGACGCCCGCATTGTTGACGACGATGTGAACCTTACCGAAGGCATTCAGGGTCGCCTGAGCCAACGCCTCCACATCGGCGTATTTGGTGACGTCGGTGCGGACGCCGACGGCTTCGACGTCCTTCGCCTTCAGATTAGCTATGGCGCGCTCAAGGGCATCGTGCTGTATGTCGGCGATCACGAGCTTGACGCCCTCCTGACCGAAACGCTCGGCCATAGCCAGGCCGATACCGCTGGCGCCGCCGGTGATGACGGCCACCTTCCCTTTCAAATCGCGCATGGAATCATGCTCCTTCTTGAAAACAGTTCAGGAATTTCAGAGATTCTCGGCGAACCAATCGAGCGCCAACTTCAGCGAAGGGGCGTAGAATTTGTCGTACATCTCGTAGTGGGTGCACGGAAACGTATGGCGTTCGGCCTTCGCATGGCGTCTTACGATCGCGTAGGCGGCTCCACCTTGAAGCGCGGGCTCGCCGTATTCCTCGTTCTCCGCGTCGATGAAAAGGGTAGGGACTCGGATGCGCTCGGCGGCCTCCAGAGGAGAATATCCGAACTGGCGCGCCACATCGGGCGTGCCCTTGAGCCCCGGTGCCATGTCCACGCCTTGCGGAATCGGCGGTTCCAATACACCCCGCGCCTTGTCGGCCATGCGCCGACGCGCGAGATCGGTGTACCAAGCCTCGCGCGGATGACCATAGCCGCCGATCTGCGCGACGACCGCCTTGACCCTGCTCTCCGTGCCTGCGGTGAAAACAACATGGCCGCCGCCATAACTGGATCCCCATAAACCCAATCTGCTTTGATCGACCGAGTCTTCCGACAGCAAATAGGCCAAGGCAGCGCGAATGTCGGCGATCTGGTCCAGAGGGTCCACGACCTCGCGCACCACATATACGCGAAGCTCTCGTTCGCCGGCTTCAGTGAGCATCGGAGCGTCGCTGGCGGGGATCATCCGCCCGTCGGACTCGCCCCAGCCGCGATAATCGAACACGAGGCAAACGTAACCGGCGCGAGCAAAATGCACCGCGTAGCGCTCGGCCAGATGCTCCTTGAGCCCGCCCCAGCCGTGGCAAAGCAGAATCGCCGGTTGCGGTCCGGAGACGTCGACCGGTCTAATCAATTCCGCCGCCAGCCGCGAACCCTCGCTCCAAATCGAAACGCGGCGGCGATCGATCGCGCTTGCAGTCGTCATTCCAGACACTCCATCCATCCCGGCCCAGAGCCCTTAGCGGCAGCCGCGCACTGTCGAATTGCGGCTGTTTTTTCAATCCTTGCGGCGCACGGCCTTAAATCAGTGATCGCGGGCGGACTGCCAGCATCTCGGCGACCGTCTCAGGGAGGCCGGCGTTCCCGAGGATCATCGCGAGGCCACCATTCGCATGGAGGTTACCGCGACGAAGGCAGGCGAGAGGCCTGTATTCATCAATGCTCTCCGGAGCGATCCATCATTTCGTGTGGACCATTCGCCATCGCCTGCGCACCGCCTTGGTACGGCTTTCGTCCTTCATCGAACAACACATCGTCGGCGTCGCCGGAGCCGATTGATTGCAGTTGAAGGTCGTGAAGATGACAGGCGACGAAGTGACCGGTCGCGACTTCCTGTAGCGGCGGCTGTTCGCGCGCGCAGGGCGCAAAGGCATGCTGACAGCGCGGATGAAAGTGGCAGCCTTTGGGTGGATTGAGGGGGCTCGGAACTTCGCCCTGTATCACCATTCGTGCGTTGCGTTTCTGGGTGGAGCGCGTCGGGACCGGCACCGCCATCAGAAGCGCCTGCGTGTAGGGATGAAGCGGCTCGTCGTACACCCGTTCTTTTGGAGCGATCTCGACAATGCGACCGAGATACATGATGGCGACCCGATCGCTGATGTGACGGACCACGGCCAGATCGTGCGACACGAACAAATAGGTCAGGCCCATTTTCTCGCGCAAGTCGTGCAACAGATTGATGATCTGCGCCTGAATGGAGACGTCGAGCGCAGAAACCGGCTCGTCGCATGCGATGAATTCGGGACGTACCGCGAGTGCCCGGGCGATACCGATGCGCTGCCGCTGACCTCCCGAAAACTCATGCGGAAAGCGTCCTGCCATCGCAGGGTCCAGACCGACCAACTTCAGCAGATCGGCGACCAGGGGCGCCGCGGACGACTTGGTCGCATGGCCGTGCACGAACATCGCCTCAGCGAGCGTGTCGCCGACCCGCATCCGCGGATTGAGTGAGCTGAAGGGATCCTGAAAAACGATCTGCATGCGACGCCGGTACGGACGTATCTGGCGGTCCGTGAGATTGCTGATACTTTCGCCGTCAAAGCGAACGGTACCGCTGCTTGGCTCGACCAGGCCGAGCAGCGTGCGCGCCAAAGTCGACTTTCCGCAGCCGCTCTCGCCGACCAGGCCGAGGATTTCGCCGCGGCGGATCTTCAGATCGACACGATCGACCGCCGCGACGCCAGGCCGGCGCGCGCTGCGGTGACGGGGAAAATGAACGGAAAGTCCGTCGACCTCTACCAAGATGTCCGGAGTGGTGTCAGCCATGATGGTCTACCCAGCATGCTCGCTTGTGCGTGGGACTGACTGCCTCAAGCGGCGGCATCTCGATTCGGCAGCGATCGATGGCGCGCGGACAGCGCGGATGAAACGCGCAGCCTTCCGGCAAATTCGACGGATCGGGCGGGGCCCCCTCGATCTCGACCAAGCGTGCGGTTGCCGGTTGATCCAGCCGCGGCACGGATTGCAGCAGCCCGACGGTGTAGGGATGACGGGGATCGGAATAGAGTTCGTAAGCTAAGGCCGACTCGACGATGCGGCCGGCATACATGACGTTCACCCGATCGGCATATTGCGCGACGACACCCAGATTGTGGGTGATGATGAGCATTCCGGAATGATTGTCATCGACCTGCTGACGCAACAGTTCCAGAACCTGCGCCTGGATGGTGACGTCGAGCGCCGTCGTCGGCTCGTCAGCGACGATCAGATCCGGTTTGCATCCCATGCCCATGGCGATGGTCACGCGCTGCAGCATTCCGCCCGAGAACTGGTGCGGATAGCTGCGCATCCTCACCTCGGGCTCGGAAATATTGACGGCGCCGAGCAATGCCGCGGCCTTGGAAAGCGCTTCGTCGGTGCTCGCGCCGCGATGGACGCGGAGCGGTTCGCCGACCTGTCGGCCGATGGTGTGCACCGGATTCAGACTGGTCATCGGCTCCTGGAAAACCATCGCGATCCGATTGCCGCGGATCGCCTCGATCTCTTTCGTGGACATCTTGCGGAGGTCGTCGCCTTCGAACAGAATCTGACCGCCGGTAATGCGGCCGGGCGGATCCGGAATCAGCCGCAAAAGCGACAAGGCGGTCGCACTCTTTCCGCAGCCGCTTTCGCCGACGATGGCGACGATCTCGCCGCGCTTCACGTCGAACGATACGCCGTTGACGGCGCTGATCTCTCCGTGTCGAGTCGAGAATGTGATTTTCAGGTCGCGCACATCGAGCAGAACATCGTCCGGAGGGTCGCCCGGTTTTGTTGTCTCGGCCACGATCGCGTTTTCTGACGCGCTCATCGATCGAATCCCTTCAGCCGGGGATCAAGCGCGTCGCGCAGTCCATCGCCGAAAAAATTGAAGCCGAGCACGGTGAGCGAGATCATCAACCCGGGCGCCAGTGAGAACAACGGCACCACTTCGAGATAGGTGAATCCGACCCGCAGCTCCTTGCCCCAACTCGCCGTCGGCGGCTGCACGCCGAGCCCGAGAAAGGACACGCCGCTTTCGACCAGAATTGCGACGCCGACCGTAATCGAGACAGCGACGATGATCGGTGCCAGTGTATTGGGAATGACGTGTCGCCACATAATGCGGAACTTCGACACGCCGGTGGCCCGAGCCGCTTCGATGAACGGCAATTCCCGCACCAACAGCACCTGACCGCGCACGATGCGTGCGAACCCCGTCCAACCGAACACCGCGAAGGAAAGGATAACGTTCTTCAAACCGGGCCCGAGAGCCGCCGACATCGCGAGAATGAAGATCAAGGGCGGAAAGCACAAGAACGCATCGGTGATTCGCATCAGAATGGAGTCCATCGCGCCGCCGATGTATCCGGCGATCAGCCCCACAGGGATTCCGATCAGCGCAGCGAAAAACGTACAAAGCAGGCCCGTCATGAGTGACACCCTGGCGCCGTAGAGGATCCGCGACAGCAAATCCCGGCCCAGGTTGTCGGTGCCAAGCAAGTGTTGCGCGGTTGGACCGGACAGAACGGAATAAAGATCCTGGTCATAGGGATCGAACGGTGAAATCAAGGGCGCCAGCAAAGCCAATACCGACAGCAATACGATGATCGCAAGTCCGATAGTCGCGAGCCGATTCCGGCGAACGCTCGCCGCGAGAAGAGCGAACGTCCCCGCGGCAGGAATCGCGCGCGGTCCGGACACGACGTCGATGGTTGCCATTGCCGCCTACCCGATGCGGACGCGCGGGTCGAGCGCGCCGTAGACCAGATCGACCGCGAGATTGACGAGCAAGATGTTCAGCGACACTGCGATCAGGGTGGCTTGAATCACCGGAAAGTCCTTCTGGAAAATCGCATCGACGCTCATGCGGCCGAGGCCCGGTATCGCGAATATGATCTCGATAAAGAACGCCCCCGCCAGCATGCTGCCCCACGACAGGCCGAACACGGTCACCACCGGAATGAGCGCGGGCTTGAGCGCATGCAGCAGGATGACTGAGCGTTCAGAGAGTCCCTTGGCGCGTGCGGTACGGATGAAATCCTGGCTGATGACCTCGATCACGCTGGAGCGAACGTAGCGCGCCAAAAGCCCGGCCGAGTGCGTGCCGAGGACAAAGCTCGGAAGCATCATCGCGGCGATATTCCGCCAGGGATCGTCCACAAACGGCACGTAGCCCGAAGGCGGGAATATCGGCAGGGTGATCGCCAACAGATATATCAACACGATCGCTTCCCAGAACGAAGGGACGGACACGCCGAGTATCGTTCCGGTCATAAGTACGAAATCGAGTTTGCTTTGCGGCCGCAGCGCACTGACCAGACCTACGGGGATACCGATCCCGACCGACCAGATTGTCGCGAAGAGGAACAGTTCCAGCGTTACCGGCAGCCGTCGCAGGAACATGTCCCTCACACGCTCGCCGGTACCGATCGAAACGCCCCAGTCGCCGCGCACGAATTTGCTTAGCCACTGCACGAACTGGACATGGATCGGATCGTTGAGCCCGTATTCAGCGCGAACCTGCTCCACGACGGCCGGATTCGACATGTCGACGCTGCCCGACATGGCAGCGAGCACGCTATCGCCCGGTATCAGCCGAGCGACAACGAAAACGAGCACCGCAAGGATCACGACAATGATCCCGGCATGGAACAGCCGGATTGAAATATAACGGGCCAGGTTCGTTCAACTTGTCAGGAATGCAAAAGAAACGTCATGACTGCTTTCCGTCCTTGAACCAAAGCGGATGCGACCATGCGTAGGACTCCTTATGCTTGTTCGACATATCATTGTCCCATCCCATCACATTCTTGCGCATGGCCGTCGCTCCCTCTTCCCACCACAGCCATGCATCTTCATGTGTATCGGTCAGAACTTTCTCGAGCTCCCAGTAAATCTTTTGGCGCTTGTCGATATCCGTCTCGCGGCGACCCGCTTCGATAAGGCTGATTGCCTGCGGATTGTTGCTGCGGCCAAAATTGAAACCACCTGTGGGGTGATAAAGACCGGTCGCGAGCAGATCGGGGTCGTAAATGAAGGTGTAGCCACCCTGTGCCATGTCGAAATCAGCTTCTTTCATCCGCGCCGCACTCGCAACCGGCGCCAGCAGCTCGACGTCCCAATTGATTCCGACCTTGCTCAGCATGCCCTTGATGGCCTCCGCCAAAGCCTGGCCTTCGGTCGTGTTATTCCAGTACCCTCTGACCGTCAGACCGCCGGCATAGCCGGCGTCAGCGAGCAGCTTCTTGGATAAGGATGGATCGTAAGCCACGGGCTTGATCCCCGGATTATGCGCCCAGTGATCGTCGGGATACATGGCGCTGGCGACGCGGCCGAGACCGAACTGAGTGCCTGCGATCAATGCCTTGCGATCGATCGCACAATTGATCGCTTCACGAAGCCGGATGTCCTTCAACACGCCCTTTTGCGTATTGAAGCGGATGCCGACAACATGGTTCAGCGGCGCCCGGAAAACCTTCAGGTCCGGATCGTTCTTCACGATTGCATATTGCGATTTGTCCAGGGCCAGAACATCCAGTTTGTTGGCGCGCAGATTGGCCAGCCGCACCGCCGGATCCAGAATGACCGTGACGATCACGCCATCGAAGTAGGGCATGTCCGGATTGCCCGAGGCTTTCGCGAACCACCAATTCGGATTGCGCGTCAGCTTGAGGAAATTACCGGGGCTGGCTTCCTCGACGATATAGGCACCGGTGCCCTTCGGGGCAGAGCCTTCGTATTTTTCGGGGTCTTCGGACAGTGCCTTCTGCGACATCACATATCCAGGCACGTTGGCGATAATGCCCTGAAAGCCGGCCCAGGGCTGTTTGGCTTTCCAGCGCAACGTATGCTCGTCGATCACCTCGACGACATCCAGCGGTGCCAGCCAGGCCGCGCTCCATGTCTTGTTTTTAGGGTCGCGTATCCAATCGACCTGGGACTTGACCGTTTCCGCCGTGAATTTGCTGCCGTCATGGAAAGTGACGTCCGGCCGCAATCGCGTAACGAAGCTGGTTTCCGTTTCCTGGCGAATGTCTTCCAGCAGCCACGGCGTGGTCGGCTTGTACGACCCGTCAGTGATGACGAGCTTCTCATGGAAAAAATTCATCGTTGGCCAGTCAAGCACCGGCCAGTGGTTCGGGTTCAACTTGCCGATATATTGCGAGGACGCCAATCGAAGGATGCCGCCGCGTGCGGGCTTGTCCTTGACGTAATCCCACACCGCCCAAGGTTGACCCAGCAAGCTATCGCCGGCGGCTTGCAGCGTCGCGCCGAACAGCATCAAGGCGGCCGTGGCAACGCCACCTTGCAACAGGGATCGCCGGCTTGGCACCGGACCGACGTCGGTGAGACCCGTCTTGGAAGCAGCCCCAGTCTGGTCGAGCGCGCGCATGCCATCCTCCCAATGATGATTGTTTCATGTTATTGCCTAAAGCCGTACCGATTATTTGAAAACTTCACAAGATGGGATAATATAATTCGTTACCGCGCTGCAAAATATCTGAATACATCAGGTATGCTTTGTAATGAGAGGGCGTCCCGGATGTGACAGACCATACCAAGAATTTGAATTCTCGACAAAAGGTCTCATTGGCACGGTCTGCTTGCGCAACGTGGCGCCAACTAATCGCTGCAACTTAAGGCCAAGACTCCAGATATGACTGATGGCCAATTAAAGTCCGCCAGCCGAAAACTCGTTCCGGTAAAAGAATCCAGTCAATGGACCAACGTCGTTCGATGCAGAAAAAAAACAGCCGCGCTCCGGCGCAAACGACGCGCTATGACGAAAGACAGAAAACGATTCTTGCAGCGGCAACCGCTGCCTTCAATGAGCAAGGGGTGCGCGGTGCCAATCTCGCTGACATCGCCGCAGCAGTCGGCCTGACAACGGCGAGCGTCACTTATTACTACAGAAAGAAAGAAGATCTCGCAGCGGCATGCTTTCTGGAAGGCATTGCTGCCTACGCAAGCGTGAATCGGATTTCGTCCGAGGTATCAGGCGCCCATGATCGCCTTGCCGCGCTTGTTGACGCGCATTTCAGACTGTGGAGCGACATTACACAACAGGCCCGGCAACGCCCGATGTTGTTCGATGATATTCGCACGTTGAGCGATCGCGTTTCGCCGCCGGTGTTCGCTGCTTACACGCAGATGTTCAAAGAACTCAGAGCCCTTCTTTTTTCTACAGACTCCCGTTCCTCTCAATCCCGGCCCAACGAAAATGCCAGAACCCACCTCGTGTTGGGAAGCCTTTTATGGTTGCCGGGTTGGTTGCCTGCGCAGGAAATCGAAGATTATTCCTTTGATTCAAAAGGCATTGCGGACCTTCTGATGCAAGGACTTGCGGCGCAGGGCTGGAAGCCAAGCAACGCTGCGGTGATGATCCTTTCGCGTGAAGCGCGACCACGAGAGGCTTTTCTCCAGGCTGCGACCAAGCAGATTAACGATCATGGCTATCATGGCGCGTCGGTAGAGAAGATATCAGCGAGCTTGAATGTTTCTAAGGGCTCTTTCTATCACCACAATCAGAACAAGGACGAATTGGTCCTCGATTGCTTTGAACTTACGTTTGCTGTGATACGGCAGGCGCAGAATGCCGGGCGCGCGTTGCCATACTCCGGGCTTGATCGGCTGCGCGCGACCTGCGCCGCGCTGGTCAAGTATCAATTGTCCAGTCGCGGTCCGCTGTTGCGAAGTAGCGCGCTGGCAGCACTTCCGGGGCCCAGCCGACAGCAGATGGTTGCCCGAATGAACAGCTTGTCAGACCGCTTCGCCAGTATGATCGCCGACGGAATCATTGATGGATCAATTCGCCCGGTCGATCCCAGGCTGGGCGGTCAGTTGGTCAATCCGATGATAAATGGTGCTGCCGAGATTCAGCGATGGTGCCCTCAAGCGAATGCCGACAACATTACACGACTGTATGTCGATCCTCTGATTCAGGGACTGTATGAAGTTGGCTTTGCTGACGTATGACTTTGGCTGGCCCGCAGGTCCTCAGTCTTGAGCGGATCGCTGAAGTCCCGCGATCGCTTTTAAGGGTTAGGGCGCAGCTGGCTGGGGCGGGAGGATTCGAACCTCCGCATGGGGGAATCAAAATCCCCTGCCTTACCGCTTGGCGACGCCCCAATGCCGGTGCGCGGAGCCGCGCATATTGCGCCGCGGCCGGTCGGCAACGCCGGTCTATAGAGCCGCGGCCGGCAATTCAACCGCCCGCCATGCGGCACGCGCGCAGGCCAGGCG
>CAXTMT010000015.1:0-293 GCA_964245355.1 uncultured Sphingomonadaceae bacterium
CATTTCTCGCAGCATCGCACCGGTCTTGAGCCGCGCCGGATTGAAGATCGAGGCATAATAGGTCTTCCACACCGCCTCGATCGGATCGCCCTCCGGCGCGTCCGCCGCGATGGCGCCCGGGCCTTCGGTGAGCGTCGCGCCATCCCAATGGATCGTCACCTCGCGGGTCAGGATCGACCAGCGCATCGACGCGAAGCGGTTGACGAAGAAGGCGGCGTTGTGGCGGACGATATGATGCTCGGGCTCGAACCAGGCGACATAGCGCTCGCCGCCGTCCTCCTCGATCTGGCGGA
>CAXTMT010000015.1:303-28889 GCA_964245355.1 uncultured Sphingomonadaceae bacterium
TGTGGATGTCGCGCCGCACGGCCTTGGCCATCTCGTCCAGCGCGCGCAATTGCGGATTTGCGCGATCATCGATCAGCTTGGGCTGGTCGCGCAGCCGCACGAGCATCGCGTAGAGCCGCGCGAAGCGTTCGGGATCGGCATGGAGCACCACCGTCTCGGCCAGATCGACAAAGGCGCGCGGCACCGAAAAGGCGCCTTCGGAGGCGCGGGGCGGCGTATCGGCGGCGCCGGCGAAGAGGTCGCCGATGGTATCGCCAACCTGCCAGTGGGCGTCCTCGGGCGCGACGCCGGCGAGCGCGAGCGCGCGGGCGGCGGTGCGCCAGCCATCGAAATCATCCTCGGCGTCAAGTCGGACCGTCGTCATGCGATCGAAGTTGACGAAGTTGACGCGGTCCGGGTCGGTTTGCGGACAGCGAGCCGGTTACGCCGCGAGCCGGTGCAAGCGGGCTCTGCCGCCACGATAAAACACGACGGTGCGCGCGCGAAGCGCCTGCGAACCACCGTTTTTGGTCGATTTTGCCGATGTTGGAGAAGAATGGATTTTCGGCCGGACGAAGGCCGCGCCGCTGGTCGGACAGGATTGTTGCCGGCGATATGCGGATCGTTCGCTGGCATGTTCGATCTCCTAAAGTGCGCGGCTATGGGCCGATCACGGCAGCACGCCAATTCCAACTTGTAAACAGACGCCGCTGAATGTCGGCTTCGCCGCATCACCATCCCAAGAGTAGACCGAGAACCAACCGCCGCCTCAAGACAGAAGGAAACTCGTCTCCCCGCGCTTGATCCTGGTCCCGCCGGTTCTTGCCGTCGTAAGTCGAAGATCCCACCGGGCCGAGAAGGAGCGGGATCCGGGTCAAGCCCAAGGCGACGCCTGGTGTGGGGTAATCTTTCTACGCCGCGAACAGCTCGAGCTGCTCGCGCTTGGGCTTTGCGAGCGGCGTCGCCGCATCGGCCAGCGCAACAGGACGCCAATCCTCGGCGATCAGGAAGGGGCGGACTCTGGCGATCGAGACGGTCAGCCGTGCGATATCCTCCAGCCGCAGCTTGCGCCAACGCCGCGCCTTGAGGATGCCGTCGATTGCCTTGATGCCGAGCCCCGGCACGCGGAGCAGCGCCTCGCGCGGGCCGCGATTGACGTCGACCGGGAACGCGTCGCGGAAGCGCAGTGCCCAGGCAAGTTTGGGGTCCATGTCGAGCGGTAGCATGCCGCTCGAGGGATCGGCGGCATCCGCCACTTCGCCGGGCGTGAAGCCGTAGAAGCGCATCATCCAGTCCGACTGGTAGAGCCGGTGCTCGCGCATCAGCGGCGGGCGCTTGAGCGGCAGCACCGCGCTGGCATCGGGGATCGGGCTGAACGCCGAATAATAGACGCGGCGCAGGGCGTAGCGATCGTAGAGGTTGCTCGCGCTGCCGATGATCGCCTGATCGTTGGCGCTGTCCGCGCCGACGATCATCTGGGTCGATTGGCCGGCGGGGGCGAAGCGCGGGGCATGTCGAAAACGTTTGCGCGCGTCGACGCCCTCGACGATCGATTCCTTCAGCCCGCCCATCGCCTGCGCAATGCGCGGCGCCGATTTCTCGGGGGCAAGGCGCTTAAGCCCGCTCTCGGTCGGCAATTCGACGTTGATCGACAGGCGATCGGCATAGAGTCCGGCCTGATGCAGCAATTCGGGATCGGCATCGGGGATGGTTTTGAGGTGGATATAACCGCGGAAATTGTGATCCTCGCGCAGGCTCCGCGCCACCTCGACGATCTGCTCCATCGTGTAATCGGAGGAGCGGATGATGCCCGAGGAAAGGAACAGCCCCTCGATATAATTGCGCCGATAGAAAGCGAGGGTGAGCTGCACCACCTCCTGCGCGGTGAAGCGCGCGCGGCGGACGTTCGAGCTCTTGCGGTTGATGCAATAATGGCAATCGAAGATGCAACTGTTGGTCAGCAATATCTTGAGCAGGCTGATGCAGCGGCCGTCCGGCGCATAGGCATGGCAGATGCCCATCCCCTCGGTCGATCCGATCCCCTTGCCGTCGCGCGAGGAGCGTTTGGCGGTGCCGGAGGAGGCGCAGGACGCATCATATTTGGCCGCGTCCGCGAGGATCGCCAGCTTCTCACGGGTATCGAGCTGCGCCATATGTTCTATTTACGTTCGCATGGCCGCGAACGCAAGATCGCTTTTTCCGTACGCCTGCCGTAGAAAGGAATCCGTGCCCGCCATCGCTTCGATCACGCCCATCCTGTGCGTCCGCGATGTCGCGGCGAGCGCGGCCTGGTGGCGCGACGGGATCGGCTTCGAGATCGCTTTCCTTTATGGGGATCCACCCTTCTACGGATCGGTGCTGCGTGACGGGCTGGCGGTGCATCTGCGCCATGTCGGTCGCCCGAACTTTGCCGAGATCGCGGCGCGCGAGGAATCCCTGATCGCACTGACGGTGGAAGTGACGGATGCCGACGCGATGTTCGCCGAATTGACCGGGCAGGGCGTGGAGATCGTCCAGCCGCTGATCGATCAACCTTGGGGCGGCCGGGAATTCCAGGTGCGCGATCCGGACGGCAACCGGATCGGCTTCGTAGCCTTTCCGGCTTAGGCGAGCGCCGCTCGCGCTCCTTAATGCCGATGCTCGCGGCGGAGCGCATAGCGGCCCTTGGCGAAGGGCTCGAAGATGCCGCCGATCGCGGGATGGTCGATCGGCTCGTCGCTGGCATCCTGCTCCAGATTCTGCTGGCTGACGTAGGCGACGTAGCTCGCCTCCGCATTTTCGGCGAGCAGATGGTAGAAGGGCTGGTCGCGGTGCGGACGCACGTCCTCGGGAATCGCCGCATACCATTCCTCGGTGTTGGCGAAGACCGGATCGATATCGAAGACGACGCCGCGAAAGCCGAACAGGCGGTGACGGACGACATCGCCGATCGTGAAGCTGGCGTGGCGGATGGCGGGCATGGGCGGCAGCGGTTTCGTCGCCGACTGGGTGCCGCGATGGGTCAGGTTCATGGTCTCAATGTAAGGCTGCGGGCCGGTTGCGCAAGCGGCTTGGCAAGCGGCGCAGCCTTCGCTAGACGCGCCGCCTGACCGACCGACTTGAGGCCCCGAGGCCCCGACGCGGACGAGCCTCGCGGAGAGGTGCCGGAGTGGTCGATCGGGACGGTCTCGAAAACCGTTGTGCCTTTGCGGGTACCGTGGGTTCGAATCCCACCCTCTCCGCCACGGACCATTCCACAGGGGTCCGCAAAAGACCACTGGGATGGACTTTTTCCTCCTGATTACGGACGCTTAGTAGGCCGGCTCGGCCTCGGCCGTCCGTGCCAGTCCATGCCCATCCACCGAATCGGAGGGGCTAAATCGTGGCACGCGCGGTCGAAAATCGTGGTACTTTCAGGAGACCCAAGATGCTCACCGATGCCAAGGTCCGCTCGGCCAAGCCGCGCCCCAAATCCTACAAGCTTGTCGATGCCAACCGCCTGTTCCTTCTGGTGACCCCCAGCGGAGGCAAGCTCTGGCGGTGGAACTATTATTACGACGGCAAGCAGAAGAGCATGGCGTTTGGCGCCTATCCCGCAGTCTCGCTGGCCGACGCGCGGGCGAAACGTGACGAAGCCCATGGCCTGCTCAGCGATGGCTGCGATCCCGCTGTCGCAAAGAAGCTTGCGATCGAGGCTAATATCGAGGCGAGCCGGCAGACGTTCGAGCGCGTGGCACGCGAATGGTATGGCAACGCCCGTACGCAATGGGCGAGCATCCATGCCGCCGACATCATCCGCAGCCTCGAACGTGACGTCTTCCCGACGATCGGCGACCTGCCAATTGCGCACCTTACGCCGCCAATCATTCTCGCCGTGCTGCGCGAGATCGAAGTGCGGGGCGCGATCGAGACCGCCAAGCGCGTTCGTCAGCGGATTTCCGCGGTCTTCGTCTACGGAATCGCCAAGGGGATCGTGCAAGCCGACCCTGCCGAGAAACTTGGCAAGGTCCTCAAGCCGCTGCGCAAGGGCCGCCAGCCGGCCATCACCGATCTAATACCATTGCGCAGGATGATCATAGTGGCCGAGGAGGACTACGCACGACCAGTTACGCGGTTGGCGCTGCGCTTTCTCGCACTGACAGCAGTCCGACCCAGCGAGTTACGTGGGGCGCAGTGGAGCGAGCTGGAGGACTTGAACGGAAAGCTACCGCTGTGGCGCATTCCCGCTGCAAGGATGAAGGGCGACCTCGAGCGAAAGGACGAGCGACACGGTGATCATCTCGTGCCGATCACCCCGCACGGCCTCTCGGTGCTCAGGGCGCTCTGGCCACTAACCGGCAGCGGCGACCTGCTCTTTCCCAGTAATCGACATACGCACAAGCCGATGAGCGAGAATGCGATCGGCTATCTTCTCAACCGTGCGGGCTATCATGGGCATCATGTGCCTCATGGCTTCCGTGCTGCCTTCTCTACCATCATGAACGAATGGGCCGAGCGACACGGTAAGGAGCACGACCGAAAGGTCATTGATCTAATGCTCGCGCATATACCGCCCGGCACGGGAGAAGGAGCCTACAATCGGGCTGCCTACATGCCCCGCCGCCGCGAACTCGCAACGGTCTGGGCCGACATGCTGAGCGATGGGCTGCCGGACCCGGTGACCCTGATCGAAGGTCCGTCAAAGCCGGTCGGCGGATGTTCAAGAAGGCGTTTGCCGGGCGCGGTCGAGTCAGAATTTCGATTTCCCGTCAGAAGACCGGGCGGACTGGGCAGTGAGCGCCGCGCTACCTCGGGAGGCTGAGGCCGTGAGTTCAATCCTCACTGGCAGCACCTCCTTCACTGCAATCCGGTTTGTCGGGCGGATTCTGAGGGACCTCTGCGGCCAACCATCAGGCCGATACGTCAGACCGAAACCCGGAATTTGGTACGGTTTGTGTATGCTTTAGCGGCTTCACGCCACGTCGAGGCGTGCAGAAGACCCCCGTTCCACCAGCCCGACGTCAAGGATCACGCGACGGCGCAGATCGACGTTACTCTCGATGCGCCGGAGCAGTCCCTCGACAGCTTCGCTCGCCATGTCCTCGATCGGCATCTCGACGGTGGAGAGGCTGGGCGAACTCATCTGTGCCCAGGGAATGTCGTCGAAGCCTACAATCGAAAGGTCTTCCGGAATCCTGCGCCCGCCCGATTGCACATGACGCATCACGCCAAGCGCGATCAGATCGGCGCCGACGAACACGGCCGTTGCATCCTTCGTGTCGAGTGCCCCGATCACCGAACTGTCCAGATCCGTCGAGAAGGCGTTCTCGACCGTGAAGGCAAGCTCGGCATGCGCCCTGATGTAGCCGATCGCCGCTTCACAGCGGTCGCGCATGCTGGCGAGTTCCATCGGACCGCAGACGACACCGATGCGGCGATGCCCGAGTTCGATCAGATGCGAAACCGCGAGCCGGCCACCACCGGCATAATCCGCCTGCACCGATTCCAGTCCGGGGAGTGTGCGATCCACCACGATGGTCGGGATATCGGTAATGAGCGCTCCGGCCGTGTTGATGTCGCGGATCGGAAACCAGACGATCCCATCGACTCCACGCTCGGCCAGCACTTTGATTGCCTGCTGCTCGAGATCGTCGTCGCCCTCGGTATCGGTCACGAACACGCTGTAACCGTGCAGCCGCGCGCGCTGCACCACCGATTGCGCCAGATTCGGGAAAAACGGGTTGGTCAGATCGGGGATGACAAGACCGATGGTTCCGGTTCGCCCGGTCCGCGTGGCCTTGGCGCTCATGTTCTGCCGGTAGCCAAGTTCCTCGGACACCCGCAGGATATGGGCACGCGATTCTTCCCCGAGTGATCCGGTGCGGTTCACGGCGTAGGAGGCGCTTGCGAGTGATACCCCGGCGGCCTTGGCCACATCCTTCAGCGTTACGCGTTTGACCACGACATCCCCGATCTTGCATCCCTCAACCCGCACGACGCTTGCTAACCGACAATCGCCGCCATATCCACTTACACAAGATGAAACGTTTCACGGATGTAGTATGACAGGCAATGCGTTTGATGTCGCGGTCTTGGGCAGTATCAACACCGATTTTGCTTTTGGCGTGGAAGACTTTCCCAAGCCAGGCGAGACGCTTTTGAGCAAAGGCATGAAATCCTCTCCCGGTGGCAAAGGAAGCAACCAAGCCGTCGCCTGTTCCCGGATGGGGGCAACGGTAGCCATGCTCGGCGCAACAGGCGACGATGAGCGCGGAAGATATCTCGGCCAATTCCTGACCGACAATGGGGTCGATATCAGCCGCGTAGCCACGCGCAACGAAGCGCCAACGGGTCTGGCGGCGATCTTGGTGAACAGTGAAGGGGAAAATCTGATCGTCGTCGATCAGGGGGCTAATACCCTGGTCGATGCGGAGCAAATCAGCGCGGCCCTGCCAGGCGCGACCTATTATCTTGCCCAGCTCGAAACCCCGAGCGCGGCCGTAGCTGCTTTCTTCATCGCGGGTCGCAAACAGGGTGGCCGTTGCGTGCTCAACGCAGCGCCGGCAAATCTCCCGGCGAAAACCCTTTTCACGCTTTGCGATGTGATCATTCTCAACGAGCCCGAGCTGGCGGCCTATTCGGGAAGGCAGATCGATGACGCCAGCGTCGAAACGATCGGCGCGATCGCGAAAGACCTGCTCTCGCATGACGAGCAGACCATGATCGTCACGCGCGGAAAGCGCGGTGCCGTCGCGGTACGGCGCGGCGCCAAGCTGGTCGTCGAGGCCCATGCCGGGGATGCCGCCGACACGACGGGTGCCGGAGACTGCTTCTGCGGCACTTTGGTCGCGGCCTTGGCCGCGGGTGTCCCGCTCGGCGCGGCTATCAACCGGGCCAACGCGGCTGCGGCCCTCGCCGTGCGGCGCAGCGGAGCGGCAAACGCGCTACCTGACGCCGCCGAGGTCGATGCCTTCCTCGAGACCAGCCCTGATGGCAAAATAAGTCTTCGATAACGGTAATCGATTGACGAGTTAAACGTTTCATAGTTATCTGTCGGCGAACGCACGATATGATGCAAGGGAGGGGCACGGGACCTTGGGGGAAATTGCCAGAGGAATTCTCGGGCTGGCGGCGTTCATCGGGATTGCCTGGCTCATTTCGGAGAAGCGGAGCAGCTTTTCATGGCGCGCCGTCGGCGTCGGTCTTGCGATTCAGATCCTACTGGCTTTGCTGCTGACCCGGCTGCCGGTCATCACCGCGGCGCTTGGCGGACTCGCTCGTGGCGTAGACTCGCTCCAGGCGTCTGCCGGCGCGGGTGCGAATTTCGTGTTCGGCTATCTTGGCGGCGGTCCCCAGCCGTTCCTGCCCGCGCCCGGCAATCCTTCAACCTTCATTTTCGGTCTGCAGGTCCTGCCTGCCGTTTTGCTCGTGAGCGCGCTCGCCGCCGTCCTGTGGCATTGGGGTATATTGCGCTGGATCGTGCGGGGCGCCGCATGGGGGTTCGGTCGCGTGTTCGGGGTCAGCGGCCCGGTCGGGGTATCGACCGCGGCCTGCGTCTTTCTCGGCATGGTCGAGTCGCCGCTGTTGGTTCGCCCGCTCCTGCCGAAACTTTCGCGCGGTGAAATTTTCATCATCATGGTCGATGGCCTGTCGGTCATCGCCGGATCGACGATGATCCTGCTCGGCACGATGCTGGCGCCGAAGATGCCCGACGCGTTCACGCATCTGCTGACCGCGTCTCTGATCAGCACGCCGATGGCGATCGTCATGGCACGCATCATCGTGCCGAGCGACATCAGCCGCGACCGCGCCGCGCTCGCGCTCGAGAGCGGCTACCGCAGCACGCTGGACGCGATGACGCATGGCACGATCAACGCAGTCAAGGTGGCGGCCTATGTCGTCGCGCTGCTTATCGTGTTCGTCGGGACGATCGCACTGATCGACAAGACGCTGGCGCTGATCCCGGTGACCGGAACCCCGGTCACGCTGGCGAGCATTTTTGGCTGGCTGTTCGCGCCCGTGGCTTGGCTGATGGGCACATCGGCAGGAGATTACCAGATTGTGGGTGGCCTGCTCGGCACCAAGATCGCGGCGAACGAGGTCATCGCTTACGGGCGGCTGCTGGATCTGCCGCCGGGGGCGTTGACCGCGAAATCGCAGTTGGTCGTCACCTATGCGCTGTGCAGCTTCGGCAATTTCGGCAGCGTCGCGATCCTGATCGGCACGCTGGCGGCGATGGCGCCCGAGAAAGCGGATGAAGTGGTCCAGCTCGGCCCGAAGGCGATCGCCGCTGCATTCCTGACAACCTGCATGACCGGCACCGTCGTCGGCCTGCTCTATTCGATTTTCTGAGGCATATGATTACTCTTCCCGCTTTTGTTGCCTTCACCGGCGTCGATGATCCCGGCCTGATTCCCGGCATGCAGGCACTTTCCGCCCGTTATCCGATCGAATGGGGAATTTTGGTCGATGACGCGCAGACCGAGAAGCCGCTCTTTCCAACCCAGGCCGAGCGGGCGGCGATGCTGGCCAGCCCGGCGATTCGATGGGCGGCTCATGTTTGCGGCGAAGAGGCGCGGCGGATTGCCAACGCGCCCGAGACGGCCACAGTCGATTTGGTCGGCTTCCAGCGCGTCCAGGTCAATCACAGCTTTTCGGGCAGTTCATCCGAGCATATCGCCAACACTGTGCGCTTCGGCCGCATGCGCGGCATCCGCACGCTGCTGCAATGCTCAACCGACTTCCCCGACGACAACCGGCTCGATTGGCTGTTCGACGTGTCCTTCGGCACCGGGATGAAACCCAAAGCATGGCCAACATTGCCCGTTTCGGGTCCGTTCTGCGGTTACTCGGGGGGCATCGGGCCAGCCAATGCCGCAGCCACCGTCGCCGCGATCGACGCGCAACCCGGCGGGCAGTTCTGGATCGACATGGAGTCGGGTGTTCGCACCGACGGTTACCTTGACCTCACCAAATGCGAAGTGGTGTGCCGGGCGGTATACGGATGAACGTCCTTCGACCTCAGTCCCTGGAACATCTGGTCATTCTCGATACCGATCCCGGTATCGACGATGCGATGGCGATCGCATTCCTGAAATCGCGGGATGACGTTCGATTGCTGGCGATCACGACCGTGTTCGGCAACGCTGATATCGCGACGACGACGCGCAATGCTCTGTACCTCGTGGACCGGTTCCGAATGAAGGTGCCGGTCCATGCCGGAGCATCGGAGCCGCTGGACATTCCCCGCCGCCCGGTCGCCAGCCATGTGCATGGCGACGATGCGCTCGGAAATACCGGCCTGGCCCTGGATTTCGTAGGGCAGCCAAGTCCGGAGTCGGCGCATGAAGCGATCGTGCGGCTGGTGCGGGCCAACCCCCACCGCGTAAGCATTCTTGCGATCGCGCCGCTGACCAACCTCGCGCTTGCACTCAGGGCCGCGCCCGATATCGCGGCCCTCGTCCGGGAAGTCGTCGTGATGGGCGGGGCGTTCGGCTACGGCGCGCGTCGCGGTAACGTGTCTCCCGTGGCCGAGGCCAATGTCGCCAACGATCCGCACGCGGCCGACGAGGTGCTCGCTGCTCATTGGCCGGTGACGATGGTTGGGCTGGATGTGACCTCGCAGTGCACTCTGCCGGCGCCGGTCGCGGCGGATCTCGCGGAACATGGGGGCGCCGAGGGCCGCTTCCTCTGGGACATTTCTCGCGCCTACGAGAAGCTCTACCGCGAGAATGACGGGCTCGACGGTTGCTGCATCCACGATGTCACGGCGGCTATTCGTTTGGTGGAACCTGATTTGTTCAAGACCGTATCTGGGCCAGTGCGCGTCGTCACCGACGGAATCGCTGCGGGCCAGACGATCCTTCGACCGGAGGGGATGCCCTTTCCGCCTGGAGCCTGGGACGGCCTTCCCACGCAACGTGCGTGCATCGAGGTGGACAGCGCAGCATTGCTGAGGACCTATGAGGCGGCGTTCGAAAAAACCACCGACCTCGACGTGCAATCCACCGCACCCTTGATCGACGTCTGAAGCAAATGCCGAGCCGCCAGATATCGGCGTACGCTGGAATCCTCTTGGCGCTATCGGTACTGACCGGCACTGGCTCGGCGCAGGAAACATCGACGGACCAAGCCCCGATAAGACTGATCGGTGTCGGCGAGATCACCCGCGACGCCGGGGTGAGTGGAATGCCGGTCGGGGGCGTTTCGGGCATCGACTATGCTCCACGCACCAAGCACTGGTATTTCGAGAGCGATGATCGTTCCGAACATGGTGCTGCGCGCTTCTGGACGGCAGATATCGACTATGATCTGAACCGGCCACCCGTCGCAACACGGATCGAGGTTGTGCCGTTTCGCTCGGAGAATGGGGAGACATTTCCCGAGCCGGGCCACGGGGCGGAAGCTTCCGATGCGGAGAGCATACGTGTCGATCCCAAAAGGGGCAACCTCATCTGGTCTTCCGAAGGCGACGCCAAAGACGGGTTTGGCCCAGCCATTCGCCGTATAAAGGTCGATGGCAGGCCGATCGCTCGTCTGGCTTTGCCGGCCATGTTCCGGTTCGATCCCGCGGGACGGACTGGCCCCCGCCCGAACCTGTCGATCGAGGGTCTGACCTTTACCCGTAAAGGCAATGTTCTCTGGTTCTCGATGGAGGCTCCATTGTTTCAGGATGGACCGGTCGCATCGCGGGATACTGGAGCCGACGTGCGTCTCACGGCGGTCGATCCGATTTCCGGCAGGCTCCTGCATCAATATGCCTATCGCCTGGAGCCGATCGGCCCCGCACCTCGCGATCGGCTGGCCGACAATGGCATCAGCGAAATCCTTGCGATCGATGACAGTCACTTCCTCGTGATCGAACGATCCGGCGTCCAGCAGGACGACAAGGAATTCCGCTTCCGGCCCCGTCTCTATTGTGCATCGACGCGCGGTGCGACCCCAGTGGGGCGGTTCGGGTCAATGCGCGATGCGCCGATCCGGCCTATGCCCAAGCGATTGGTTTTCGATTTCACGACGGTCGCGGCACCCATCATCGACAATGTCGAAGGTATGACGTGGGGGCCGATGCTTTCCAACGGCCATCGCAGCCTCCTGTTCGTCACCGACAACGACTTCTCCACTAAACGACCGCCAACCCAACTCATCGCGCTTGACGCCGGTGCGCGTTCGGCTCGCGCCTTCATCGAGGCACGGTGCCCACGCTGAGTGAAGACATTGGGGTGATAAGCGGATATACCGGCATGGACTGCTCCATACCGCTAGCAGTCGCTGGCTGAGAACTTGTCTGTTAACAGTGTCGATAAATGATGGATATTCGTAGACTATAAGAAGCGATGTTACCAATACCTACCGCCGTAGTTGTTCCATAACCCATTCGCCTGCATCGCTGATGTTCTGGAATTGTCGATAAAACTGCCGCTCCACGGGAAGCTCGGCAGCTTCATGCGACCATGTTAGAGTATGCGGAACGTGCAATCCCCAAGCGCCCGCCGCCATTGCCGGCAGGATGTCAGAGCGGACGGAATTGCCGATCATCGCCGCATGCGGTGTGTAACTCGATGGTGGACCGAAGATGCGTCGGTAGGTCGCCGCCGTCTTGTCGCTGACGATCTCGACCCGATCGAATTGATCAGCCAAGCCCGACCGGCCGAGCTTGAGTTCCTGGTGGAGCAAATCCCCCTTGGTAATCATTACCAGCGTGACCTTGCCGCGCAGGTGCGCCAGCACGTCGCTCACACCCTCAAGTAATTCTGTTTCACGGTCGATCGCCGTCTTGGCGAGAGCGATCAGGCTGGCAAGCAGCATCGGCGATACGCGCCGGTCTTGACCCGACAGAACCTCTATCGCGGACAGAATATAGCTTTTGATGCCATAGCCGTAGCACGCGAGGTTTCGCTCGTTGGTTTCCGTCAATCGATCGGCAAACCAGGCTAAATCGACATGATCCCGCACCAAAGCGTGAAGACGTTGCTCTGTCTCGAGAAACTGCCTCGCATCGTGCCAAAGTGTATCGTCGGCGTCGAGCCCGATGATCGTCAACATGGCATCGCGATAGGAAAACCAGCCGGGGCGGAATAGCGATATGTCTATCCCGCCCCGGTCGGGTCGGTCAGAATTTCACCTGCAGCGAGGCGGTAAAGGTCCGCGGCGCACCGACAAAGTAGCGTCCCAGCGAACGGCCGGGAAGTCCTGTCTCCGTCGCTGTCGCGGTGGCGCTGGTCACCGACGCGATATAACCTTCGTTGAAGAGGTTATCGACGTTGAGCTGGATCGACGCTCCCTTGAGCGGCCCGAACGTAGGCAGGGTGTAGCGCCCTGAAAGTCCCACGACCGTATAGCCGGGAATACGGTCGATCGCGACTTCCTGGAAGGTTGTGGGCGCTGTAATGTCTCCGCCGACGCGGCTTGTGATATGGCTGACGCTGCTGGAGATTCGCAAGCCGGTGACCGGCTTCACGCCGACTTCCGCGAAGATCGTATTGCGCGGAATATCCCGGACATCGCTGCCGGCGATGATGCCGACCGACGCCAGATTCAACCGGTCGCGGCTCCCAGCCACGGCATCGTCATATTTGGCGACCTGATATGAGTAGGAAGCGTAGAGATCGATCCAGCGGAAATTCGCAAGCCCGGTTAGTTCGAACCCTGTGGTCTTCTGGCCTTTGATCGAGGCCGCGCGGGTCGCGATGTTGCCGCGCTGGATGTCGATTGGATCGGTCACGGTCGGATCGTTCGGTACAATACCGATCAGGTTCTTGAGATGGACGCTGAACGCCTGGGCCGAAAGGGCGAACGGCCCCTTCGAGTAGCGGATGCCACCATCGAAGTTGATCGAGCGGAGCGGCGCCAGGTCGCCCGGCTGGATCACTGCCGTTGAGCCGAGGAACGCGTCCTCCGAAATTCCCGAGAAATTCTCGGCATAGCCGCCGAACACCTCAACATGCTCGATCGGTTTGAGGCTCAGCGATATCTTCGGCTGGACGGGTGAGTTCTGCGAGAAGTTGAGCTGAGCCGAATATTCCAGTGGCGACTTAGCCTTGTAGTTGATGTGGTAGTAAGTGAGGCCGGCATCGAGGCGCAGCACATCGGGAATGATCGCAAACGAATCCTGAGCGTAAAGCTCGACGGTCGTGATCGAGGTTGATCGCTGATAGAGGACATATGTCGGCTGGCCTTGCGACCATTGGAGCGATGTCGTGGAGGTGATCGGATAGAAGTTGCGGTTCTCTGTGGAGGTGCCACCATCATACCAGATGCCGAAGCGCAGGGTGTTGCGCGGAATGAGATCACTGATCTTGATCTCGCCAGTGCTACCGTAGCGTTCACGCGCACGGGGTGTCACGCGCATGTCGGCCGGGCCTCCGACGACATTGGGGTTGGATGTCGTGATCAGCGTGGGGCGGATCGCGCCCCCCGTCGCGTTGTAACCCGTTACGGCGGTTGGGTTACCGCCGCTCAGGACGCGGCTACGGTTTTGATAGCTGAGCGAATAGCCGTCGAGCGTCTGGTAATAGGGGTTCGCGGTGATCGTGACGTGATCGCCGATCTTCAGGCCGGCGTTCACATAGGCGAGGAAATCCTTGCGCTCGCCACCGAAGGTGCCGCCGTAGAGCAGGTCCTGGTTCGGGATGCCGGTGTAAGTATCGTTCAGGCCATCGTCGTGCGGGTTCGCCCGGAACTGGGCGAGCGTGACGATGTTGAAATCATTGTCGAACTGATGGTTGTAGACGACCTTGGCCTTCAAGAACGATCCGCTGTCGAAATTCTTGACGACCTTGAACTCGGCGTGATCACGCTCGGCATGGCGAGCTTTCGGGCCAGCCCAATTGTCATTATACTGGTGAGAAAAGCTCGCATAAGCAGCGAGCCCGTGCTCCAGTTCGCCGGTGTCGATGCGAGCGTATTCGCGGCTGAATTTGAACTGGCCGAGTCCACCCTCGACCGTCACGCCGAATGTCTTTGCAGGATCGTCCGTCCGGAAATCGATGAAACCGCCCAAGGCGAAGCGCGACGGCGCACCGATGTCCCCGGCGCTCTGCGAGACGACGATCGTGCTGACATTGCTCGGCTCGATAAAGCGCTGCGGCGGCGAACCGCCATTGAAGCGCGCGTCTCCGGTGGGAACGCCATCGACGGTGAAACCGATCTGCTCCTTGTTCAGGCCGCGCAGGAAGACTTCGAACGAGAAGGAACCGCCACGCGCATCGCCGGTGCTGATCTTGACACCGGGAGCCTTGGCCAGGCTTTGCGTGATATCGGTTCCGAGCGGACGATCCGCGATGTCGCTCTTGTCGAGTTCGAACGTGGCCCGACCCTTCCCAGCGCCGAGTTTCTGGCCGGTCACCACGATATCCGTGGCGGGCTGATCGGCCGCACTTTGGGTGGAACTCCCGGCCTGTTGTGCCCATACGGCTGTCGGCAAGGTCGCCAAAATCGATCCGGCCAGCAATCGGCCCGCAATCCGCGATATGCTCATTGAAACCCCCTTTACGTTCACCATGATCGTTGTCACGAATCTGAAACGTTTAACTTCATACTTCATATCCTTCATTTCTTGCGCTATGCAAGCGGAAATGACGGATTGGGTCATTGGTGGCGCACGCCGTGAGTTCAGCTTGAAACAGGGGGCATTCGTTTGCCGAACACTATCCAAAGCGAGATCGCCTGATGGCGCGCGTGGCGATCATCGGCTTGGCAACACTGGATTACGTCTTGACGACCGAGCACCCGATACGTGGTCCCGGCACGGTCGCCGCGAACGTGCTCATACAAAACGCATGGCCACGGGCCGGAGGTGCGGCGCTCTATGTCGCACGGCGCATGGTCGCAGCAGGGCATTCGGCTTGGCCGATTGTTTCGACCGGCATCGGCGCGAATGGGCGAGCCTATCGAGACGCCTGCGCTGCCTGTGGTGCCAACCTCGATGGTGTCACGCAGGTCGAGGGCAGCAAGACGCCGTGCTGCCTTCTCATCTATCATGATGATGGCGGATATACCTGCCTGCTCGATGCCGGCACGGCGGCGGCGTCTGAACTCTCGGTCGACCAGATTGCGCTGCTGGCGGCGGCCGATCTGGTCGTCATCGCCGCCGCCAACCCGAACTGCGTTGGCGTGGCTCTGGATCAACTGGGCTTTGATCAGCGGATTGCCTGGATCGCGAAAAACGATCCTGCATGTTTCCCAACGGACCTCTGCGAAAGACTCATGCGTCGCGCGGATCTGATCTTCTGCAACGCTTCCGAACTGCACATGGTCGAACCGTTCCTAGATCATGCTCGGCCAACGATGATATTGTTCGAAACGCGAGGCGCTGCCGGTGTGCGAGTACGCGAAAACGGGATCGACCAGTTCGTGAAAGCCATTCCGGTCGCGGTCCACGACGCGACCGGAGCCGGCGACACATTCGCAGGAGAGGTTCTGGCCAGCATGATAGACGGCGCGTTCGATCCGCTATCCGCCGCGAGGCGCGGTGTGTATCGGGCGAGGGAATTGTTGGCCGAGCGAATGCTCACAGGGCGCTGACGTTCGCATTGTCTTATTTGAGGGCAAGAATTGCTTGAGCAAGAAGTGATTGGCAGTAGGCGGATTGTGGAAGGCTTGGCTGCGTGATGCGCTGCTGCTCAACCGTCGCACAGGCGAAATCGTCGATGAAGGCCTTGTTGACCCGTAGCGCCTCGACATAGGCAATCGCGAGGCGACGTCCTTGCTCGACGTCGATCGGGTGATGGACCCCGCAGACCACGCGATTCTCGCCGTAACGGACGCCTCGCTCGAGGATGGCGCGCTGATGATCCGGGATGAGTTCGCCGAGCAGGAGCGCCGCGACGTAGCCATTCATGGCGTGGCCGGAAGGATAGGACTCCTGGTCCTTCAAGAACGCCGTGTTGCAAGGCACGATCGAGGGATCCTCGACATAAGGTCTCGGTCGCGGGTTTCGCTGCTTTTCGGCGGCGGCATATGCCCCCGCATCGGCCAGGGTGCGCGCGAGCATGAAGGTGGCGATCGGGTGTGTCGCCTGATCCAGCTGCGTGCCGGCCGCGTCGCTGAAACGCACGATCAGATCCCTGGCGTAATAGGCTCTGGCATCGGCGATCGCCTCTTGCTCCGCCAGGCTGCCTTTCTGAGGGGCCGCCCTCCGCACAAGCAATAAATCGAGCTTCAATTCTTCGGAATCGGTCGGTGCCGACGGTGTGATATAGGCCAACGGCGTGCCGCCGAGATAGCCGGCCGGCGCCGGCTGGGCAGTGGACGTTCCTGCCCCAAATGCTGAAACGGCCGCCATCAGCCACATCACAATATTTCGGGGGACAATAGTCATGTAATCCGCTCTCCAGTATATTCGGTAGGCGCTAACCGATTTTCTGACCTGTTTTTGCCCAATCCGCCAGGAAGCCTTCAATACCCCTATCGGTCAGCGCGTGATTGAATAGTGCCCTTATGACTGATGGCGGAGCGGTCATCACATCGGCGCCGATCCTTGCAGCGTCCAGCACATGGATCGGATGCCGGACCGACGCGACCAGGATCTCGGTTGAGAAATCATAATTATCGTAGATCGACCTGATGTCGGCAATCAACTGCATCCCGTCATGACCGTTGTCGTCCAATCGGCCCACGAAAGGCGAGATGAAGCTTGCCCCCGCCTTGGCCGCCAGCAAGGCTTGGTTCGCTGAGAAGCACAAGGTCACATTGACCATGCACCCATCGCCCGTCAGCGCTTTGCAGGTCTTGAGCCCATCGACCGTCAACGGCACCTTGACGCATACGTTTGCCGCGATGTTCCGGAGGATCGCCGCTTCGCGCATCATGCCTTCATGATCGAGCGCGACGACTTCAGCCGACACTGGACCGTCCGTCAGCGTGCATATTTCAGCCACGACTTCGAGGAAGTTTTTCCCCGACTTGTGTATCAAAGACGGATTGGTCGTCACGCCGTCGAGCAGGCCGGTGGCGGCCAGATCCGTAATCTCTGCGGTATCTGCAGTGTCGGCGAAAAATTTCACGTCATGCTCTCCTGAGATGGCTCGGGCCGTGCAAAATCGGATCTGCTCTCGCGTGAGGTCGCGGCCAGATTGCGGGCGATCATCGCGCAGACGATCAGCTGTATTTGATGGAACAGCATCAATGGCAGGATGACGAGACCGACCTGCGCGGCGGGGAACAAAGTGCCGGCGATCGGCACGCCCGAAGCGAGGCTTTTCTTCGAGCCGCAAAACAGCAGCACAATGGCATCCGCTCGATCGAGACGAAGAAATCTGCCCATCTGCCAGCTTACCGCCAGCACGATCAGAAGGATTGCAATCGTCGTCACCGTGATCATCGCGAGATTCAGCCCTGAGACCCGATGCCAAAGACCTTCAACCACCGCCGCGCTGAAAGCGGTGTAAACGACCAGCAGGATAGATCCGCGATCGACGCGCCCAACAACCGCTTTGTGGCGCACCAAGAACGCACCGATCCAAGGACGCGCAAGCTGACCGAGCATGAAAGGCAACAACAACGACACGGCAATGCTGCGCACAGCGTCGACCGCGGAACCGCCCGAACCCGACGGTGCCGCGATCAACAGCGCGGTCAGCATGGGTGTGAGGAAGATAGCCGCGAGGTTTGAAAAGGAGGCCGCGCATACGGCGGCCGCGACATTTCCACCAGCAATCGACGTAAACGCGATCGAAGATTGGACTGTGGAGGGCAACAGCGTCAGGAACATCAGGCCGATCGCCAGCGGCCCTCGAAATCCTGGCGCGAGCTGGAAGATCAGGCCGAGCAATGGGAACAGCGCGAAGGTCACGAGGAGGACGCTGCCTTGCAGCTTCCAGTTGAGCGCACCGGCGCGGATCGCGTCCGGTGACAGCTTCGCGCCATGGAGGAAGAATAGCAAAAAGATGCCGCAGGCCGCTGCGGTCGCGAAATATTTCGCCGATGTCCCGCGGCACGGCAACAGCGAGGCAAGCGCCACGGTCAGCAGAAGCAGTACCGTGAACGGATCGATCCATTGTTGTATATGTTTCACAGCGCAATGCTCGCTGCAAAGGCGTCGAGTTCCTCGAGATGCGTCGCGACCGCAGCGTCGTCCAGGAACGATCCCAGAAAGCTGTTTCGTGCGAGCAGTAGGAGATCGTCGCGATCGACCAGGCCGGCATTGGCGATCGCTAGATAATTGTCGTTCAAATAACCGCCGAAATACGCGGGATCGTCCGAATTGATCGTCGCCCGCAGCCCCTGACGCAGCATGCGATCGATCGGGTGATCGGCCATGCCGCCGACGACGCACAGCTTGACGTTCGAGAGCGGGCAGACGGTGAGCGTCATCGCCTTGCGCGCCAACCGCGCGACCAACGCCGGATCCTCGAGCGATCGATTGCCGTGATCGAGCCGGTCGATGTGGAGAAGGTCGAGCGCCTCCCTGACATAGGCCGGTGGCCCCTCCTCGCCAGCGTGAGCGACGCGCTTGAGGCCGAGATCACCGGCAACGGCAAACACGCGTTCGAACTTCGATGGAGGGTGGCCCTTCTCCGATGAATCCAGCCCCACGCCGACAATTCGGTCGAGCCATGGCTCGGCGGAGCGCAGCGTCGCGAACGCGGCGTCCTCGTCGAGATGGCGCAGGAAACAGAGGATCAGCTTCGAACCGATGCCGTGCTTCGCTTCGGCTTCCTTCATTCCAGCGAGGATGCCGTCAGCGGCGACCCCGAAAGGGATGCCGCGATCGGTGTGGGTCTGGGGATCGAAGAAGATCTCGGCATGGCGCACGACATCGGCTGCCGCCCGGTCGAAATAGGCAAGGGTGAGGTCGCGGAAATCCTCTTCGGTCCGCAGGACGTCGGCACCGGCGTAATAGATATCGAGGAAGTCCTGCAGGTTGGTGAAGGAGTAAGCGGCACGCACCTCCTCCACGCTCCCGAAAGGGATCGGAACCTTGTTGCGCGCGGCCAGCGCGAACATCAGCTCAGGTTCCAGGCTGCCCTCGATGTGGAGGTGAAGCTCTGCCTTGGGCAGGCCGGCTATGAACGTGTCGAGATCGGTCATGAAATGGCTCCTGTCTTCAGTCCGCGTGAACGGGCTGGCGCAACGCCAGCAATTGGGCGGCGGTGGCGGCGGCGATCACCTCGGGTTCTTTGCCCGCGATCCCCGGCAGGCCGATCGGACAGGTCAGCCCCGCCGGATCGATGCCGTCGCGCGCGAGCCGTGACAGGAAGCGCGCGCGTTTGGTGGCCGAACCGATGAGTCCGACGAAGCTCGCCACGCTCTGCAGCGACGCTGCGGTCAGTGCATAGTCGAGCGCATGATCGTGAGTAAGGATGAGGATCGCCGCTCCGGCGGGTATCCCGGTAATACAGTCGGCGAGATTGTCGATCGGGACATGCACCGCTCCGGCGAGTGCAGCCTGATCCTCCCGCGTATCGAACCAGCCAAGAGTGAACGGCAGCGGTGTCACAGCATGGGCGATTGCCCGACCGACATGACCGGCTCCGAACAGGTACAGTGCGCGCCGCTGCTCGCCGATACGGTCAACGATCACCGTTCCGAGTCCAGGCCGGTCGCCGCGCGCCGCGATCCTCGCCGGCGTGGCCTTCTCATCGACCGACCGCGAGACCCGACCGTGCTCGAGACGAGAACTCAGCATGCGGCCGGTCGTCGCCTGATTGAGCCATGCGGCGTCAGCGGCATCGATATGCTCGACCAGCAGCCGCACCCAGCCTCCGCAGCATTGGCCGAGCAGCGGACCCAGCGGATAATCCTGAATCCGCCAGGTGCCGGCCGGCTGATCGAGGATCAGGCGCGCCTGGTCACAGGCCTGTAGTTCCAGACGACCGCCGCCGATCGTGCCGTGCTGGCCGCCACCCATGACCAACATCCGCGTTCCTGCGCCGCGAGGCACCGATCCTTCGGTGGCGAGGATGGTGACCATCGCGACCGATTCGTGGCCAAGCATGGCGCGGAGGCAATCGACCCAATCAGCCACCACGACCCCGCAGTTCGGCGATCGCGGCGAGGATCCGCTCGGGCGTGGCCGGTGCGTCGAGCTTCGGAAAGCCCTTGCGGGGCGCGGCTGCGGCAACCGCCTCGGTCAGCGCCGAAAAGACCGAGATCGCGAGCATGAACGGCGGCTCGCCGACGGCCTTGGAACGGTGGATCGTCGGCTCGGCATTGCGACCGCGCGCCCAGAGCCGGATGTCCATCCGCGCCGGACGATCGCTCGCGGTCGGAATCTTGTAGGTCGAGGGGGCGTGCGTCAGCAGCCGTCCCGCCGCGTCGAAGACCAGTTCCTCGGTCGTCAGCCAGCCCATGCCCTGGACGAACCCGCCCTCGATCTGGCCGAGATCGATCGCCGGGTTGAGCGACCGACCAACATCGTGGAGGATGTCCACGCTAAGCACCTTATGTTCGCCGGTCAGCGTGTCGATCGCCACTTCCGACACCGCCGCGCCATAGGCGAAATAATAGAAAGGCCGCCCCTTGTGAGCCGCGCGATCGTAGGCGATCCGGGGCGTGGCATAGAAGCCGGTGGCGCTCAGCGACACGCGTCCCATGTGCGCGAGCCGGCACAATTGCGCGAACGGCACCAGTTCGGTGCCGGCGAACACGCCGTCGGGCGTGAACCGCACCGCCTCCTGTGTTACCCCGAAATGGTCGGCGGCAAAGGCGACGAGGCGGGTCCGGATCGCTTGGGCAGCATTGAAAGCCGCCATTCCATTTAGGTCCGCGCCGGACGACGCTGCGGTCGCCGAGGTGTTGGGCACTTTGTCGGTACGCGTGGCAGTGATGCGGACGGTAGCAATCGGCACCGCGAACACGTCGGCGACAACCTGCGCCACCTTGATATACAGCCCCTGACCCATCTCGGTGCCGCCATGGTTGAGCTGAATCGAACCGTCGGCATAGACGAGCACCAAGGCGCCCGCCTGGTTGAGGTGCGTGGTGGTGAAGCTGATCCCGAACTTGACCGGGGTCAGCGCGATCCCCTTCTTGATGACGTGGTGCGCGGCGTTCCAGGCAGCGATCCCGGCGCGACGCTCGTTGTACCTGCTGTGCTCGGCGAGGTCGGCGATCAGCTCGGGCGCGATATTGTCCTCGACGACCATGTCATAGGGCGTCACGTCGCATTCCGCGCCATAGAGATTGGCCTGGCGCACGGACAGCGGGTCGCGGCTAAGCTGCGCGGCGATCGCGTCCATTACGCGCTCGATCAGGATCATGCCCTGCGGCCCGCCGAAGCCACGGAAGGCAGTGTTCGACACAGTATTCGTCCTGAACCGTTGCGAGACGATCTCGACCGCTGGCAGGAAATAGCAATTATCGGCATGGAACATCGCGCGATCGTTGATCGCCGGCGACAGATCGACCGTCGCGCCGCAGCGCGAGGCCAATTCCAGGCGAATGCCTGCGATCCGGCCCGCATCGTCAAATCCGACATCATATTGCATCGCGAAGTCGTGCCGCTTGCCCGTCATCACCATGTCGTCGTCGCGATCAGCACGGATCTTCGCGGGGCGGCCGGTCTTCGTCGCGACCAGCGCCACGGCGGCCGCGAACAGGGCTGGCTGGGTCTCCTTTCCCCCAAAGCCGCCACCCATCCGGCGCACCTCGACAGTGACCGCCGCATGATCGAGCCCCAGCACCTTGGCGATCAAGTGCTGCACTTCGCTCGGATGCTGGGTGGACGAAAGGACATGAACCTGTCCGTCCTCCCCGGGCGTTGCCACCGCGATCTGGCCTTCGAGATAGAAATGATCCTGTCCGCCGATCTCCAACGCACCCGACAGGCGATGCGGCGCGGTGGCGAGCGCTGCTTCGGCATCGCCGCGGGTCATCCGCTGGGTCGCTTCGATCAATGTGCCGGCGGCCTGCGCTTCGGCGATCGTTACAACATGGGGCAGCTGCTCGTACTCGACGACTGCCAGCTTGGCCGCGCGCCGCGCCGCCGTGGCGCTTGTCGCCGCAACGATAAACAGCGACTGGCCGACGCAGATCACTTCGTTCTCGGCGAACAGGCGATCGTCGCCGGCGAATGGACTCACGTCATTTTTGCCGGGAATGTCGCCGGCCGCAAATACCGCGATCACGCCCGGCGCGGCGCGGACGGGCGCGAGATCAAGCGAACGAATACGGGCATGGGCTAGCTGGCTCTGGCCGAACGCGCAGTGCAGCAGATCGGCAGGTTCGGACAGATCATCGATATAGCGCGCGAGCCCCGACACATGACCCTCGGCGCTGTCATGGGGCAACGGACGGGAGACCGCGCGCAATATCCGCGGATCGCGGTCAGCCATGCGCCAGCTCCAATACGCCGATGGCCTCGCCCGTCCGCTCGAGCCAGAGGCGCCGCAGCAGGTTGGCGGCGGCGGTCAGCCGATAGGCGGCGCTGCCCCGCACGTCGGTGAGCGGCTGATAGTCCTCGGCTAGTGCCGTCGCCGCCGCCTCGATCGTAGCTTCGCGCCACGGCTGCCCGACCAGCGCGGCTTCGCAAGCCCTGGCACGCCGCGGTGTGCCGGCCATGCCGCCGAACGCGATCCGCGCCTCGACCACGGCGTCGTTCTCAATCCGCAGCGCGAAGGCGCCGCATACGGCGGAGATGTCGCTGTCGAAACGCTTCGACAGCTTGTCGATGCGGATCATCGCACCTCGCCTGGGGCGCGGCACAAACAGGCTTTCGACGAACTCGCACGGACGGCGGTCCTGCTTGCCATAGGACAGGAAGAAATCCTCGAGCGGCAGCGTCCGGCGTTCTTCGCCGCGGCGAAGCGTCAGCTCGGCGCCCAGCGCGATCAGCGCGGGCGGCGTATCGCCGATCGGTGAGCCGTTGGCGATGTTGCCCCCGATCGTGCCGGCGTTGCGCACCTGCGTGCCGGCGATCCGGCGGACCAGCTCGCCCAGCGCGGGATGCAGCCTGGCGAGCGGTCGCCAAGCTTCGGAATAACGGACCCCGGCCCCCAGCAGCAGGCCTCGATCGGTCTCCTCGATCGCGCGCAGGTCGGCGATGTCGCCGATGAAGATGACCGTAGGCAGTACGCGCTGCTGCTTGGTAACCCAGAGTCCGACGTCGGTCGCACCGGCGACGAGACGGGCGTCGGGATGCGCAGTCAGCAACATGGCAAGCTCGTCGCCGGTGCGCGGAACGAACCCCAGCCGATGCGTCCCCGCGAGCGGATCGTCATAGGCCAGTGCCAGCGGTCCCGATCGGGCGATATCGCGCAGCGCCGCGACCGTCGCACGGTCGTCACGCGGCATCGCCGGAACCGCTTCGCCCGCCGCCAGGATCGGACCATAGCCGGTACAGCGGCAGAGATTGCCGGAGATTACATCGGCGACGGGCACGTCTTCCGTTCCCAACGCTGCCATAGATCGCCCGACCAGCGACATCACGAAGCCGGGCGTGCAGAAGCCGCACTGCGAGCCGTGCCGCTCGACCAGTTCGCGCTGGACCGGATGCCTGCCACCGAGGCTCTCGACGGTCAGCAACGCCTTGCCGTCGAGCATCGGCACGAACAGGATGCAGGCATTGACCGCGCGCCAGACCAGCCGGTCTCCTTCCCCTGACTCACCGAGCAGCACGGTGCAGGCGCCGCAGTCGCCCTCCGCGCAGCCTTCCTTGGTGCCGGTCCGGCGCAGGCGGTAACGCAGCAACTCAAGCACAGTCAGCGTCGGATCCACGCCCTTCAAGTCGTGCACCTCACCGTCGAGCAGGAAGCGGATCCCCATCCCTCAGCTTCCCCGATACGTCGAATAGGCGAAGGGCGTGACGAGCAGCGGCACATGATAATGTTCGTCCGGCTCGGCGATACCGAACTCGATCACTACCTCGTCGAGGAAGGGCGGGTTCGGCAGTACCATCCCTAGCGCCCTGAAATAGACTGCCACGCCGAAGCGCAGCCGGTAAACGGCGGGCTCGGTGACCAGCCCGGCGATACCCGGGCAGCGTCCGTCGGTATCGGTCGCGCCCTTGAAGAGGGTTGCCGCGCCATGCTCGAGCGTCACGCGCATTCCCATCGCCGGTCGGCCAGAGGCAAGATTCAGGACGTGCGTCGAGAGGCTCATTTCGGCGCTCCCGCAGCGAGCCAGGCACCGATCCGGTCGCGCTCCGCCTTGCTCATCCTGGTGGTGTTGCCGAGCGGCATCACCTCGGCATCGACGGCGACCGTGCGGATGCGCGAGCCTGCCGCCACGACATGCGCGTAGCTGTCGAGCATGATGCCAAGCGGCGGCGACGCGAAGGCGGAGTTCGTCGGCTTTGGGCTATGGCACGCCGCGCAATGGCGGGCGAAGATCGGATGGACGGATGCCCAGCCCGTGGTGGGAATTGCCGAGGCAGTGCCCGGCGTATCGTGCCCGACCAGCGGTGGCGCGACCGGCCAGAACCGTTTCTCGACGGTGACATAAGCGACGCTGGTGAGCGCCAGCGCGCCCGCAATCGCGATCGCGACCCCGAGATCGCCGCCGCGATGTCGCAGGTTGAAGATGTGGCGCACGGCTACGCCGGTCGCTCCGAGCAGCGCCAGCACCAGCCACGGTCGCTCGGCGCCATAGGTCATCGGATAGTGATGACTTAGCATGATGAACAGCACCGGCAGCGTCATGTAATTGTTGTGCAGCGAGCGCTGCTTGGCAGCCTTGCCGAGTGCCGGGTCGGGTTCGCGAGCGGCGACGAGCGCGGCGACGACCTTTCGCTGGTTCGGGATGATGACGAAGAACACGTTGCCGACCATGACCGAACCGATCATCGCGCCGATGTGCAGATAGGCGCCGCGCGCGGCGAAGACGCCGTTCAGCCCGTAGGCCGCCACGACCAGCAGCACGAACCAGATCAGCCCCAGTCGCCGGTCGTTTTCGCCGAGCGGGGAGCGGCACAGCCCGTCATAAACCAGCCACGCGCCCGCCAATGCGGCAAGGCCGATCGCGATCGCCTGTACCGGCGACAAGGCCGCTTTAGCGGGATCGATCAGGAAGCTGTTCGCCTGGACGTAATAGACCAGCACCAGCAGCGAGAAGCCGCTGATCCACGTCCAATAGGCTTCCCATTTGAACCAGTGCAGATCGGCCGGCATTTGCGCGGGCGCGACCTGATATTTCTGCTTGTGGTAGAAGCCGCCGCCATGGACTGACCAGACCTCGCCCGAGGCATCGCCTGTCTTGGGAGGGGTGAGATGATTGTCGAGCCAGATGAAATAGAAGGACGATCCGATCCATGCGATGCCCGCCGTCAGGTGCAGCCAGCGGATCGCAAGGTTTAGCCATTCGGCGATAGGGACCATCACCGCGCTTCCTCCTTGTGCATGTCGGCAAGGCGCAGCCGCACGATCTCCCCGATTTCCGAGATCGCGGTGGCGATCTCTTCATCCCGCGCGTTCGCGAGGCGCCGTTCCATCGCGGCGAGGATGCCGGCCTTGTCGGTGTGCCGCACACAGAGGATGAAGGGAAAGCCGAACCGCGCGCGGTAGCGGGCGTTGAGATCGTGGAAGAGGGCAAATTCCTCCGGCATCAGCCGGTCGAGTCCGGCTGAGGCCTGTTCGGCTGCCGACGCTTCGGTCAGAGTACTGTCGATCGCGGCTTTGCCCGCCAGTTCGGGATGAGCGCGGATCAGCGCCAGTTGCTCCGCCGCGCTCGCGGCATGGACAACCGCCATCAGGTCTGCATGGCGATCGCCCGAGGAGCAAACCGCGTCCGCGCGCGCCTCAACCCAAGGGGAGTGTTCGAAAAGCGACGTCACGAATGGTTTTCCTCGAGGCTGACATGGGCGGAGACGACTTTCCAGCCGTCGGCGAAACGGACCCAGCTCTGGCTCTGCCGCCCACGCCGCTCGGATCCTTCGCGGAAGAACTCGGCATCGGCGGTCGCGAAGTCGCGTCCGTAAGTGTGGATTGCGAGCCTTCCGAGCGTGCGCGCCGGCGATCCGCCGCGGCCCTTGCGAAACGCCCTGATCGCGTCAGCGCCATACAGCACCTCGCCAACGCCGTAGCGTATGGTCGATGGCGCATCGTGGAACAGCGCATCCATGCCAGGAACGTCATTGGCCATAAGCGCGCCCTCATAGGCGCGGAACGCTATGGTCACTTCGGTGATGACCTCGGGATCGTCGATGGTCATGCGTGATGCTGCTTCAGCCAGTGACGCGCGATATCGATGCGGCGCGCGATCCAGGCATCACCGCTGGCTACGATATGATCGACGAAACGTCCGACGGCGGAGGCACGCGCCGGTCGCCCCGCGACGCGTCCATGCAGGCCGATCGACATCATCCGCCCGCCCTCGAAGCGCAATTGCTCGAACGTATCGCGCAGATAGCAGAAGAACTGGTCGCCTTCGGTAAAGCCGTTGAGCGCGACGAATTTCATGTCGTTGGCATCGAGCGCATAGGGCACGACGAGCTGGCCGTATGCGTTGTGGTAGGGCAGGTCGTCGGCGTAGCTGTCCGCGTCGTAGACGAACCCGCCTTCTTCCGCGATCAAACGCGCGGTGTTGGGCGAGGTCCGGCCCTGATACCAGCCGAGCGGTCGCGTCCCCGTCAGCCGCATGTGGAGGTCGATCGCCTCGGCGATATGGACCCGCTCCACATCCTCGGGCACCGCCTGATAGTCGATCCAGCGCAGGCCATGGCTGGCGATCTCCCACCCAGCGTCGCGCATCGCGGCGACCGCCTGCGGATTGGCCTCCAGCGCCTTGGCGACGCCGAACACCGTTACCGGCACGTCGCGTTTCGTGAACAGCCGGTGCAGTCGCCAGAAACCGGCGCGGGAACCATATTCGTAGAGGCTCTCCATCGCCATCGCGCGACCTGCGTGGCTCACCGCGCCGACCATCTCGGACAGGAACTCCTCCGATCCGGAATCGCCGTTAAGGACGCTGTTCTCTGCGCCCTCCTCGTAATTGATGACGAACTGCACCGCGACCCGAGCGGCGCAGGGCCAGCGTGGATCGGGCGGTGTGGCGCCATAGCCGACCAGATCGCGCGGACCGGTCATGCCGCCCATGCCGCCAGCGCCGCATCGACCCCCGCGCCCGCCGGAGCCGGGAATCCCTCCGCGCGCAGCACCGCCTCCAGCGCGCCGAGGGTCAGCAGCACCTTGTGCTTGCGCGCGTTGTAGCCCATCGCGCCGATCCGCCAGATCCGCCCCGCGAGCGGACCGAACGCGGTGCCGATCTCGATCTCGAAATCGTCGCGCATCCGCCGCCGGATGGCCTCGCCATCAATGCCCTCGGGGATGTAGACGCCCGTGACGTTGGTCATGCGGTGCGCGTCGGCGCCGAACACCGTCAGCCCCAGCGCGCGCAGCCCGGCTGTCACCGCCCGGCCCGCCGCTTCGTGCCGCGCGAAACAGGCCGGCAATCCTTCCCCCAGCACGACCCGCGCGCATTCGCGCGCGCCGTACAGCATCGTCGTCGCCTCGGTATGATGGTTGAGGCGCTTGTCCGACCAATAATCCATGATCATCGCCAGATCTAAATAGTTGGAGCCGATCCGCCGCTCACGCCCCTGGACAAGATCGTCGCGAGCGATGCCCCGTTCGGTATGGCGGCGCGCGAAGATTCGTTCGGCGGCGCGATCGGAAATGGTGATCGGTGCCGAACCGGACGGCCCGCCAAGGCATTTCTGCAAACCGCCCGTGACGACGTCGACGCCCCAACCATCGGCCTCAATCGCCATGCCACCGACCGTCGCGGTGGCATCGACATAGGAGAAAGCGCCAAGCTCCCGGGCCAGCGCGCCGAAGCCCGCGAGCGGTTGCGCCATCGTCGTCGATGTGTCGCCGTGGACCGTGGCGATCACGCGCGGGCCGCAGCGTTCGGCGGCGGCGCGGATCGCGTCGAGCGGCACCACCTCTCCCCATGGCGCGTCCACGTTCTCGACGATCGCGCCGATCCGATCGAGAATCTCGGTCAGCAGCAATCCGAACCTGCCGAAATTGACCACCAGCACCGTGTCGCCGGGCGCGACGAGCGAGACGAGCGCCGCCTCTATGCCGGCCCGCGCGGTACCATCGACCAAGAAGGTCCAGCGATTTTCCGTCCCGAAGATGGGGCGGTAGAGCGCCATCACCTGGTTCATATATCCGGTCATCTCCGGATCGAACTGGCCGAGCAGATCGGCGGACATCGCGCGTAGCACGCGCGGATGCGCGTTGACGGGACCCGGGCCCATCAGCAGCCGTTGTGGCGGATCGATCTCGCCGAACAAATCAGGTACCAAGACTTTCTCCCACTCGATCGATAAAGCCAAGCATCGCCGCCAGCGCGATTTCGGCGTCGGCTGGATCGACACTCTCGGCCGGATTGTGGCTGATCCCGTCCTTGCAACGGACGAACAGCATCGCAGTCGGGCACAGCGTCGCCAAAATCATCGCGTCATGCCCCGCGCCCGACACCAGACGACGCGGCGCGACTCCAATCGCGGCGACGCTTGCTTCCAGCATCGCGACGAGATCCTCGCTGCACGGACTGGCAGGCAGCTCCTGAAGAAGATCTACCGCAAGCGTGACGCCCCGGCCGGTGGCGATGGCGTCGAAGTCCCGCAGAATTTGAATAGCCGCGTCATCGCGAGCGGCATCGGCACCTGCCCGCACGTCCAGCGTGAAGGCGACGCGTCCCGGCACGACGTTCGCCGCGCCTGGGCTGGCCTCGATCCTGCCGACGGTGGCGACCAGATCGGC
>CAXTMT010000016.1:0-27388 GCA_964245355.1 uncultured Sphingomonadaceae bacterium
CATCGGGAACGACGGTGTCGAGAATACGCGCGGACGACAACACGCCGGGCAACCCCGCGCCCGGATGCGTCCCTGCGCCGACGAGATAGAGCCGCTCGACGTCCTCGCTCTTGTTGTGCGGGCGAAACCATGCGCTCTGCGTCAGCACCGGCTCCAGCCCGAACGCGGCGCCGCGAAACGACGATAGCCGGTCCTGAAAATCCTGCGGCGTCAGCATGCGCGAACTCACCACCTGGTTGTCGAGGTCGGGCAGCAGCGTGGCGGACAATTCGGCCGCGACGGCGCGGCGATAGCGTTCGGCCGCGACGCTCCAGTCGGTGCCGCTGTCCAGATGCGGCACCGGCGACAGCACGTAGAACGCGTCGCAACCCTCGGGGGCGAGCGACGGATCGGTCGCGGTCGGACGATGCAGATACAGGCTGAAATCGTCGGCGAGGATTTTCCGCGCGAAGATGTCGGCGAGCAATTCCTTGTAGCGCGGCCCGAGCATGATGGTGTGATGCGGCACGTCCGGATATTTGCGGCGGGTGCCGAAGTACCAGACGAACAGGCTCATCGAATAGCGCGAACGCTGGATGCGCCGGTCGCTCCAGCGCGACCGCGCCGAGGCCGGCAGCAGATGACGATAGGTCCATGCGGAGTCGGCGTTCGACACCACGATGTCGGCGGCGATGGTCTGGCCGCCGGCGAGCCGCACGCCGCACGCCGCGCCGTCGCGCAGCATGATCTCGACGACCTCCTGGCCGCATTTGACCGCGCCGCCTTGGCCTTGGATCAGCCGCACCAGGCCTTCGACCAGTTTTCCGGTACCGCCCATCGCGAAATGCACGCCCCAGCGCCGCTCCAGGAAGGCGATCAGGCAATAGATCGAACTTGCGGTGAACGGATTGCCGCCGATCAGCAGCGGGTGGAAGCTGAACACGATGCGCAGCCGCGCATCCTTGAAGTACTTCGACACCAGCCCGTAGACGCTGCGATAGCTCGACAGCCGCAGCATCTGCGGCACGATCCGCGCCATGTCGGTCCATTTGCTGAACGGCACGTCGCCGAGTTGCTCGAACCCGACCTTGAAGATCGCTTCGCTGGCTTTCATGTAGGCGTCGTAGCCGTCGACGTCGTCAGGTGAAAATCTCGCGATCTCGGCGCGCATCGCGGCGGGATCGCCGGAGTAATCGAAATGCGCGCCGTCCTGGAAGCGGATGCGGTAGAACGGCGAAACCGGGACCAGCCGGACGTCGTCGGACATCCGCCGCCCGCACAGTTTCCACAGTTCTTCGAACAGGAACGGCGCGGTGACGATGGTCGGCCCGGCGTCGAAGGTGAAGCCGTCCTGACGGTAGACGTAGGCGCGCCCGCCCGGCGCATCGAGTTTTTCCAGCACGGTGACGCGGTAGCCCTTGGCGCCGAGGCGGACCGCGGCGGCGAGTCCGCCGAAGCCGCTGCCGATCACCACCGCATGCGGGGCGCGATCAGGGGGGGCGTTCGGGCGCGGCGTGGAATCCAGCATGGGACAGCAGTGTAATCAATTCTTGACAGTTGGCTAGCCCGCCCGTGTAAGATTTATGTTACACATGCGGCGCCGGAACAGCGTCCGCATCCGCGTTCGCTGTCGCGCGAAGAATGATGTCGGCCATCAGTTGCGGCCGTTCTTCATGCGCGAGATGGCCGAGGCCGGCGACGCGTTCGATCACCGCCTGCGGGCATATTTCGCGAACCTGCCGCGCGACGTCGGGCGAGACCGAGCGATCGTTGGCCGCGGCGATTAGCAGCAGCGGCACCGCAAGCCGCGGCAGGTCGTGCAGCAGCGGCTCCAACCGCCAGTTCGCCATCATCCGCAGCGCTGCGGCGACATGCGCGTCGCTGCTGACCAGCCTGCGATAGAGCGCGATGCCGTCGGCATCGATGCTGGAGCCGGTGTTGGCGATCATGCGCTCGACGGTGCCGGCATGCGACGCCTGCCAGGCGAACACCCGCGGTATCAGCGGATTCATCACCATCAGCTTCGCGAGCGGCGAGAACAGATGGTTGGCGACGCCGCCGAACGGCATGAACGCGCCGTTGAAGCTGACCAGCAGCCGCGGCGCGATCGCTGCGTCGAGCGTCATCCGCGCGAGGATCGCAGCCCCGGCGGAATGGCCGACCGCGATCTGCGGCTTGACGCCCAGCGCCTGCAGCAGCGCGCTTACGTCGTTGGACATGCCCGGCAGCGACAGCCGGTGCGACGGCGGCGATTGCGTGAAGCCGTGCCCCGGCAAATCCGGCGCGGTCACGGTGAAGCGTTGCGCCAGCAGCGGCAGCAGCCCGCGCCACGAATGCGTCGATGCGCCGGTACCGTGCAGCAGCAGCAGCGCCGGTCCCTCGCCCATGGTCTGCACGTGCCATTGCACGCCCGCGGCGCCAATGAAGCGGCTCGACTGCCGATGCGGCCAGTGCGCGCCATCCCTGCTCCAGACCAGGTCGGCCATCGCGCGCGTCAGGCGCCTAGGGCCGAGGGCAGGCGCGCGAGAAACGCGTCATAGGCCTTGATGAACGCGTCCCGCGCCTCGAAGTGCGGCATCGCGCCGGTCGGAAACACCTCGATGCTCCAGTTCGGACGGCCGACGATCTGCTTTTTGGCTGAGTAATCGGTGAAGTCGCCGCGCACGCCATGCGACATCCATACCGGCAGCGTCAGTGACAGATAGATCTTCAGGATGTTCTTGCTGAACAGATAACCCGAGACGAAATAATACGGCGCATGCTGCGCGCCGGGCTGATGCGTGGTGAGGTAATCATAGTCGGCGAGCCCGCGGTCGTAGTTCGGGCTGCCCCAGGTTTTTTTCAGGAAGAAGCCGATGCTGGCCCTGCTGGTCAGCGCGCGGAACAGGCCGCGGCTCCACAGCCGGTTTTCGAACAACGCATGCAGCCACGGCATCGCGCGGGTGCCGTGGCGCGATGTCGCATTTTCGTCACGCACGCTGAAGCCGGTCGGGCTGACCAGCGCGGCGCTGCGAAACGCCAGCGGCCCCTCGCTCACCGCGCGGGCGAGAAATTCGCACGACAGCGACACCGCGAGCGCATCGATCGGCACGCGGCCATGCACGTTCTGGATTTCGCCGACCATGATCAGGATCGCGTCGGTCATCATGCGGACGGTGTAGTCGCGCTTGCCGCGGTCGGAATGGCCGAAGCCCGGCAATTCCAGCGCGTAGACGCAACGATGTTGGCGGTAATATTCGTAGAGCGGCCTGACCTCGTAGGCCGAAGCCGCGGCATTGACGCTGTGGACCAGCAGCAGCGGCGGCAGCGCGCTGTCGAAGGCCGGACCCGCGGCATAATAGGCCAGCCGGCCGACCGGACTGCCGATCTCGTGGCGCTGCCCCGACACCGGCGCCGGCAGTTCGGCGTCCCCGGACAGCGCCGTGGGACGGATGGTCGGCACGGCCACGCTCATACGCGGATTCCTGTTGGTGTCGAGGGCGAACCCGGCGTGGCCAAGATCGTTCCGGCAGTGTATCAGAACGGCAAACGATCTTGTCGATAAAAGATGGAAACGTCACTTGACACGCAACGCGACCATGCAGCCGTTCGTCGAAGTCCTGTCCGGGCACCGCCAGAGCGTGCCGCCGCTATGGATGATGCGGCAGGCCGGCCGCTATCTGCCGGAATATCGCGAGGTGCGCGCCAGGGCCGGCGGCTTTCTCGACCTGTGCTTCAATCCGGAATTCGCCGCGGAAGTCACGCTGCAGCCGATCCGGCGCTTCAATTTCGACGCCGCGATTATCTTCTCCGACATCCTCGTCATTCCTTATGCGCTCGGCCGCGCGGTGCGCTTCGAGGTCGGTGAAGGCCCGCGGCTCGATCCGCTCGACACGCCCGACAAGGTCGGCGGGCTTTCAGCGGCCGCAGATTTTGCCAAGCTCGAACCGGTGTTCGAGGCGCTGCGCCGGGTCCGGCGCGAACTCGATCCCGGCATCGCGCTGATCGGATTTTGCGGCGCGCCGTGGACGGTCGCGACCTACATGGTGGCGGGTCAGGGCACACCGGATCAAGCGCCGGCGCGAATGATGGCCTATCGCCACCCCGTTGCGTTCGCGGCGATCATCGACGCCATCGTCGAGAATTCGATCACCTATCTGCTCGGACAACTCGCCGCCGGCGCCGACGTGCTGCAGATCTTCGATACCTGGGCCGGCGTGTTGCCGCCGCGCGAATTCCAGCGCTGGTCGGTCGAGCCGACCAGGCGCATCGTCGCGGGCGTGCGCAAGCATTCGCCCGGCGCGAAGATCATCGGCTTTCCGCGCGGCGCCGGGGCGCTGCTGCCGTCTTACGTCGAAGCGACCGACGTCGACGCCGTCAGCATCGACTGGGCGAGCGAGCCGACATTGATGCGCGAACGCGTGCAGAGCCGCGTCGCCATCCAGGGCAACCTCGATCCGTTGGCGCTGATCGCCGGCGGCGACGCGCTCGATCGCGCAATCGACGACGTGCTGGACAACTACGCGCAGGGCCGTTTGATCTTCAACCTCGGCCACGGCATCCAGCCGGAAACCCCGGTCGCGCATGTCGAGCAGATGGTGAAGCGCGTGCGGGCGTATCGCGGGTAGCTGGAGCGGTTTCTGATCAAGTGAATCGTTTCTCTTGTCATCCCGGGGCGCAAGCGACGATAGTTGCGAGCGGGGCCGTGCAAGAGCCCGCATCCCGGAGTGACGCTGGTTGTGCGTCATCTCATTTCAGAACTGCTTCAAGGTGCCGGGCACACCGCGCGAACACAAGACCTGAACCAGCGATGGGAAGGGTCCGCATCGAAACGCGGATGCCACGCCATCGAGATGACGATGGCTTCCGTTTTGACGGGCAAATCGAAGGTGATGAGGTCGGCACGCATCGCATTCGTCAATCGATCTGGTAGCGAGACGATGAAATCCGATGAACGCACGATCGACAATGCGTCCGCAAAATTTGCCACCGTCAGGCACACGCTGCGTTGAAGGCCGAGCCCCGCCAAGGCGATGTCGATCGGTCCTTCGAAACGGCCACGCCGGGATACGGAAATATGCGGGAAAGTCGCGAACGCCTTGGGCTTCACGGCCTGGCCCGCCAAGGGATGGCCGCGTCGTACGACGCTGACGTGACGATCGTGAATGATGGCCTGCATCCGCACTTCAGGGCCCATCGCGCCGATGACTCCGATATCCAGATCGATATTGCCTTCACGTAAAGGGCCGACGTCCTCCTGGCCTTGTGGAGCAAAACGCAGCCGGACGTTTGGCGCTTCCTTTGCAATCACGGCCGCCAAGGTCGCCCCGAACGCCGACGCAAAACCATCATCGGTACGCAGAACGAACGTGCGATCGAGCGTCGAAAGATTGATCTCGCCACCGCCGCGCACGATCGAGTTCGCCTCCTGAATCAGGAGCCGCAGCGGAGCCCGGACAGCCTGCGCGCGCGGTGTCGGGACGAGGCCGCGTCCGGCACGTACGAAGACCGGATCGCCGAGCAAGCGACGGATGCGGTCGAGTTGCCGGCTCATCGCGGGTGCGCTGAGATTCATGCGCTGTGCGGCGCCGACGACGCTTCCTTCCGATAACAGCGTGTCGAGCGTCACCAGCAGGTTCATGTCGAGGGGCGCTGCTGGAGTCGACATAGCGACCGATCAAGATTGCATAGGCTGCAATAATATAATCACGAGGCTGCACTGGATGCAACACTGCACCAAAGCTATGCTCGGCATGACAACCGGATTGATATGGCGGCGGCGACGACGCGCGAGCCGACCAGCGATGTCGCAGCCGAGATTGGGTCGTCGGTGATCTGGTAGATCGTGGTCGAGCCATCGAAGCTCGGCGATGTCTTCGATTCAGGCGCCATGGACCGCGGCACAGCGCGAGCTGCCGTTGCCGGTCGTCGTGATCAATAATTCAGGTTACCGCGCAATGCGGTCGTTCAGGGAGGTGATGCGAATCCGGAACCTGCCCGGTCTCGATTTGTCGGGTATGTGTCGATGGTGCAAGGTTGGGCAGCAACGCGGCGCAGATTGCATCGAGGCGGCGGCACTGGAAACGGTTATGAAGGATTTGATCTGATGAGAGACTTGAATCGCTTCCTGCTGACACTGTGTTTTCTCGTTCTGCCATTGACACCGATGCACGCCGCCGAGGAATTGAAGAAGATCAAGGTAACAGTTCCGGTCATCAGCCTGGCTTATTTCCCGCTTTTTGCCGGGATCGAACGAGGCCTCTTCGCAAAACAGGGACTTGACGTCGAAATTATCTCGACGTCGGGCGACGGTCCTGATGTCGATGCGCTGATCGCCGGAAGCGTCGAATTTACGGTCTCCACGCCGAACCGTCTGATGACGGCCTACGAGCAGGGGAAGCCGCTATGGGGCATCATCAATCTGGCCAATCGTTTCGCCATCGACTGCTGGATCAACAAGGAAATAGCTGCACAGCTCGACATCACGGTCGCAACCCCTTTGGAGCGGCGGGTAAAGGCCCTGAAAGGCATGGTTGTCGCCGGCACCCGACCGGGTGCGTTCACCTATCTGCTGCTGGTCGGTTATGCCCGGCGCTTCGGCCTCGAACCGCAGAAGGACCTTCAGATCGTCGGGATCGGCGGCGGTCCATCGATGATTCCCGCCGTGGAAAACAAGCAGGTCGCGTTGGCATGTTCGGGAAGTCCCGCGCCGGAACTGGCGATATCGCGCGGCAAGTCGATCATGTTCACCGACAACGTCGCCGGCAAGGATGCGGAGTTCGACAACTTCCTTTTCCAGGTGATGTATGTGCGGCCCGACTTCGCGAAAGCAAATCCCGAAGTGGTCCGCAGCATGACTCGAGGTGTTCTTGAAGCGATTGCGTTTACGCTGGACGCGCCCGACGCCGAGCAGTTGCCGGTCCTGAAGAAGTACTACAGCGGCATCCCCGAAGATATCCTGTCAGCGGCTCTGAAAAACATGAAGGGCGTCTTCAAGCGCGACGGGCGTATTACGGAAGAGGAGGTGAACAAGACGTCGAAATTCCTGATTCAGACCGGAGCTCTCACCAAGATGGCGCCGGCGGCGGAAATCACCACCAATCAGTTCCTGCCTTGACGCTTTGGCTGTCATCAAATGAATAGTGCTGAACCTTCGGTTCATAGCGATCATCTCGTATTTAAATCCGTGGCGAAGCGTTTTCTGGCGCGCGGCGAAATCGTAACGGCGCTCGAATCGACGTCGTTGTCGATCGCGAAGGGAGAATTCATCACGCTTGTCGGGCCGAGCGGCTGCGGCAAATCCACGTTGCTGAATATCGTGTCGGGATTGACGCCGGCCAGCGAGGGCACCGTCACCCTGGGAGGGCAGCCGATCGTCGGCATCGACAGGCGCGTCGGTTATGTCACGCAGCAGGACAACCTGTTCCCGTGGCGAACATTGCGAGACAATGTTGCGTTTCCTCTGGAAGTGACCGGCGTCCCGCTCAGGGAGCGCCGTGAACTCGCCGACGTCTGGCTCGACAAGGTCGGGCTTGCAGGATTCGGTAATGCTTATCCCCTCGAGCTATCGGGCGGCATGCGTCAACGCGGCAACATCGTCCGGACCTTGATCTACGAGCCGCCGGTTATCCTGATGGACGAGCCGTTCGGTCCGCTCGACGCGCAGACCCGGATCGTATTGCAGGACGTGCTGCTATCGATATGGGAGCAGCAGCGATGCACCATCTTGTTCGTCACGCACGATCTTGGCGAGGCCATCGCTTTGGCCGACAGGGTCATGCTGATGAGCGTACGGCCCGGTCGCATCGTGCGGACAGACGTCGTCGACATACCGCGGCCACGGGACATTTTCCAAATACACGATCACGTCGGATTTCGGACGCTCTACAGTCTGATCTGGAACGAATTGCGGCAACAGGTGCAGCATGGCGCTCGATCCCGGCTTTAGGCGGCAGTCCGTACGTCCGACGACGAAACGGCTGTTCGACGCGGAGAACGCGTGGTCGGTGCAGGGTGGCCGAGCCGTGCTCGTGCTGGTTTTCCTTGGCCTTTGGGAAATCGGTTCGGGACGCTGGTTCGACACGTTCTATTTCAGCAAGCCTTCGGCAATTCTGGCCGCGCTTCTCGGTGAGATCGCGGATCCCGGTTTCTACAGGGACCTCGGCGTGACAGGTCTGGAATTCTCCTTAGGATATCTCATCGGGAGCGTGAGCGGCATCGCGCTCGGAGTGGGGCTCGCGAGGTGGCTTTACATCGCAAAGCTGGTTGACCCGTTTCTTCTCGCGATCAACAGCATTCCGCGCATAGCGTTGGCACCCATGCTGATCGTATGGTTCGGGATCGGCATGTCGTCGAAGGTCTTCCTTGCCGCGACCCTCGTCTTCTTCATCACCTTCTTCAACACGCTCTCGGGAATCCGCGGCGTTGAACGCTCTTTGATCCATGTGGCGCGCATTCATGGCGCGAACGATTGGCAGATATTTACCAAGGTCATGATGCCGCACGCCTCTGCTTGGATTCTGACCGGCCTACGAATGAGCCTGCCTTTCGCGCTGGTCGGGGTCATTCTGGGCGAGTTCATGGTCGCGTCGAGTGGTCTCGGCTACCGGCTCAACGGCTATGCGACCGCGTACAACATGACCGGAGCGATCGCCATCATCCTGGTGATGATGCTCGTGATGATGGGATTGACGGCAGTGGCCGACTGGCTGGACGCACGGCTCATGTCGTGGAGGCCATCCAACTCCGACGCGGCGGGCGCGGCGCTGAAGGCTTAGCCCATACTGCAAGCCGAATGAACCAATCGGGAGAAATTTCATGACGACGCCGGAAGCCACGCCGCCCGCGACCGTTCGATATCTCGAACAAAACGAATGGCAGAAGAAGCACGCTTACTCGCCGGCCATCATCACGACGGGAGGCCGCACGATCTGGCTAGCCGGTCAGACGACGGAAACGGACCTCGAGGGCAACTACATCGGCGGCAACTTCGAAGAGCAGGCGCGAACCATCTTCAAACTTCTCGATCGCACGCTTGCTCGCGCCGGCGGTTCGTTGGCGAACATCGTCACGCTGACCCAGTTCATAAGGGATGCGCGCGACGTGAGCAAGATGTCCGGGATCGTGCGTGAGTTTTTCGAGGAAGGCCGCGCTCCTTGCAGCGCGTTATTGACCGTCACCGGATTCGCGCGGCCGGGCTCCGTGATAGAGATCCAGGCCATCGCGGTTATCTAGAGCATTATGACTTCTCTTCGATTCGTCATGCCGCTCTATCCTGACGTTCGAGCATGAGCCGCGCCGTGGCAGCGAGGAGCACGACCGCCACCAAAGGTCCGCCGCGCCGCCCAGCCGTTATGGTCATGAACAAAATCATATACCGGCAATCGGCCTGGTGAAGACGGGATGATTTCGCGCAATGGCGGCAGCGGCGCGAAGAACCTGCTCGTCTTTGCCCAGTGGTCCGACAATCTGAATTCCGATTGGCAGTCCATTGGCTGTGAAGCCAATCGGAGTCGACGCGGCCGGCTGCCCCGTCATGTTCCATAGGAACGTATAGGGGCACCATCGCCAATCGTCCTCGGCAAATCCTTCGGGGACATCGCGTCCTACCGACCAAGCAGCGGTAGGGACCACCGGACAGATGAGCAAATCGAAGCGTTCAAAAAATGCCTTGGACGCCACGGCCAATTTCAACCGCTGCTCCATCGCGCGCTGGTAGGCCGAAATGCTCACCTTTCGCCCGGCTTCCGCAGACCGCAGAATGCCGGGGTCGAGCATGGATTGCATGTCCGGCTCGAAACCATCGACCGTTGCTGTGCAAACAGTATCCCAGAAAATCTGGAAGGGCTCCGCGGGATCTACCGGCCAAATCGGATCTTCGTCAACGATCCGAGCCCCTGCGCGCGCGAGCAGAGGCAACGCTCCCTCGATGAGGCCATCGACCTCGACGTTTTGCAACGGCGCCGCGCAGCCAATGCGAGGAGAAAACGCGATCGTGAGCCCGCGCAGATCGGGATCCGCCAGGTCCGTCGGCAATCGGAATGGGACGGGCCAAGCGTAGGGATCGCGTCGCTCCGGTCGACTCATCACGGCCAACATGACCGCCGCGTCGGCCACCGAACGAGACATCGGGCCAACGACCGAGTGCGGCATATCGATATCGGGTGGAAATGCCGGCACGCGGCCGAAACCCGGCTTCAAACCGAACACGTTGGTCAGAGATGCAGGAATGCGTATCGAGCCCGCACCGTCGCTGCCGACCGCCAACGGACCGAAGCCCATCGCCAGCGCGGCAGAAGCGCCCCCCGAAGAACCGCCCGGCGTTCGCGTGAGGTCGTAAGGATTCAAGGTGACGCCATGCACGGCGCTGCGCGTCACGACCTTGCTTCCCGAATCCGGCGTGGCGGTCTTCCCGAGGAAAACCACTCCCGCCTCGCGCAGGCGCGCGACGCAGGGCGTATCCTCGGCGCAAGGTTGCCGACCGTCAAATGCGAGCGAGCCCCGCCTTCGCGGCCAACCGGCGATGCACGACAGATCCTTGACCGTGATCGGGACGCCATCGAGTGGAGAAAGTGCCGTACCGGTCATATGGCGCCGCTCTGCGGTCCTGGCCATGTCGAGCGTCTTGTCGCGGTCCACGAAGACGATGGCATTGACCACGGGATCGAGGCGCTCCATGCGATCCAGCAAATGGCGTGCGACTTCGACCGGCGATAGCTCGTGACACCGGAACGCCTCTGCGAGCGCCAGCGCATCGAGATATGCCACCTCGTCGCCAGACCCGGCGGCGGGCATGTCAGGCCGAACGCCGACCTCGCCAGCCGTCGCCATCAATAGAGCTCGAAATATTCGTTTATCTCGGCGGGAGGAATTTCGTCTCTCAGGCGCGCCACTTCCTGCCGCTTCATGGAAAGATACACTTTGACGAATTCTTCGCCCAGCATTTCCCGGAGCGCGGTGTCCGATTCGAACGCATCGAGGGCATCGTGAATTTCCGTGGGCAGCTTGGCGTAACGGTCGTCGTCTTCTTTTGGGCCCTTTCCCGCCGGCATCAATTGCCGTTGCTGTTCCAGACCGAGCAAGCCTGCCGCAATCGTCGTGGCGGCAACGAGATATGGGTTGGACATCGCCGAAGGGACTCGGACTTCCATATGCGTCGACTGGTCCTTGCTTGCCTTGACCCGGACGCTGGCGGAACGGTCCTGGACACCCCAAGACACGTTCGACGGCGCATAGGTCTTGGGACGAATTCGCCGATAGCAGTTGGGTGTCGGATTCCACACCGCCATTGCCGCCGGCATATGGTCCAATACGCCCTGGATGAAGCATTTAAAGGTCTCGGACATTCCATTCTCGCCCTCGAGGTCGAGAAATGCATTGTTGCCCGTCCTTTGATCGAGCATCGAGATATGAAAGTGCGAACAGCTTCCCGAGAGACCCTTGTACGGCTTGGTCATGAATGTCGCGAGCAATCCATGCTTGGCGAGATATTCCTTGACGGTACTCTTGAAAACGAAAGCGCAGTCGGCGGCCGCGACTCCGTCGAGGGCACCGTAGTTGATCTCGACCTGCCCCGGGCCATGTTCGACGTTGTAGGTGATAATGTCGATACCCTGGCCTTGCAGGATCCGGATAAGGTCGTCGATGGCCGGAACGCAATGGGTGCGGGATGTCACGAAAATCGGCTGCCCGCCGAATATCGGCTCGCGGGTCTTGGCGTCGACGACGTAGAACTCGTACTCGTGACCCATCTTGACGCTATAGCCGAGCGCCGCGGCGAGCGAGAGCATCTTCTTGAGCAGAAGACGCGGGGAAGCCATCTGGAGCCGGCCATCGTACCACATCGTGTCGCAGATCACGCGGCCGGTTTTCTCGAGCCACGGCACCGGCGTGAGCGTGGCCTGGTCGGGCACCATCACGCAATCCTGGTAGTTCATCTCTTCATTGTAGCCCGAGTTGCGCACCGGGATCGAATAGCTGTCGAGCGCGACGGTGCCTCCGTACAGGTTCAGGCCCGATTTCATGTATCCCGCGATATGCCCCACCGGGATGGTCTTGCCCCGGCTGAGGCCGGCCATGTCAGGCAACTCGAACCGAACGAAGTCGAAGCCGCTCTGCTTGACCTTCTCGACAAACGCATTTGCCTCGTCGGATGACGATAGCGCAAGCGTGGGCATTGCATGGTCGTGATGGCCGTCTTCGACAACCTTCAACATGTCTGATCTCCGCGGGTTCGATCTAGAAAGCTATTTCTGCGCGACCTCGATCGCGCTGTTCATCATTGCGAAAAGATTTCGGTTGAGGAGCTCCGCGGCACGTCGAAAGTCCGGCAGCCGTGCGGCGACGACCTCACCCAACCTCTCCGCCTTCTGCCTGCCGAGCGCCGCGATCAGACTGTCCTTGTAGGCGGGAATCCGTTCCCAATCGGCGACCGTCGACGAAATGATTTCGCAATGATACTGAAATCCATAGGCATGGTCGCCCCAGCGCATCGCCTGTATCGCGCAGGCATCATTGGACGCCAGGATCTGCGCCCCGCGCGGCAGGACGGACACCTCCGCGCCATGCCATTGAAAGGTGTCCACGTGCCGATCAAAGCCGGCGAACAGCGGATCCAGCCGGCCGACTTCGCTCAGCGCGACTTCAGCAATCCCGACTTCAGGCCGCGCCATCATCGTGACCTTGCCACCGAGCGCTTCCGCCAGCAGTTGGTGTCCGAGGCAAATGCCGAGATAGGGCCTGTTCAGCTCGAGCACCCATCGGCGGATCGCAGCCTTTTCCGGCACCAGCCATGGATGGATTTCCTCCTGCCAAACATCCATCGGCCCGCCCATCACGACAAGCAGATCGTAAGACTCCAGCTCGGGAATGACATCGCCCTCGTCGAGCTGGATCTGGTCCAGGCGATGGTCCGCGTTCGACCACAATTCCCGGAAGACGCCGGGATGTTCGACCGCGACATGTTGAAAAACTAGGATGCGCATAACACCTCGCGGTAACGGTTTTTATGCGTGTGACCGCCGGAAGATGAACCGGTGTTCCTTGATACCTCGTCAATCCCCTGCGGTCGCCGGTATCGATTGCCCTTTCCGTCATTCATGCGTCGTTTTCCTCTGAGCTCACCGGACTTTGTCGGCCGTCAATCGAACGCCGGACTTGGCGTCGAACGCCAATAGCCCAGGCTCGATCAATTGAACCCCGACGCTGTCGCCGACGGCATATCGCGCGTCTGCGTCGACGATCAGCCGCATTTCCGCCTGATCGTTTCTGATAGTCACCAGCGACTTCAGACCGAGCGGCTCGATGTCGATGATCTTCGCGCGGATCGGCGCATCTTCCGACGGCCGCAACTGCAACTGCTCGGGCCTAATACCAATCTCGAACGGGCCGCCGCCATCCGGAAGGCAATGTCGCAATTCGCCAAAATCCGTAATGCATGAACCGGCGAAGCGGATCGTCCCCTCGCCCGCGGGATCGTAGTCGGCTTTCAGGAGATTTATTTCGGGTGCCCCGACGAATCGCGCCACCTCACGATCAACCGGATGTTCATAAAGCGACTGAGCGGTCGCAACTTGAACGATACGGCCAGCCTGCATCATGATGACCTGGTCTGCGATTGCCAACGCCTCGGAAAAATCCGGCGTTGCCAGTAGGAACGTTGCTCCGAGATCGCGCTGCAGCCGCTTGAGCTCCGCACGCAATTCGATGCGCAGCATGGCATCGAGACTGGACAGAGGCTCGTCCAGCAGGAACAGTCCGGGCTTGCGGATCAGCGCCCTGCCCAGGGCCACGCGCTGCCGCTCACCTCCGCTCATGGTCTTTGGCAGTCGATTGAGCACGTGCGCGATCCGCAGCGTGCTCGCCACCTCCGCCACGCGGCGGGAAATCTCTTCCCTGGCCTGCCCCCGAATGCTGAGCGGGCTGGCAATATTCGCAAATCCTGTCTTGTTCGGATAGAGCGCCAGGCTGTCGAAGATCATCGCGATGTCGCGGTCCTTTGGCTCCGACGCCGTCACGTCGCGGCCGCGCATCGCAATGTGCCCGGAGTCCGGCCGATCCAGACCCGCTATCAGTCGAAGCGCGGTGGTCTTTCCGGCTCCGGCCGACCCTAGCAACACCGTCAACGCGCCCTCGGGAACCACGAGGTCGATATTGTTCAAGGCGAGTTTCTTGCCGAACGCCTTCGATAGCCCGCGAACTTCAAGTGCGGTCGGACGCAGCATGGTGTCGATGCGGAGGGCTTTCACGTCCGGCTCCGTCAGGACGCCAGCCGGCGACCGCTTTCGCCGCTGAAGAATACGAAGGATGAGGGATCAGCGACGAGACCGACATTGGATCCTTCTTGCGGCCGCATGGACGCAAGGACGACGGCCTTGAGCGAAACGGAACCTGCCTCCACGGTCACAACGGCCTCCGGTCCTCGCGGCTCGATGATGGTCACTCTCCCCGAGATCGCGGATTCGTTGGCGGGCACCAGCCTCAGCGATTCCGGCCTGACGCCAAGGATGACCGGCTGCCCCAGGCGGCCGGCACCCGCAATCTCGTCAGCCGTCAGCTCGATGAAGAGATCATCGCGACGAAATCCCGTCGACGAAGCGTTCCCGGCAATCTCGCCGCGAATCAGGTTCATCGGCGGAGATCCCATGAAACCCGCGACAAAGACGTGATCCGGCTTCCTGCAAATCACCGAGGTCCGTTCGATTTGTTGCAGCTTTCCCGCGTTCATGACGGCAATGCGATCGGCCAAGGACAAGGCTTCGATCTGGTCATGCGTGACGTAGATGATCGTCAGACCGATTTCGAGCTGCAGGCGCCTCAATTCGCGTCGCATAGCAAGACGCGCGGACGCTTCCAAATTCGACAACGGTTCGTCGAGCAGCAGGATCGAGGGTTTCGTGACCAGCGTGCGCCCGATTGCTACTCTCTGCAACTCGGATCCGCCAAGTTCGGCGGCAGGCGTCTTCAGGCTATGCTGCATCTCCAGCAGTTCGGCGACGTCGTGGACGGCCCGCAAAATTTCAGCCTTCGGGCGGCCGCGAATCGCCAATCCGAACGCGAGGTTCTCGAACACCGTCATGTGGGTGAACACGGCATAATCCTGGAAGACCAGGCCGACATTTCGCTTGCCGGCCGCAACGCCTGCGACCGAACTGCCGTCGATCCGGATGTCGCCCGACGTCGGGTCTTCCAGGCCGACGATCATGTTCAGCGTCGTCGATTTGCCGCAGCCGGAAGGCCCCAGCAGCGCCACGGTTTCGCCGGCCGTCACCACAAACGACACGCCGTCCACCGCGACGGACGAGCCGCCGTCGAACTCTTTGCGCAGGTCGACGATTTCGAGTTTCGGACCGTTCATCGCTTGACAGCTCCGAACGTCATTCCTCGCGCCAGATGGGATTGTATGAACAGCCCGGCCACGATCAACGGAAGCATCGCGAGAACCGCAAGCGCCGCCTGAACGCCGTACAGGGTCCCCGCGGTGGCCGTGACATATCGGGCTAGCTGAACCGGAATGGTCGTCACGTTCGAATAGGAAAGAACCAGCGCGAACATGAACTCCGACCAGTTCAAGATGAAGATGAACAACGTCGTGGCCAGCAGACCGCCGCGTATCAGCGGAATGGTGACGAGGAGATGTGCCGTCAATCGCGAACGGCCGTCGATCATGGCCGCCTCCTCGATCTCGCGTGGCAGATCGTCCACGAAGCTCTTCAGCATCCACGTCGAGAACGGCAACGTACCCGCGACGTAGATGGCGATCAGTCCTCGGTACGTATCTATCAGCCCGACGTTGGAATAAATGATGACGAACGGAACAGCGATGGCCGCCGGTGGGAACATGCGGCCCGAAAGAATGATTAAAGGCGTTGATTTTCCTCCGTTCGCATACCTGGATATGCCGATCGCGGCGAACAGGCCGATCGCCACGGATAAAGCTGTTGCGACGATCGACGCCAGCAGCGACCCGTAGACCGATGTCGTAGCCGCTTGGCTGACGCCGCCCACGCCATAAGCACGGATCGCATCCGGGTCGAACAAGGTCTTGAAGTTGATCAACGTCGGATGTGACGGAAACCAGATGGCCGGCGACGCATTCCAATCGGTCGGCGGCTTGATTGCCGTGATGACGATCCAGAAAACCGGGAATAGACTTGCGAGCGAGGCGCCGAACAATACCAACGCCAGAGGCCAGGTGAGCTTGCGCTGCGTCATCGTCGCCCCTCCAGCAAGTGGTTGCGAATCGGCGCAAGCAGCAAATGAATCAAGACGAGGGTACCGAGCAGGACCAGGAATGCCGCCGCAGCGCCATAGGCAAGCTGAAAGTCGGAAAAGGCGAGCTTGTAGATGTAGAGGCTGATGGTTTCGGTCGAGGTGCCCGGCCCCCCGCGTGTCAGCATGAAGACTTCATCAAACAGCTTGACGACTTCCATCGCTCGAATGACGAACGCGACGATGATGACCGGCTTGAGCATCGGCATGACGATCCGCCAGAACACCTGGCGCGGGGTGGCGCCGAGGATCACCGCGGCACGAACCGGATTCTCCGGAATGGCATTGAGCCCCGACAACAAGATCAGGAAGAAGAGCGGCGTCCAGTGCCACACTTCCGTGATGACGACCGCTGCAATGGCCAGCGGCGCGCTCCTGAACCATTGCAGCGCAGCTCCTGCTCCGAAAGCCAGCGTCAGCATTTGGTTGAACGGCCCGTTCGACTGGAACAACATCCAGAAAGTGTACCCGACCACGACCGGAAGGATCATCATCGGCGTCAGGAACACGGAAAACAGCACTGCTTTGCCGCGGAATTCGCGAAGGAACAGCGTCGCCAACGCAAGGCCCAGCACGAACTCCAGTGCCAGGCATACGGCCGAAATCAGCAACGTCCTCACCACGGCTTCGACGAACCGGGTGTCGTAGATCAACAGTTCCTTGTAGTTGTCCAATCCGACCAGCGTCGCCTGCAGGAGAGAACCGCGGGTTGGAGTCCAATCCGTGAAGCTCATATAGAAGGCGACCAGCAGCGGCACCACCAGCACCAATACAGAAACGATTTGACCGGGCAGAATGAACAGTTGGCCGAGACGATTACCGGCCGGCTTGGCCCGCAGGGTTGCTGCCTTCGGAATTTCGTCGGTATTCAATTCTCCGAGCGGCGAAATCACCCCGAGTTCATTCATACCGATCGTCCATCCGATCCGACGAGAGCTCTTGCCGGCGCGGCTTGCGCGCGCGCCGGCAAGTACGTTCCGCGCGGGATCAGCTCCACTGGCTGGCGCCGCTGGCTTTCCTGATCGGTTCGGCAAGATTCTTGGCCAGCGCAAGCCAGGACTTCTTGACCTTGTCTTTTCCAATACGACGCGTGATGCGTTCGAACGAACGCGACGCATCATCGAGCGCGGCTTTCGGCTTCTTCTCGCCGGTCATGCAAGAGTGCACTTCCTTGTCCAGCGCATCCTGGTACTCGAATCCGCCCGGCAGACAAAAGTCCGGAACCGTGTTGACCATGTTGTCATACAGCGTCTGAAGATATTCGGGCGAGTAGGCGTCCTTCAACCGCTGCGTGGGGGCTAGCATGTGATTCTTGCGATAAGGATCCGAATAGCCGCCAAGATAGGGGATGGCGTCCGACGAGATCGTCGGGGACGTCATCCATTGCGCATAGGCGTAGGCAAGCTCGGGATTGGCCGAATATTTCGATACGGCGTAACCGTAACCCCAGCAGAACAGCCCTGCGTAGAGCATGCTGCCGTCCTTCAGCTTGTCCGCCGGCATCACGGTGGCGGCGATCTTGCCGGTCGTGGCCGGTCCCGTCGTCGGCGCCTTGGAATATTTGAACCCCGACGGCCAAACGATGTTCATGAATCCTTCACCACGGCCGAACGCGTTGTAGTTCGACGACCATATGAAACTGAATGCATCGGGGTGCAGGTACTGGTTGACCGCCAGCATGTCTTCCAGCGCCGCCAACCCTTCTTCCGAATTGAACGTCGGATTCATGTCCTGATCGAAATACAGTCGTCCCTTGGATATCAGGCGCTGCATGAACATCCACTTCACATAGTAGCGCGAGCGATATTCGAGGCTGCCATAGAACTTGTTGGCGGGATCGTGCATGAACTGGGCGAGATTGTAATACTCCGTCCAGGTCTTGGGCACGCCGACCGGATAGCCGTATTTGTCGGCAAATGCCTTCATCTTGTCCGGATTCTTCAGGTGGTCGTCTCGGCATAGCAGCGTGATCTGGTCGCCGTCGTTGAGCAGGCCGGCGACGCGGCCGTTGTAAAGCTGGGCATGATGACTGGCGGGGAAAACGACGCCCCATTCCTTGTCGAAGATTTCCGGATTGTATTTCTCGACCCAATCCGTGAGGTCGAAGATCACGCCCGAGTCGATCCAGTCCGGATAGGACATCGCCGTCGGCATCATCACGTCGTAGCGGCCGGTCTTTGCGACGGCCTCCTGCATGCCCTTGGTATGAACGACTTCATCGGGCTCTTCGATGAATTCGAGCGTGATGCCCAGCTCATTCTTCCACTTCTCGACGTAGGGCGTCATGTTTCCGATCGAGCCGGTTGGAATAAGCAACGTCAACGTCTTCTTGGTTGCCTTTGCCGCAGCCTCCTTGGCGAGCGCCCATGCCCTCTCCTCCGGTCCGCCGATCGCAGCAAATGCCTTCGAAGCCCCGAGCGGGGATTGCAACACCGCGTTGGCGACTGCCGTCGAAACACCAAGCAACGCCAACGAGCGCATGAAACCGCGTCGGTCGATTTCACCTGCCTCGTATTTTCCAATCGTCGTTTTGATCTCGCCAATGTTGGGGTTCATGTCATCCTCTGGCAACGGCCGTTTGATGGTTGGCTGCACAACTTAATAGCAATCTGCTCAGTCATCACACATCCCGGCGAATGGGCGAATTCGATTCAGTCGACTGACGAACCGTCAGTCGATCAAGGTTGGCGCTGGAAACTCGTTCTTCTCAGACGCGAAACAAGTTGCTTCCGACCAGCGCTTAGCTCATTTTGCAAAATGAACGTAGGCGAACCGTTTCTCAGCGAGCAGAGCCATTTTGATTTTAAAACCGGTACCAATCGATTTGCATTCAGCGCCGCGACATCGAGTTCGCAACGAGAGCGCTGGATCGCTTTGATGTCGAAAACCGCGATTACCGGATCGTTGATCGGGTTTCAGTTGGCGGACAACCCGGCCCTACCGAAATATCAGCAAATCTCCGATCACCTGCGCGATGCCATCGAAAAAGGAAGGATACCCTCCGGAATCAAACTTCCGTCGACGCGCGTTTTCGCCGACGAACTCGGCGTATCGCGCAATGTGATCCTTCAGGCCTTTGAGCGGCTGATCGATGAAGGCTTCCTTTCGAGCCGCATCGGCGACGGAACCTACGTTCTGGAAGTGCCGGCCGCCAAGATTGAGCGAGCCGCGGCGAAGACGGGGACGAAGGCGGACGGTTATCCGTTTCGATCGATATCGCGCCGGGGAAAGGGCCTCACGGATTCGGCGACGGACGCTTTCCCCGAACGGCCGACGACCTTCATGCCGGATCTTCCCGATTTGCGCGAATTTCCCATCAAGACCTGGCTTCGGTTGCTCAACGAGACATCGGGCCGGCTTCGAGGCGAAATTCTCGCGGACACTTCCAACGCCGGTTATGAGCCGCTGCGGCGAGCCATCGCGCGTCATCTCAATATCTCGCGCGGAATGAACTGCACCGCAGAGCAGGTCATTATAACGACGGGGTCGCAGCAAAGTCTCGATCTGGTCAGCCGCATGTTGTTCGATCCCGGCGATCCCGTTTGGCTGGAGGAGCCCGGCTATGTCGGCGCGCGTTCGATATTCAGCGCCAACGGAGCGTCGCTTCATCCAATCGAGGTCGACGAAAACGGCGTTTGCATCGAAGACGCGCTGGCCAAACACCCTTCGCCGCGTCTTATTTTCACGTCTTCGTCCCGCCACTATCCTTTGGGAGCGACGCTTTCCGTGCAACGACGCGCCGCTCTCATCGACCTCGCGAGCCGATGCGGCTCTTGGATCGTGGAAGACGACTACGATCACGAATTCCGGTATGTCGGCCAAACGCCGACCTCAATTCACGGCATGGACGGCGGACAGCGTACGGTTCATCTCGGCACCTTCTCGAAGATCCTCCTCCCTTCTTTTCGCTTGGGATATGTGGTGGTTCCTCCCGATCTTGCCGAACCGTTCGCCAAGGCACGCGCCGTCGTGGATCGGCATGCATCCCTGATCGAGCAGATGGTCCTTTCGGAATTCATGCATCGAGGTCTCCTCGTTGCACACATCCGGCGAATGCGGAGCCTCTACCGCGCGCGTCAAGTCAGGCTGATTGGCGGGCTGAGAGATATTCTGGACAACGGGCTTCGCCTTTCCGCGACGGATACCGGCATGCACGTCATCATACATCTAGACCGGGCGGCCGACGACCAAGCCATTGCGCGAAAAGCGATGGATCATGGCGTCGTGCTGCGTCCGTTGTCGCCCTATTATGCCGGTCGCAAGAAGGGGCAGGGACTTCTGCTTGGATTTTCCGCGTACAACATAGACGAAATAGAACAGGGGCTCGCGCGGCTATCGAAGTTGAGGACGGCGATAAATCCTCTGCTCGCCAGTCCTTGATCCGCCTTCGGCCGGTAGCCGGTTGAACGCATCGGTCGCGACGGCAAACCGCCACAGGGAACGGGCTTTGCCCGTCGAACCGTGCGGCATCCGCCCGCTCGCGGGCCGCAATAATTGGCTCCGTCTATTTTTTGTAAATGGCCCCAAAGGCCGGCGCGCAGTTTACCTATAACGGACATTCTGAACAAGCCAGCCACGGTGGTTAGATTACGATGAATACCGGCAATAACGTCTCTTCGCCGATCGATCCACCCAGCGAGCGGACGAGACTAAAGAGATACCATTGGCTGGCGAAGTACGATCGCGACACCATCAATTCGATCATCGACGCGGGCATCGTCTGCCAGATCGGTTATGTGATCGACGCTATGCCCTATGTCACGCCGACCAATCACTGGCGCATCGATGACTACGTCTATTGGCACGGTTCCTCCGCCAGTCGCATGCTGAAGTCGCAACAGGCCGGAATTCCAGTTTGCTTCAGCGTTACCCATCTCGACGGCATCGTCTTCTCAAGAGCGGCTTTCAACCATAACGTTAACTTCCGATCGGTCATGGCGTTCGGGAAGGCGGAGTTTTGCGCGGAATCTATCAAACGCCATGCGTTGGAAGTTTTCACCGACAGGCTCGCGCCGGGCCTTTGGGAATATGCGCGAAAGCCCGCGGAGCAGGAATGGAAAGCAACCAAGATCATCCGTATGAGATTGGACGAGGTATCCGCAAAGGTAAGCGACGGCCTTCCCGACGAGGAGTCTGAAGACCTCGCGTCCGACCGGTGGGCCGGCTCGGTCGGATTGCGGCTGGTGCAGCTTCCCCCTGTCCCAGATCCGAAATTGAAGGGAGGCGTCGAGATACCGAGTTTCGTCAAACAGTTTCGATATCCGAAGTAGCATTGCGGCGGTGGTGCCGTCGATGAACTCATTGCGAGGTTCTGATGATGACGGCAATTGGGACGATTGGCGCGATCATGCGGTATCCCGTCAAATCGATGCTGGGAGAGCATCTGAATGAATGCGATGTCGATATATCCGGCCTTTACGGCGATCGCGCTTACGCTCTCCTGGATGCCTTCACGGGAAAGATAGCGAGCGCAAAGCAGCCCAATATGTGGCGCAATCTGCTTGAGTTCAGAGCCTCCACCGTGCCCTTTCCAGATTTTCGATCCATCGTCGTTTGCGACGGCCTCGGCAACGAGGTCGGCATCTCGGATCCCGACTTTGATACGAAGGTTTCCGGCCTGATTGGAAAGAAGATCAAGCTGGTCAACGTCAGGATGGCAGGCATTGAACTCAACCGTGCAAGGCCGGACGAGGTGATGGCCGACGGTTTCGACGCGGCCGTGACTCAGGACGTGCTGGCGATCGGTGCGGCGGCCCCGACCGGCGGCTTCTTCGACTATGCACCGATTCATCTGATGACAAGCGCTTCGCTCGACGCCGTACGTTCCGCGGCGCCCGCCGCTTCAATTGATGCGGCAAGGTACCGGCCCAATATCATGATCGAGACGGAACTCTCGACCGCGTTCGGCGAAAACATGTGGATCGGTCGAAAACTCCGCATCGGGCAATCCGTCAGCCTCGAGGTTATCGCACCGACACCAAGGTGCGCTGTGCCGATGCTTCCACACGGCAATTTGCCCCAAAGCCGGGAAGCGGTTTCCCTCCTAAATACGATGAACAAGATTGAATTCCCGCTGCTTGGCCCAGGCAAGTTTCCCTGTCTCGGTGCCTATGCGGCGGTGCTGACTTCGGGTGCGATCAGGTGTGGCGACCCGATCATGGTGGAATGATATTGTTGCAGCCCATAGCGGAATGATTTCGGCGCCAGGTGATGTCGACTTCCCTAAAGCACCGCCGAATTGCCGCGCGAACGACTGCTCAAAAGACTCTGCCGACAATAATCGCTCGATGGCTCACGGCGCAAACCCGGCTCGATGGCAATGTCCGCCGATGACGGTGAGCGGCTTTGTAGCACCGGTCGCTGGCGTCGTGCGGATCGGGCCTGGGGCCGAACTTTGTTTAAGGTCCCGACGTGCGGAAGTGGTCAGCCGGGCCGCGCGTCAGCCTTCGTGTAAACCACGGGCAGATACGCCGTCGGCCGCCGCAACGGTCGCTCTCCGCCGCGCGGTGTCACGATCGTGCCGAACAGGATATGGAACGGCAAAGGCGGCGCGCCGAGAAGCCCAAGGTACGTATCGGGCATATGCTGATGCAGGGTCTCGAATACAAAAGCGACAAGATCGCAGGGAATCGTGACCGGCGCAACGCTGCCGGTCAGCGGCACGTCGATGCCGACCGGCGCATAGTCATAGCCTTCGAGTGCGAGCCGCGCGGCGGTAGCAAGCAGCATCGCTGCGACCAACGGCCCGCCGCGCGGCGCGGGCTGATAGAAATCGATCGTCGCGTCAACCTTGTTCCAGCCGTACGAAACGCTGTCCAGCGTATTGAAGACGCGCCGGACCGGGGCGGCAAGCAGCGTGCCCGCGTCGAACAAGGCGGCAAATGCGCCGTTTCCAGGGGTCATGCCGGCGAAGCTCACGGCAGTGATGCGCGCTTGCGGAAACACGCCGGCGAGGTGCAGCGCCATGACCGGCGCGAGCGTGCCGCCAAGGCTATGTCCTGTGACGGTCAACGCGTTATCGGGCTGCAACGCGGCAACCGCAGCGACCAGAGTGATGCCGCCGGCGTCGGTGAGCGTCAGCAGGTTGGAAATCCCCAGCGACGTTCCGGCTGAAATGCGCGGGCCCGGCGCTCCCGGCCAATCGACCATGGCGCCGAACGGACTGTCCTGCGCGCCATCGTCCCAATATGCCGGCGAAAACGGATCGGGGTAGGTGCCGCGGATCGCGAGAACGCAGTCGCCGGTACGCGCGCTGCGCGCCAGATAAGCGAAGTTGACGGGAGGGTCGGGCGGCGCCGCCAGCCATACCAGGGACCAATCGCTTTTGGTCGGTGCCGCTTCGCCGAGATACGTGGCGATATCACCGGGGGCGCCGTAGGCGATGCCGGCGAGCGTCATGAGCGTGGCGTCGCTGACCGGCAAAAACGTCACGGCAGGTTTTCGTGGATCGTGCGCGTCCAGGTTCCGTCCGGCTCGCCGGTGACCCGCTCGATGTCGGAACTGACGTTCCAGAGCATCATCCCCTGCTTCGTGCCGGCCTTGGGACTCCATCGGCTGAGTTGCGCCGTCTCCTCGACGGAAGTACCTTGCGTGATGGGCCCGACCTTGTCGGACTTCACGCCGATCGAAATCTTCCCCGGTGCGATCACCGTCGCGTATTGTTCGACGAGTTGCGTCATCGCGTCGAAGTCGAGGAAGTAGGCCATCGTGTTGATACCGGAGAGATACGGCGCGAGCTGCTTGATGACGTCGGCATCGCGATCGAACAAATAGGTGTCGAGCGTCAGCATCGCGTCCGGCATCGCCTTGCGCATGCCGATGACGGTGTCGACGAATTGCGGTCCGGGAAACGTGTCGAGGTCTTCATTGTCGATGTCGAAACCATCCAGTCCCCAGGTGCGGGCGAGGTTGGCGCACCACGACCCGAATTGTGCGGGATCGGTGATCCCGGTATTCCAGCCGACCGGCGGTGTCGGCGTGCCGATCAGCGACAGCAGAATTTTCATCTTCGGGGCGGACTGGCGCAGCTTGGCGATCCCCGAGCGGATCTTGTCCTCGGAGTTCGATTTCTGCAGGAATTGCAGGCAGGTGGTGTTGCCGGGAAATAGGTTGCCGAACGCGAGCGACAGCACGTCGATATAAGGCGGGACGTCCTCGATGAGCGGGCCGTTGTTCGCTCCGCCGGAATCGACGTAGCCCAGCCAGAACGCCGTGTACTGCTGCGTCGCCATGTCAGATGCGCGTGGTGCCGGAGTAGGTCGGTACCGAGTACACCACTGCATCCAGTGGCGTGCTTTTCGTGAGACTGTCGGCGTTGAGATAGAGCAGGCGTTGCGTCGGCGTTGCGATCAGCGATCCGGGGTTCTGGGCGTCGATGGTGACGGTGCCGCGCCAGCCCGTGCCGTTCTGAGGGATTTGCACCGTCGCCGTCAGGATCGAAGCAGGGATGCATTGGACGCCGTAGATGATGGTTTGTCCGGCGCTGATTTTCTGGTTGAGGAAGCCGCGGCCGGTGGAAGCGAAAAATTGCGAGTAAACCTGCGCCTGTCCGTTCTGGTCGATGTACTGCGCCTGAAGGCTCGACTGCCCCGAGCCCTGGTTGAAATCGGTCGTCTCCTGAAAGATGACGTTGTAAATCGTCGACTGAATTGAGCCGGGCGCCAGCGAGATCTGCACCCAATAGCCTTGGATCAGGAACGGATTAACGGCATTTACCGGCAGGATGCCGGCAGGAACCAGCCGTTCTGCAAGAATTTCAAAGGCCGAAAAGAGAGGCATGGCAATTCCTCCGTACTGCAGGTTGTTGCAAACATTTATTATAAAATTTTAGGTTGTATTTTCTTACAATTGCAACCTTTGATCAGTTCGTCAACAGGAATTGTTTTTTCAAAAACGACGTCGGCGCCACGATCGGGCGATCACATGGCACGACCTTCGCACCTCGTGCTATCAGGGATGCTTGCGGCGCTTGGCCGATCAAAAACAAAGGGACGGCGCTTGCCGCGCCGTCCCTGATCGGTCACCAAGCTCGTGACATCGCGGCTTCGGGAATCCCAAGCTGGAGTCGCGCGCTCAGAAAATCTTGATCGCGCTTTCCAGGGTCTTCCAGACGCCCCAGGCCAGCGGGATACCGACGAAGGCCCAGAACGCGGCGGCGCCGGCGTCGAAGCCGCCCTTGCCGATGCCGTAGGAACCGCCGCCGGTATTGGCCGCCGCACCCTTGGCCTGCAGCGCGGCGACTTCCTCCGGCTTCATGAACCAGTGCGACGCGAGCGGCCTGACCAGCGCGTTGCAGATCAGCCCGAGCACCAGCATGCCGGCCAGGATGTACATGGTGAAATCATATACCTGCGCGCGCGGCACGCCGGCCGCGATCTGGAATTCGCGGATGTAGTTGACCACCACCGGGCCGATAATTCCGGCGGTCGCCCAGGCGGTCAGCAGCCGGCCGTGAATCGCGCCGACGAACTGGGTGCCGAATATATCGGCGAGATAGGCCGGCACGGTGGCGAAGCCGCCGCCATACATCGACAGGATGACGCCGAAGGCGAGCACGAACAGAATCTTGCTGCCCATCGCCGCGAAGGTCGGCGCCAGCGCGTAGAGCGCGATGCCGAGGATGAAGAACGTGTAGTAGGTGTTCTTGCGGCCGATCTTGTCCGACAGCGAGGCCCAGAAGAACCGGCCGCCGATGTTGAACAGCGACAACAGCCCGGCGAAGCCGGCGGCGATGCCGGCGATGACGGTCTTCTGTTCGGCCGAGAGCTGGTTGAAGCTCAGGTCGGGCGCGCCGATCAGCTTGCCGGCGAAGATCTCCTGCAGCATCGGCGACGCCATGCCGATGACACCGATGCCGGCAGACACGTTGAGGCACAGCACGCCCCAGATCAGCCAGAACTGCCGGGTCTTGTGCGCATTGTCGAGGTGCACGTGGCCGGTGGTGATCATCGCGTTGGCGGTCGCCGGCGCCGTCCAGCCGTCCGGGCGCCAGTTCGGCGGCGTGATGCGGTAGCTGAACGCGCCGATCATCATGAACACGAAGTAGATCGCGCCCATCGCGAGGAAGGTCTGCCAGACGCCGACATCGGTCGGGGTCTTGAACGTGTTGATGAGCATGTTGGCCAGCGGGGCGCCGATCATCGCGCCGCCGCCGAAGCCCATGATCGCCATCCCGGTCGCCATGCCGCGCCGATCCGGAAACCATTTCACCAGGGTCGACACCGGCGAGATGTAGCCGAGACCGAGGCCGACGCCGCCGATCACCCCGGAGCCCAGCCACAGGATCCACAATTGATGGGTGTAGATGCCGATCGCGCCGAGCACCAGGCCGCCGCCCCAGCAGCAGGCCGCCACGAAACCCGCCTTGCGCGGGCCGGACCGCTCCAGCCAGCCGCCCCAGATCGCGGCTGACAGGCCGAGCACGACGAAGAACAGCGTGTACATCCAGCCGAGACTGGCGACGCGCCAGTCGCAGGTGGTGGTGAACAATTCCTGCGCGATCGTCATGTCGGCGCAGACCTTCGGTGCGCTGAGCCCGACCGCGCGCGACAGCGGCAGCCAGAACACGCTGAAGCCGTAGGCCATGCCGATGCAAAGATGGATGCACAGCGCGGCCGGCGGCACCAGCCAGCGATTGAAGCCGGCGGTCGCGACGATCCGTTCGCGATCGAGAATTCCAGCGCCCACGCCGGAGATACGTCCGGTGCCCTCGAGTGTCGTCATGGCATCCTCCCCTGCGGCCGCTCTTGCTGAACGGTCCGCTGCTACCGTCCTATAGTCTCAAAGCCTCAATCGCAGCGCGTACTTCCGGCTGCAGTCCGGCTCCCCCTGCTTCGAGATGCGCCAGGATCGCGGTGCGCATCCGAGGATCCCAGAATTTCCTGATGTGCTCGGCAATGCCGGGCACCGCCTTGTCGGGACCCTGACTCCTGAAATAAGTCCCGATCTGGTTTGCCATGTAGATCAATCGGTCAGGCGACATCTACTACTCCTTGCGGATCGCCGCGCCCGCCTGCGCGGAGCGCGATCCGGTTCGGATGCGAAAACACTTCAAATCCATCCGCGCGCGCCACCGCGACCAGCGTGATGCCGGCGGCGTCCGCCATCCGCACCGCCAACGCGGTCGGCGCCGACACCGCGACCAGCACCGGCGCGCCGATCG